>DATJTG010000069.1:0-7437 GCA_035503555.1 Acidobacteriaceae bacterium | reverse complement strand
GGCAGCAGCCGCGTTTTGTAGTGCAGCGGCATCCCTTCCGGCGCCACCAGGGTGAGGCGCGTGTGCATCACCGGCACTTCGCGCCCGAAGCGGATGCTGTAGTCGATGCCGGGAGCGAAGAAGGGCTGGTGATTGGCCTGGACGATCTCCTGCTCCACGATCGCTCCCACCGCGACGCCCGGCAGCGGCCCTTTCAGCACGCGATCGTCAACGTAGGTGTCCTCTTCCTGCTCGCGCGCGGGGCCTTCGGTGAGGGTTTTGGCGTCGAGCGGCGACACGTGTCCGTCGGCGGCGATCACGCGCGCGCGAATCTCCGGCCGTTCCTCATACCACGGCTGCCACTCGGCTGAGATTGCGTCCCATCCCTCAGCGCCGCGCTGATCTTCCACGCGATACACCAGGTGAGATACGACAGTCGCGCGCTTCTCCGCGTCGAACGTGATCTTCGTGTCTTCCAGCAGCACCGTAATCGAGGCGTTCTTATCTGCCGTGATGGCCGAGGCCGCCGTGCGGATTGCGTCGGGATCGCCGACGAGCCCCGGAGTTTCCCACGGCGCAGGCGTTTGCGCCCTAACGGGAACGGCGCAGAAAACAGCAAGCAGAGCGAAGAAGACGTGAAACGGCAGAAAGGAGCGCGAGAGCAGGCGGGCACGCATACGAAAACGGCTTTCTATCGGAACGGTAGGTTGTCCCCATTCATACCTGAGCCGCCTTCCCTGCGCAACGAAAAGGTGTGGCGGCGCGAGCATGCGGTTTTGCGCCCTCCGCGGGTTTGCCGCTCGCCTGCAGCTGCATCTATAGTCAAAGGAAGTAACATGCGCCGCGAGTTGGCCAATTTGCGCATTTCCCGCGGTCTCATGATCGCAGGCCTCTGCATCGCGCTCGTCCTCATGAGCGGGATGATCCAGGCGGCGCACTTCCACGCCGACGCGCAGGCCGATCACGACTGCGCCCTGTGCCTTACCGTGCACAGCGTGGCGCAGGTGACCGCGACCATCGCGATTCACCTTACCTGTTTCTCCGTCGAACCCCTTTACGCCCCGCGAACCATCGCTCGCGCCCGGGATGCCGTTCATTTCCGGCTCGCCAGCCGTCCCCCTCCGGTTTCCTTCCTCGCTGCGTAGTTCCTTTTCAGGCCTGGGCATTCAGAAGAAGTGAGGAGAGTGTATGCGCGCATCGCTGCGCCGCTGTGCTGTTTTTCTTGCATTGGTTATTTTGGCTGGGACGGTATGGGCGCTGCCCTATGCCGAGCAGGCGGGCGCTGCATCCGGAACCATCTTCGGAACCGTTGCCGATCCCACGGGCGCCGTCGTCCCCGGGGCCACGGTGAAGATCCAGAACCCCGTCAGCCAGTTCGAGCGAACCGCAACCACCGACAACGCCGGACATTTCCAGTTCAACAACGTGCCGTATAACGCGTACCACATGACGGTCGAGTCCAAGGGATTCAGCGGGTTTGGCCAGGACGTCCATCTGGAGTCATCGACGCCGGTCAATGTCCCCGTGACTCTCAGCCTGGGCACCACCGCGGAGACCGTGGAAGTGACCGGTCAGGACCTGGTCAACAACGACGCCGGCATGGATACCTCCATCGACCGCCAGGGCTTTGCTGAGATTCCCCTCGAAAGCACCTCGTCGGGGCTCAGCTCGCTGGTTACGCTCTCCACGCCGGGCGTTACCGCCGACTCCAACGGGATGTTCCACGGCCTCGGCGATCACGCCGAGAATTCTTTCAGCGTCGACGGGCAGGCCATTACCGATCAGCAGAGCAAGGCCTTCTCCAACCAGCTGCCCGATACCGCCGTGCAGTCGATGCAGGTGATTGAAGGCGCGCCGCCGGCCGAATACGGCGACAAAACCAGCCTCGTCATCCAGGTAACCACGCGCTCGGGCCAGGGCGACACGAAGCCCACCGGCTCCATCCACACCTCCTACGGAACCTTCGGCACCGCGACGGGCGGCTTCGACCTCGGTTACGGCAAGCAGAACTGGGGCAACTTCCTCTCCGTCGACGGCCAGAACACCGGCCGCTTTCTCGATGGGCCCGAGTTCGTCACCTTCCACGACAAGGGAAATGAGGAGAACTTCTTCGACCGCGCGGACTACACCGTCAATGCGGCGAATTCGCTTCATCTCAACCTGAACTACTCGCGCTCGTGGTTCCAGACGCCGAATACTTACGACAACCTGAACGCCGGCGGCGTGAACGTTGCCGGCGCGCCCGTCGCCGGGCAGACCGACCAGCGCTCCAGGATCGGCACCTTCGACATCGCTCCGAGCTACACGCTGGTCCTGAGCCCGGCCTCGGTGTGGAATCTGGGCGCGTATCTGCGCAAGGATAACTACCACTACTATCCGAGCAGCGATCCGCTGGCCGATCTGGGACCGGTGCAGCAGCAGAGCATCGGGCAGGATCGCAGCCTCGCCAACGCCGGCCTGCACTCCGACATTTCGTACGTGAAGGGCGTGAACAACCTGAAGCTGGGCGCACAGTACCAACAGACGTTTTTGAGCGAGAGCGACGCGCTCGGCATCGTCTCCCCGACGTATCTTGATTCGCTGGGCTGCATGACCGCGGGCGTTCCCACCGCTGCGCCCTGCACCACGCTCTATCCCTACGACCTGACACGTGGCGGCTCGTACTACGAATTCCTCGGCCACACCGATGTGAAAGAACTGGCGCTCTACCTCGAAGACCAGATCACGAAGGGCAACTGGCTCTTCAACGTCGGCATTCGCGGCGACATCTACAACGGCCTGAGCGACGCCACCCAGGCCGAGCCGCGGCTGGGCGGATCGTACAGCATCAAGCGAACGAATACCGTGCTGCGCGCCTCCTACGCTCGCACGCTGGAGACGCCGTTCAACGAGAACCTGGTGCTGTCGAGCCGCGGATGCCTCAACGCAGTGGTCAATCCGCTGCTGCTCTGTCAGGCAGGCAGTGCCGGATCGCTCTCGCCGGGCTACCGCAACGAGTATCACGCAGGCCTGCAGCAGGTAGCCGGCAAGCACTTCGTCGTCAGCGGCGAGTACATCTGGAAGTACACCAACAATGCCTACGACTTCAGCGTGCTCGGCAATACGCCCATCACGTTCCCCATCGAGTGGCACAACTCGAAGATCCCCGGCTTCGCGGCGCGCGCCAATCTCACGCCGGTGCCCGGCGTCAGCGGCTACGTGGTCATGTCGTCGGTGGCGGCGCGGTTCTTCCCGCCGCAGGTGGGTGGCGCGGGCGCGACCGTCGGCCAGACCGGCTATCCCTTCCGCATCGATCACGACGAGCGCTTCAACGAGACGACCCACGCGCAGTATCAGATCCCAGGCAAACACAGCCCCTGGTACAGCCTGAACTGGCGGTACGACTCGGGCGAGGTCGCCGGCGCGGTTCCCTGCTATCAGACCTTCGCCAACGATCCCAACAGCCCCTGCGGCACGCCGGCGAATCCCACGTCGACCATGCTGAATGGCCAGCCGGCCGTGAGCCTCGCCAGTCTCGACGCCGATGAGGAGTTCGAGGCGGGCCTGGCCTGCGATGGCGTGAAGGCCACCCTCGGACATCCCCTTCCGGCAGCGTGCCCGGCCAGCGAACTGACCTCGAACCTGGTGAAGATACCGGCGCCGGGAACGGCCGACGCTGACCGCAACCCGCAACGCATTGTGCCCCGCAGCCTCTTCGATATGGCGCTCGGCGAGGACGACCTCTTCCACGGCGACCGCTATAAGTGGGGCGCGCAGATCACCGCCGTCAACGTGACCAACGACTACGCGCTGTATAACTTCCTCTCCACCTTCAGCGGCACGCACTACGTAACGCCGCGCTCGATCACGGGGCAGATCACGTTGCATTTTTAACGGCAGGTTACGGGGGACGGGTTACGGGTTACCGGTTACAGTGGTCCGGTTAAACCGGGTGCCCCGTTTAATCCCGGGGTCCCCACTACGCCTGCTTCTGGCGTGGTCGGGTGGAAGCCCGATGTTGGCCTGGGCGGGGCCGTTCGACTCCCCTTTTGTCGCAGCGCACGACGTCCGGTATGCTGCCACACACGCGCCGGAGGCGCAACGCAGATTAGCCCCGCGCTTCCCGGGGCCCCAACGCGTCATCCTTCGACGCGGTGGGGGGGGTTCAGCGTGGGGAAAGCTTCGAAAAACGGACCGAGTCCTGGAAGGACGGCGCTATCTTCGAATGCCGTCACGCCGCGAAAGCTGGAGGCCATCCCGCGCGCTGGAAAATCCGTCAGACAAGTTGAACCTGTCTTTGGGCCCCAACCAGATCGCGAGCGGGAACGTCCCGTCTGTCCCCGGATTTTAGGGTTTCCCATTGGATCGAAGAAGGCGAACGCCAAAAAGTGGCGCGCCTTTGCATTTCACGCGTGCAATTGTCCAATGCATACTGGCTTCGCCGCGCTTCGCTTGCGCACTTCTGGGCGTATCGAACGTTGTGCGGCGCTCGACCGGCCCTGTCCCCAGAAGGCGGGGCCTTTTCCTTCGGCAGGGCGATACCCGCACCACCCCGAATTCGATCCGCTGAGATTTCCGGGTTGCCGGTGATACCTCCGGAATGCCGAGGTCCCATCGCCGGCCATTCCTGATTGTCGATACACCTGGTACGCTGTAGGCGCATGATGGAACGCTGATGTTCTCCTGAGCTACGACCTGCAGATGCGGCACATCTGCAGGTGCAGCGGAAATCTGAACGAAACTCATCGGCGCTGAGCTGTTCGAAAGGGTGAGCGAACCCCGAATCCGAATGAGGTGGGCGATCCCAATGATCGAAGCCGATAACGACCCGAAATCCCCTCCTGATGGAACCGAGCCTCCGCCCAAAGCGGCCAGCATGCCTCGGCGGATCACTCGCTGGCTCTTCCACAGACGAAGAGCTCCCGATCTTACCCGACAGATTGAGAAGCGGGCTTATGATCTCTATCAGCAGCGAGTCCGCAGTGAAAGCCAGCAGGATCAGGACTGGCTGAAGGCGGAACGAGCGATCAGGACCCCCAAACGGCGGCGGCTGGGGATCTTCGCGGTCGTTGTGCTTGCCCTCGTCCTCACGCTACTAGTCTTCGGTTGGCTTTTCGACGAGGCGGAGGTCCGATCGATTTTCCCCGAGCTTCTGACGATAGCGGTGTTGCTTGTCACCGTCATCCTCTGGAAGCTCCCCAAACGCCAGGCTGCACGTTCTCTGGGAGTCAACGTCGAGAATCGTTTCGACCGGGAGAACGAGGCCCGAAAAACCCTGGCACAGATTATCGGCGGCGTCCTGCTCCTGGCTGGCTTGTACTCTTCTGTGCGGACTCTCGATCTCCAGCGCGAGGGACAGGTTACCGACCGATTCACAAAGGCGATTGACCAGCTCGGCGCGGTGCAACCGGGCGAAGCGGCCGGCAGGAACGGAGAGCCCAGGATCAATCTGGAAGTGCGGCTTGGCGGAATCTACGCCCTGGAGCGGATCGCCAGAGATTCTCCAAAAGATGAGTGGACGATCATGGAGGTGCTCACGGCCTACGTCCGTGAGAATGCGGCCAAAACAGATGAAATCAGGGAGCCGCCAGGTGAGCCGATGTTACGCCCTCGAGCGGACATTCAGGCCATTCTGACGGTCATCGGCAGGCGCGATACCTCGTCTGAGTGGCCCGAATCGAGATTCGAACTATATAAGCATTTTTATATCGAGCGTCCGCGTACTCTCGATCTCAGGAATACGGAGCTCCGCGGGGCGGACCTGAGCGCGGAGGAGTTCCATGGGGCGAACTTCCATGCCGCGGACCTCCGCAACGCAAACCTCAATGCGGCAAGCCTCGTCGGAGCAAATCTCGGGGAGACAGACCTGCGCGAGGCCAACATCTTCCAGGCGAATCTCTTCGCGGCGGACCTCAGCGCTGCCAATCTGCGCGGGGCAGACCTCCGCATCGCCGACCTCCAGGACGCTAAGCTCGTAAAGGCAGACCTCACCGGAGCAGACTTCAGTCAGACGCAGCTGAACGGAGCAGACTTCACTGGGGCCGTCCTTCGCCAGGCGTACCTCATGCTTGCGGACCTACGCGGCGCTCGTCTCACCCAGAATCAGTTGAATGAGGCGCAGGGAGACAGCGCCACCGTACTCCCTGATGGACTGTCCCGGCCGACCTCATGGGGAAAATGACGGAAAACCGCGGGACGAAATCCCGGGGACAGGAAAACCGGGAAAACCGGGGACAGACGGGACGTTCCCCGCTTCAGGCGGCGTTCGCCGCGTTTTACGAGGGAGCTATTAACTGATTTAGCCATTAACGGATCGATCAACGCACTGTTTTTGGTGCAGTGTCGCCCGTAAACCTAAACGTTTCAACACGCGCTCGCGAACGATGGTAACATTCCCCCATCGTTTTTACCGCATTCAATGCTTGCTGAGGATCACGAGGATCACCCCGGCAACGATCACTCCCAATCCCGCCCAGCGGCGGGAGCTGATGTGCTCCCTGAGGAAGAAGATGCTGCCGAAGGCCGCGACCACGTACTCGAGCGCGGTGACCGGGATGACGAAGCTGACGTTGTCGAATGAGAGCGTGCCGAGCAGGGCGAAGAATCCAAGGGCCATGAGGCTCACGCCGGCCCAGAGCCAGGGCTCGCGCAGAGCGCGCAGCACCACGCGGGCGATCTCCGCCGGGTGAAAGCCTGCGGCTTCGCCCACCGACTTCATGGCGCGCGAAATGCACAGCTCCCCCATCGTGCCGCAGACCACGATCATCGGGAAGAGGATCGCGTCACGCACGGCCGGCCGGCTCCAGAGCCTTGCGGGGCGTGGTTTTGGGCGCGGTGCGGCTCACGATGAAGACGCCGAGGCAGATGACTCCGATGCCCGCCCACCGCAGGGGCGGGATGTGCTCTTTGAGAACGAAAACGCTGAGGAAGGCCACAACCAGATAGGCGAGGCAGGCGATGGCGCGCACGAAGCTGAAATCGGCCCACGAAAGCGCCAGCATGTAGGAAACAAAGAAGGCGATGAGCAGGCCGATGCCGATCCAGATCGTTGGCGTGGCGAAGACGATCCTGCCCGTGTGGAGCAGCGCGGGCAGCGGCCACAGAACGGCGGGCCCGAGGTGCTTCATGCCGGCGCCAAGAACAACATTGCCCGTCGGCCCGGCGCAAATCATGAAGACCAGTGCGACAAAGGTCCTGAAATGAAGAGGCTTGTGCGCGGGGGTTGCATCAGAAATATCCGGAGACACGGGTTCATTGTAATCAACCGGTCGCTGGAAGCCCGTCGCAGGCAGCGTCGCAAAAGGCGGCCGCCTCGGCCCCAAAAGGACGCAGCGAAAACGGCAACTTCTCCGGCCGGGAGGGCGTCTATCCTGTGATATTCTTTGCACGTTGTCTCCGGCGTTTCTCGCGCTCGCCTGTATCCCGTCCATGCGAATTTTTCTTCTAGGAATAGCCGCGATCCCTTTTATTTACTATGGG
>DATJTG010000068.1:0-9096 GCA_035503555.1 Acidobacteriaceae bacterium | reverse complement strand
AAAGGCTGGTCGAAGGATCTGGACATCGTCGGCATCGGCTACCGCGCCGAGCTGAAGGGCAAAAACACCGTGGTGTTCACCCTTGGCTACTCGCATCCGATCGAGTTTCCGCTGCCCACGGGCATCACGGCGACGATCGATCCCAAGCAGACGCGGGTCACCATCAGCGGCATCGACCGGCAAAAAGTTGGTCAGGTTGCCGCGGACATGCGCTCGCTGCGCAAGCCCGATCCGTACAAGAACAAGGGCGTCCGCTACTCCGACGAGCGGCTGAAGAAGAAGGTCGGCAAGACGGGCGCGAAGTAAATTGCTGGTTCCTGGTTGTGGTTTTTTGGTGTTGATCGCCAGGAGCCAGGAACTCTACAGACACCGAACGAGGCTGCAGGGCAGCTTCGCTGTTAGGAAGGGAAACGAGAATGATTCCGCTGAGGAAGAGAAACGAGATTCGGCAGCGCGTGCACACGCGCATCCGCCGTCGCCTGTCGGGCACGACCGAGCGGCCGCGCCTGAGCATCTACCGCTCGCTGAACCACATTTACGCGCAGGTCATCGACGATGCCCAGGGCGTCACGCTGGTGTCTGCGTCGACGGTCGCGGCGAAGGCGAAGACCGGCGGTAACGTCGCGGCCGCGAAAGAAGTGGGCAAGCTGGTCGCCGAACGCGCCAAAGAGAAGGGCATCAGCAAGGTGGTCTTCGATCGCGGCGGTTATCTGTACCACGGACGCGTCAAGGCCCTGGCCGATGCCGCGCGCGAAGCAGGACTGGAGTTTTAAGCACATGGCGACACTCAGAAAGAAACTGGATTCCGGGCAGTACAACCTGAAGGATCAGGTTGTGGCCATCAACCGCGTGACCAAGGTCGTCAAGGGCGGCAAGAACATGTCGTTCGCGGCGCTGGTCGTCGTCGGCGATCCCGGCGCGGGCGTGGTGGGCTACGGCTCGGGAAAGGCGCGCGAAGTTCCTCAGGCCATCCGCAAGGGCATTGAGGCGGCGAAGAAGAACCTCGTCCGCGTCAACCTGACCCAGACCACGATTCCGCACCAGGTGCTGGGCCGCTTCGGCTCGGGACAGGTGCTGCTGAAGCCGGCGCCCGAAGGCACCGGCGTTATCGCCGGCGGCGCGGTGCGCGCGGTCATGACCTCGGCCGGCGTGCAGAACGTGCTCACCAAGAGCCTCGGCACGGCCAACCCGCATAACGTTATCAAGGCCACGTTCGACGCGCTGGTGCAGCTCCGCGACCGGAACGAAGTGGCGGCGATGCGCGGCAAGCAGGCGCAGGAGATCTAACCATGGCGCAGAAGAAAACCGCCAGGGCCGCGGAAAAGGCCACGATTCAGATTCAGTATTTCCGGTCCATGATCCAGGCGCCGGTGAAGCACAAGAAGGTCGTGAAGGGCCTGGGCTTCACCCGCCTCAACCAGATCGTCGTGCGCGAAGACACGCCCTCGATCCGGGGCATGGTGAAGACCATTCCGCACCTGGTGCGGATCGTGGACTAGCCGTCCGGGCACACGCGGCTTCCGGCCGCCAAACATGCGAGTCGGCGCGGTGAAATTCCGCGCCGGCGTTGAGCGAGGAGAACATGAAGAATCTTTCCAATCTGCGTGCGCCGAAGAAGGCGAACCGCAACAAGAAGCGCATCGGCCGCGGTATGGGATCGGGCACCGGCAAGACGTCGGGCCGCGGTCATAAGGGTCAGGGGTCGCGCTCGGGCTCGAGCCTGATGCGCGGCTTTGAAGGCGGCCAGATGCCGCTGCACCGCCGCCTGCCCAAGCGCGGCTTCACCAATATCTTCCGCACCGAGTACACCGTGCTCAACCTCGATCGCCTCGCCGAGCTGGGCGAGAAAGAGCTCACGCTCGAGAAGTTCACCGATCTGGGCTTGGTGAAGGGCCGCAACCCGCTGCTGAAGGTGCTGGGCAACGGCGAGCTGAAGATCGCCGTTACCGTGCATGCGCACAAGTTTTCAAAGTCCGCGCGGGAAAAGATCGAAAAGGCCGGCGGCAAGGCAGTTGTGATCGGGGAAGCAAAGCCGGCAGCGGGTAGCCGGTAGCCAGCTACCTGGGCTACCAGCTGCGAGCGACAGGCTCAAGGCTCGCTGGCGAAGGCCAGCGTATGATGGGAACATCAATCCATGTTTGAGAAGTTTGCGAATATCTTCCGCATTCCCGACCTGCGCAGGCGCGTCCTGTTCACGCTCGGGATCCTGGCCGTCTACCGCCTTGGCGCACACATCACCACTCCTGGCGTAAACGTCCAGGCCCTGGAAGCATTCTTCAACAACCAGGCCGGCTCCTCGCTGGGCCTCGTCGACCTGTTCAGCGGCGGCAACCTGCGCCGGCTGACGGTCTTCGCCCTCGGCATCATGCCGTACATCACGGCCTCGATCATCTTTCAGCTGCTGACGGTGGTCTATGAGCCGCTGGCCAAGCTGCAGAAAGAGGGCGAGCTGGGCCGCCGCAAAATTACCCAGTGGACCCGCTACGTCACCGTGATCCTCGGCGTCGTGCAATCGGCTGCCATCGCCATCGCGCTGCAAAGCTCGTCGAGCAACCTGGTGCTCCACCCCGGCCCGGGCTTCGTGCTCATGACCGTTCTCACGCTCACCACCGGAACCACGTTTGTCATGTGGCTCGGTGAGCAGATTACCGAGCGCGGCATCGGCAACGGGATGAGCCTGCTCATCTTCGCCGGTATCGTCGTGGGTCTGCCCCGCGGCATCGCCGATCTCTGGCAAACGGCGAAATCCGAGCGCTTCGGCGCGCTCACCATTCCCGCCATCGGCCTGCTGATCGTCTTCATGATCGCGGTCGTGGCGTTCATCGTTTATGTGGAGCGCAGCGAGCGCCGCATACCCGTGCAGTACGCCAAGCGGATCATCGGCCGGCGCATGATGGGCGGCCAGTCCACCCACCTCCCGCTCAAGGTCAACTCCGGCGGCGTCATGCCGATCATCTTTGCCGCCTCGGTGCTGTCGGCGCCGATGCTCTTCTCGCAGGCGAAATTCGTGCAGAACAGCACCTGGCTCTCCCACACGTTCGACGTCCTGCGGCCGGGCGAGCCCCTCTACGAATTGCTGTACATGGTCTCGATCATCTTCTTCGCCTACTTCTATATCTCCATCGTGTTTCGGCCCGACGACATCGCCGATAACATGCGCAAATACGGCGGATTCATCCCTGGCATCCGCCCCGGCCGCCGCACCTCTGATTTCGTGAACGAGATCCTCACCCGCATCACCCTGGTCGGCGCCATCTACCTGATTGTGGTTGCGATCATTCCCCAGTTGCTCATCAGCGGTATTCACCTGAACCACCTGTGGCTGGTGGGCGGCTTCTTTGAGCGCCTGCCTCTGTGGGTCACCAACGGCATGGGCTTCAACTTTTACTTTGGGGGAACTTCACTGCTGATCGTGGTCGGCGTGGCCATGGACACGGTGAATCAGATCGAATCGCACCTGATCATGCGGCACTATGAGGGCTTCTCGCCGAGGAGCGGGCGCGTTCGGGGAAGGCGGGCCTGGTAATGGCAGTAGCGGCAGCCGATGTGCAGGGGGAAACGAAACAGAAGAAGCAGATCACTCCGGGACCAATTTTGTTGCTCGGCGCTCCGGGCGTCGGCAAGGGAACACAGGCGAAGGAACTCGTCAAAAAGTGGGGCATCCCGCAGATCTCCACCGGCGACCTGCTTCGCTACCACCGCGATCACGGCACCCCGCTGGGGCTGAAGGCCAAAGAGATCATGGCCCAGGGGCATCTGGTCCCCGACGGCCTGGTCAACGAGATGGTCGCCGAGCGGCTGCGGCAGCCTGATACGCTTTCCGGCTACATCCTCGACGGGTATCCGCGCACCCTGGGCCAGGCCAACTGGCTCGACCAGCACCTCGGCGCTGATCCCAAAGCCCTTCCGGTGATTGCTGTCAGTATCCAGGTCGGATACAATGAATTACTGCGCCGTATTACCGGACGGCGCACCTGCCCAGTCTGCGGGACGATTTACAACATTTACCTGCATCCGCCGAAGGTCGAGGAGAAATGCGACCGTGATGGCGCCTCGCTGGAGCGGCGATCCGACGATACCGAGGAAGTTTTCCGGGAACGGATGCGGACCTACGAATCGCAGACGGCTCCGGTGGTGGACCACTATCGCGCTCTCGGCCGGTTCGAGGAAGTAAACGGCGACCAGCCGGTAGACGTAGTTGCGGCCGGAATTGAGGCCGCTGTGGCGCGCCTGAGGAGCTAAGCGGGTGGCGATCACGATCAGAACGCCGCAGGAGATCGAAAAGCTGCGGCGCAGCGGGCAGGTGGTTCGGGAAATCCTCGAACACGTCCGCGAGGCAGTCAAACCGGGGGCGACGACACTCGATCTCGAGACGGCGGCCGCGGCAAAAATCAAGGCGCTGGGGGCGACCCCGGCGTTCAAGGGATACCGCGGGTATCCCTGTGTGCTGTGCACGTCAGTGAATGACGAGGTGGTGCACGGCATCCCGTCGGCGGAACGGAAGCTGCGCGAAGGCGACATCGTTTCGATCGATACGGGCGTGGTGATGGATGGGTACTACGGCGACTCGGCGATAACGGTCGCGGTAGGGAAGAAGGTAGCGGCGAAGACCCAAAAGCTGCTCGACGTAACCCGGGAATCGCTGGCCAGCGCGATCCGCGAGGTCAAGCCGGGTGCGACGCTGGGCGATGTGGGCGCAGCGGTGCAGGAAGTGGTCGAAGCCGAGGGTTTCAGTGTGGTGCGCGATTTTGTCGGCCACGGGATCGGAACGAAGCTGCACGAGGATCCGCAGGTTCCGAATTATGGAACGCGCGGCCGCGGGCAGAAGCTCCAGGCCGGCATGGTGCTGGCCATTGAGCCGATGGTGAATGTGGGACGTCCGGGCGTCCAGGTTCTGAAAGACGGCTGGACGGCGGTTACGGAAGACGGGAGCCTGAGCGCGCACTTCGAGCACACCGTAGTGGTGACCGAAAACGGCGCCCAGGTTCTGACGCAGTAGGCAATTTGCAGCGAGGCTGAGGATACTGATTGTCCAAAGAAGACGCGATTGAAGTCATGGCGACGGTTCTCGAGACGTTGCCGAATGCGATGTTCAAAGTGAAGCTCGAGAGCGGGGGCCATGAAGTGCTGGCCCATGTTTCCGGGCGCATGCGGAAGAACTTCATCCGCATTCTCCCTGGTGACCGCGTTGCCGTGGAACTGAGTCCCTACGATCTGAACCGCGGACGCATCGTGTACAGGTACAAGTAGCCGCTGGCTTTGAGCCGTTAGCCTTTAGCCGGGGCTGCGGTGCAATCGGCGCCCGCGGGTGCCGCGATAAAGCTAACAGCTAACAGCCAACGGCTAATTGTTGAGGTTTTCCATGAAGGTTCGTGCATCGGTAAAGAAGATTTGTGACAAGTGCAAGGTCATCCACCGCCGCGGGGTGGTGCGGGTGATCTGCGAGAACTCCAAGCATAAGCAGCGCCAGGGCTAAGAGCCCAGGCGTCATCAGAGAGTTTGCCGCTCCGGCGGCAGGGGCTAGTTAACCGAAGTCAGGTTTGCGAAGAACCCCGAAGGCAACTTCAAACTCTCGACGCTCCGGATCGAAGCCGATTCGGACTAACCGCAAACGGCAATCCACCGCCGCCAGCAAACACGAAGGAAACCGTATGGCACGTATTGCAGGCGTCGATCTCCCGCGCAACAAGCAGGCGAGAATCGCGCTGACGTACATCTACGGCATCGGCCAGCCGCGCGCGCTCAAAATCCTCACCGCGGCCACCGTCGATCCGTTCCGCAAGATCCAGGATCTCGGCGAAGACGAGGTCAACCGCATCCGTCAGGTCATCGAGGAAGAGGCGGGCGTGGAAGGCGATCTCCGCAAGGATGTGCAGATGCACATCAAGCGGCTCATCGACATCCAGTCCTACCGGGGACAGCGGCACCGCCGCGGCCTTCCCGTGAACGGGCAGCGCACCCACACCAACGCCCGCACCCGCAAGGGACCCCGTAAGGGCACGGTGGCCAACAAGAAGAAAGCGAGCGCGAAGACCTAATGGCCGATCAGAAACCAGCAAAAGGCGCGACCGGCAAAGCCGCGCGCAACAAGAAATTCAAGAAGCGCGAGCGCAAGAGTGTGCCGTTCGGCATCGTGTACATTCAGGCCTCGTTCAACAACACCATCGTCACCATCACCGACCAGCAGGGCAATACGCTCAGCTGGAAGAGCTCGGGTTCGCTCGGCTTCCGCGGATCGCGCAAGGGCACGCCCTTCGCGGCCCAGCAGGCGGCCATGAACGCCGCCAATATGGCGCGCGATCACGGCGTCCGCTCGGTCGATGTGCGCGTTGCCGGCCCCGGTTCGGGCCGCGAATCGGCCGTGCGTGCGCTGGCGGCGGCGGGCATCGAAGTCCGCTCCATCCGCGACGTTACCCCGATTCCGCACAACGGCTGCCGCCCGCCGAAGAGACGCAGGGTATAAGGGGGTAGGGTTTAGGGTGTAGTACTGGACCCTAAACCCTGCTAAACTAGTTACGTAGCAGCGATTCCTGATGCAGTTCGCGTGTTTTTCCGAACGCTGAACGCTGCATCCTGAACGCTGTATTTGGGACCGGGACGAAGTCCCCCCGTGGACGTAAACCGGTCGGCCTCTGAACTAAGGAGATTGCTTTGGCACGTTATACCGGAGCCGTGTGTCGCCTTTGCCGTCGCGAAGGCATGAAGTTGTTCCTGAAGGGCACCAAGTGCACCACCGACAAGTGCCCCATCGAAAAGCGCAATTTTGCCCCCGGCCAGCACGGCCGCGACCGCAAGGCCAAGATCGTTGGCTACGGTCTGCAGCTGCGTGAAAAGCAGAAGGCGCGCCGCATCTACTTCGCGCTCGAAGGGCAGTTCCGCGATTACTACGAGAAGGCCGCGCGTACGCCCGGCGTCACCGGCGAACTGCTCCTCCAGCAGCTCGAGCGGCGTCTCGACAACGTGACCTTCCGCCTCGGCTTCGCTTCGTCGCGCCGCCAGGCTCGCCAGATCGTGCGCCACGGCCACATCGAAGTGAACGGCCGCAAGGTCAACATCCCGTCGTATCAGGTCGGCGTGGGCGACGAGATCAAGATTCGTCCCAACAGCACGAAGCTCACGGTCGTCGAGACTTCGCGCGAATACGCCAGCCACAATCCGCTGCCCGGCTGGCTCTCCTCTGAGCCCAACTCGCTCAGCGGCAAGGTTCTCGCGCTGCCGAAGCGCGACGACATCCAGTTGCCCGTCAACGAGCAGCTGATCGTCGAACTGTACAGCAAGTAAGCCAGTAGCTGGAAGCTGGTAGCTCGTAGCGATTTTGCTACCCGCCACCAGCTACCAGCTCAACGTAAACCGCCGCAAGGCGAACTCTCATTAACGGAGTTCAACGGCACAGGCACTGCAAAATGCTTCGCAGCGCTGTGCGAAAGGTGATTCAACATGCTTTGGAGAGGATTCCAGAAACCCAAGCGGCTCTCGGTCGACACCGAGACGCTCACCGAAAAGTACGGCAGATTCAGCGCGCAGCCCTTCGAGCGCGGATTCGGCACCACCATCGGCAACGCCCTGCGCCGCACGCTGCTCTCCTCGATTGAGGGCGCGGCTGTCACCGCGGTGCGCGTCGAGGGAGTTCTGCACGAATTCCAGTCGATCACCGGTGTCGTCGAAGACGCGACCGACATCCTGCTCAACCTGAAGCAGGTGCCGTTCAAGCTGAATGGCGACGGCCCCAAGGCTCTCTACCTGAACGCCGAGCAGCCCGGAATTGTCACCGCCGGCATGATCGAAGCCGACGGCGACGTGGAAATTCTCGACAAGGACGTGTACATCGCCACCGTCAGCGAAGGCGGACGCCTCAGCATGGAAATGCGCCTCAAGCGCGGCCGCGGCTACGTCTCCGCCGACAAAAACTTCGACTCCGATCTCGGCATCGGCTTCATTCCCGTCGACTCGGTCCACTCGCCCGTGCGCAAGGTCAACTTCACCGTCGACGCGGCGCGCCTCGGCCAGATCACCGACTACGACAAGCTCACGCTCGAAGTCTGGACCAACGGCTCGGTGCTGCCCGCTGACGCCATCGGCCTCGCCGCGAAGCTGCTCAAGGATCACATGAGCATCTTCATCAACTTCGAGGAAGAGATCGAAGCCGAAGGCCACGCCGAAGAAGGCCGCGTCCAGCTCCGCAACGAGAACCTGAACCGTTCCGTCGAGGAGCTGGAGCTGAGCGTACGCAGCTACAACTGCCTGAAGAACGCGAACATTCAGACCATCGGCGAGCTGGTCCAGAAGACCGAAGCCGAGATGCTGAAGACCAAGAACTTCGGCCGCAAGTCGCTCAACGAAATCAAGGAAATCCTCGCCCAGATGGGTCTGTCGCTCGGCATGCGCATCGACGAGCAGGGCAACGCGGTCCCCGGACCGACTTCCGTCCTGCCGTCCACGCAGCTCGCCGCCAGCTACAGCCGCTTCGACGACGAGGACGAAGAAGGACTGGATTCGGATCTGCCCATCCAGCCTGAAACAGAGAACTTCTAAAGAAAGACAGTTGCTGGTTCCTGGTTGTTAGTTCCTCGTAGTTCCCGGGGGCTAACAACCAGAAGCTAAGAACTAGTAACTAGCAACCAGCAACGAAGGACTATCACGATGCGTCATCGCAATGCAGTTCACAAACTGGGACGGAACACGAGCCATCGCCGCGCGCTGCTGCGCAATCTCGTCACGTCCATTCTTCTGGAAGATCGTGTGGTGACCACCGTGGCCAAGGCCAAGGCGGCGCGCCCGCACGTGGAAAAGCTCATCACCCTGGGCAAGCGCGGCGATCTGCATGCCCGCCGGCAGGCGCACTCGTTCCTGCAGACCGACGCGGCCGTCGCGCGGCTTTTTGAAACCGTGGCGCCCCGCTACAGCGAACGCAACGGCGGCTATCTCCGCATCGCGCGCGCCGGATTCCGGCAGGGCGACGGCGGCGAGAGAGCCATCATCGAGCTGGTCGGCGCCGAGCAGGTTCTCGACGAGAAGCGCCAGAAACGCGCCGAAGCCCGCACGAAGAAGCGCGAAGAAATGCAGAAAGCCATGGCCGAGCAGGAAGCCGCTGCCGGC
>DATJTG010000067.1:0-54551 GCA_035503555.1 Acidobacteriaceae bacterium | reverse complement strand
GGCCGGAGCACGCGCAGAACGGCTACTGCATTGGCGTGCGCGACGCCGGCGACGGCTGGGTGGAATACCTGTGCCACAACGAGGCGCTGGGCGAGCCGTACTACCTCGAGCGCGGCCCGGGGGTTATCGCCGAGTTAGCGGCATCTTAGATGCTCCCCTGTTACTTCTGCGTTAGCTTGTGCAAAAGTTTTTCTTGACACCCGCAAAATCGGGTATAGAGTCAAGCGCAGTTCCGCTCGGTGCAATCCAGCGCAAGGCGGTTTCGGCCAACGGCCTGCTTCGATCCGCCCACGCCCTTTTAAGGCGTGGGTCCTGGGTTCGAGTCCCAGCGGGCTCACCACGCACGCCCTCGAATCCGTAAGAACAAGGTTCCTGACAACAAAGTCGCCTGGATTTCGCCTGCGGGCTCGGACGACCGCAAACCTGATCAGGTTCGAGTCCCAGAGCGCTTAGCCTTCACGCCTCATCTCCCAAAAAACATCCGCCTTTTCAGGAGATCTCCCGTACCGGGGCAGTGATTCCGGCTTCGCATTTCCGCGACTGCTCGTGAAAAAAGGCCCGTCCCCTCGTTCGGCGGGGGACGGGCTTCACAGGAGGCACAGGAGTTGCGTCACGGAGACGAGGATCCTGGCCTGTATTGGAGACGGATCACCTGCGCAAGAAGTTCGATGGGGGCGAAAAGATGCCGAAAGCTTCTCGCGGAGCTCTCTAAAACCCGAGTGCAGGAGCGCTTCGCGTTATTTTCAGAGTTCGGAACAGGGCTCTCAGGCGTCCCAGTGCAGGCCGGGCTCTCCGGCATGGCGCAAGGCCATGAGGCTGCTCACGGCGACAATCTGCAGTTCTTCCTCATTCATTTCCGCAGGGTCGGCGCCGAGTATCACGCGCGCCATCCATTCCGCGGCAACGGATTTCATCCGCGCATCGGGCAGGTAAGCGAACGTCCAGCGAAAAAGCTCCAGATGGGGTTCGTTTTCTGCCGCCCAGCCCGAGCGTTCCCACGCCGTATCCACTCTGCTCTGCATTGTCAGCTCCTGCGCTCCGGCGGTACCGGAGGTATGCAGGCATCGTGGCAGGGGTCGGCGCGTACAGGATGTGACAAAAGTCACGCTGCTCCGGATGCCGCAGACCGTGACTCCTCCCGGTCACAGCGGCGAGCTACGGACGTCGTTCGGTGAAATGCTCGGCCGGAACCGCACGCAGTCGGTCGGCCGCGCTTTCGGGGGTGATGTCGCGCTGCGGCATGCCCAGCATCTCGAATCCAACCATATATTTGCGCACCGTGGCGGAGCGCAGGAGCGGCGGATAGAAGTGCGCGTGGAAATGCCACTCGTCATGAGCCTCGCCGTCGGTAGGTGCCTGGTGGAATCCCATGGTGTACGGGAAGCTGGTTTCGAAGAGGTTGTCGTAGCGGGTGGTGACCTGCTTCAGGACGTCGGCAAGGGCGTCGCGGTCGGCTGGATGAAAATCGAGAAGCGAGCGCCGGTGTTGCTTCGCGACGATGAGTGTTTCGAAGGGCCAGACAGCCCACCACGGGACCACGGCCAGGAATTCCTCGTTCTGGCAGACGACGCGGGCGGCCTGCTGCTGCTCGAGCGCGGCGTATTCGCAAAGGAGGCAGTTGCCTTGCTCGGCGCGCCAGGCGAGGAGGGACTCGGTTTCAGCGCGAGGCTCGTCGGGGATGTGCTCGGTGGTCCAGATCTGGCCGTGAGGGTGGGGATTGCTGGCGCCCATGAGGGCTCCGCGGTTTTCGAAGATCTGCACGTAGCGGAAATTGGGTTCGGCGCCGAGCGAGCGGTATTCGTCGGTCCAGGCATCGACGACTCTGCGGATGCTGTCGACCGGCATGCGCGCCAGCGTCAGGCTATGGTCAGGATGGAAGCAGAGGACGCGGCAGCGTCCGCGCTCGCGCTCGGCGCGGAGGAGAACGGGCGCATCGGCCTGGCCCGGGTCCGCGGAGTCGGGGAGCAGCGCGGCGTAGTCGTTGTCGAAGACGTAGACGCTCTCGTATTTCGGCGTGACGTGGCCACCGGCGCGGGTGTTCCCAGGGCAAAGGTAACACTGCGGGTCGTAGTGAACGTCGGAGAAGCCGGAGGACTTGCCGACCTCGCCCTGCCAGGGACGCGCGGTGCGATGCGGCGAAACGAGAACCCAGGAGCGCGTGAGCGGGTTGAAGCGGCGATGGGGAAATTGGAGATCAGGCACGGTGAGGATTCCTCAGGGCCGAAAGGACAGTTTAAAGGGTGCAGTGGAACTCGGTGCTAGGCCGTCGGTTTGTCAGGCACGGGGACGACAGCCAGATACGTTTCCGCGAAGCGCACGGCGTAGCTGTCGACCAACTGCCTGATGCGGAGAGCGCTGTCGGACTGGACGATAAGCCCGGCGTGATGGTGCTTTTTGAGGCGCAGGACTATTTCGGGATCCGTGAACATGGAAGTATCCGGCTCGGCGGTCTTCGCGAGGCAGAGCGCACTGCCGGCGTAGAGGCTCCGGAGCGGCGGCAGACGATACGGCTCGCCGCGGAGCGGGGCGACTTCGATGCGCGCCCACTCGCGCCAGAGGTTGACGCCGGTGGCGAACTCCACCACGTCGGCGATGAAGGCGCCCCCAACGCGCGCAGCCGCTTCGAGAAAGTAATACTTGCCGTCGGCTCCGCGAATGAACTCCGCATGGGTGACGCCGCGAACCATGCCCAGCGCCGGAAGCAGCTCGGCGTTGATCGCAGTGAGCGCCTGCGTCTCCGGCGAGTTGCGGTCGAGCACGCGGGTGGTGAATACACCGCCCTCGTGCATCACCTGCATGGGGGGCTTGCCGTATCCGCTCGCGGCAGCGAAGATGACGTTTCCGTCGCTGACGATGGAGTCGACGTGGAAGATGTCGCCGGGGATGAACTGTTCGAGCAGGAAATAGCTCTGGCGGTCGTTGAGGCCTTCGAGCAGCTGCCAGAGCTGCTCGGCGTGGTGGACTTTGCGAATGCCGATGGCCGAGGCTTCGGCGCGGGGCTTGAGAACCCAGGGATCGGGGACGCGGTCCATCCATTCGCGGATTTCGTCGTGGTGGAGGACGCGGGTGAACTCGGGCTGACTGATGCCGGCGGCGCGGGCGGCGTAGCGCATGGCCAGCTTGTCGCGAAAGTGCGATACGGCGGTGCGCCCCATGCCGGGGATGCGCATGTGCTCGCGCAGGTGCGCGACGGCTTCCATGTCAAATTCGTCGAGAGCCACGATGCGGTCGAAGCGGCGGCCCCGCGAGAGATAGGTCACCGTGTTCGTGATCTGCTCGAGGTTCATGTCCTCGGGCATGGTGATGACTTCCTCGAGGATGTCGCGGGGCCAGTCGGCGTCCTGGAGCTTGTCGACGGTGAGGAGCACGACGCGGCAGCCCTGGGCCGCGCACTCGCGCATGAAGGCCTGGCCTTTTTCGTAACTGGATATGCAAAGAATGCGGGGAGGTTCGCTCATCGCTGGATTCCGGAGAAGGAACTTCTTTCCTTGTGTTCTACCATAGGCTCACGACGCAAAGAATGGCTGACCTGGTGCACTTTTCGGCATATGAGACGGCCGCTCTGCAGGAGCGCGCGACGGCGGCATGGCATGACGATGCCGATGCGCGAATCGATGGGGCCGGCGGCGAATTCAAGGACACGGTGCTGGCCCAGCACCGCGCGAACTTTGACCTGTGGCACACGGAAGATCGGGCGCGGGATCCGCGGGCGACGGACGCGGATATCGTCGCGGTGAAGCGCGCCATCGATGCGATCAACCAGCGGCGCAACGATCTGGCCGAGCGGTGCGACTGGCTGCTGCTGGAGGAACTGGCGGCACGGGAGTTGCCGAATCCCGCGGCGGAGCTGAACTCGGAGAGCCCGGGGCTGATGATCGACCGTCTGTCGATTCTGGCTCTGAAGATCTTTCACACCCGTGAACAGATCGACCGCGCGGACGCACCCGCCGGACACGCGGAACGCAATCGGCAGAGGCTGGCTCTGCTGACGGAGCAGCGGGACGATCTTGCCGGCTGCCTGGACCGGCTGTGGGCGGAGACACTGAAAGGCAAGCGACGGTTCAAGATCTATCGGCAAATGAAGATGTATAACGATCCCTCCTTAAACCCTGTCATTTATGGAGCTGAAGGATAGGGGCCGGAGGCGAGGGATTCGAGGCCGAAGGCTACAGGCCGCAACGGGTTCTCCTGTGACCCTGGTCTGCGGCCTGAACACTGTGCCTTGTAATCTGATCTATGCCTCTCCTCATCAATGCCGACGATTTTGGACTGACGCCGGGTGTGAATCGCTCGGTAAGTGAGCTGCGCCAGGCAGGTGCGCTGACGTCTGCAACGCTGATGGCTACGGCCGGGTATTTCGACGAGGCCGTGGCGCTGGCAAAGGCGAATCCGACGCTGGAAGTGGGCTGCCACGTTCTGCTGGTGGATGCGATTCCGGCATTGCCACCGGTGCAGGTCCCGTCGCTGTGCCCTGACGGGCGCCAGTTCCGGATGACTCTGTCGCAACTGGTGCGCGATCTGTACCTGGGCCGCGTGCGTGCTTCGGAAATCGAAGCCGAGACAACCGCGCAGATCCGGAGGCTGCAGGCGGCGGGGCTGCGGGTTTCGCACATCGACACGCACAAGCACACGCACGTGTTCCCGCGGATTCTGCGGCCGGTGCTACGGGCGGCGCGGGCCTGCGGGATCGGGGCCATTCGCAACCCCTTCGAGCCGGCGTGGGCGCGGCGTGCAACGCCGGCTTCTTCCCTGCCGAGGAATGCAGCGGTTGCGGCGCTGGCTGTGCATCGGCCAGCGTTCGGGCGGCTGGTGCGCGAAGCGGGGCTGGCGACGACAGCGGGCACGATCGGCGTACTGGCGACCGGCACACTCGACGTGATCAATACCGTCGAGCGATTGCTGGCGGCTCTGCCCAAAAACGAGGGTGTATGGGAACTGGTTTGTCATCCGGGCTATCCGGACGCGGCGCTCGGCAGAGTACGCACGCGGCTGCGCGGCTCTCGTCTGAAGGAGCATGAGGCGCTGCTGGCGCTGATCCCGCGATCGGGCATCGCGCTGGGATCGTGGCGAGGGGTGGCGAATGCAGGGCACGCGGCGCGATGAGGGTGACACTGCACCCTGTCGAGACGATCGCGCTGCCCATTGCCGGGCTTGAGGAACTGCTGGCAGATGCGGAGCGCGAGGGTTATGCCTTTCTCGATCGCCTGATTGCGGAGTGGGTGAGCGGCGAAAATCGCTTCGACAAGCCTGGCGAAATGCTGTGCGGGTGCATCGATGGGGGACGGATCGTCTCGGTGGGCGGCCTGAATCGCGATCCATTCCTCGACGATCCGCGCATCGGACGCATTCGGCGCGTCTATGTGCGGCCAGCGTGGCGCAACCGGCATCTGGGCACGGCGATGGTGCTGTGGCTTGTGGAGACGGCGCGAAACAGCTTTGACGCGGTGCGGCTGCGAGCGGAGAATCCCGGCGCCGCTCGGCTGTATGAACGGCTTGGTTTCTCACCCATTACCGATCCACGCGCGACGCATATTCTTCAGTTCAACGTGGAGGGCGAGAGTTCTCCGCCGGCAGCGCAGGGAACTTCGTCAACACCGCGGGCGTAGTCTGTCGGTACACCCCAGAGGCACGACGATGATTCTCTTCTATGAATCCTTTTTCCCTGTTGTGTGGGTCGCTTTCCTGCTGTACTGGCGGATCAAAGCGGGAGACACCAAGGCTACGGAGAGGCTGGAGCCGGCTGCTTCGCGCATGGTGCGATCGCTCGCGTTTCTGGCTGCCATTGCATTGCTCATGCTCAACCATTTGCCCGGAGCCTGGCTTTACCGGTCGATTTTGCCGCCGGGCCTGTGGGCCTTTTGGATCGGCGCAGCGGTGACGGTAGGGGGGCTGTTATTCGCCATCTGGGCGCGCAATCATCTAGGGACAAACTGGAGCCAGTCGGTCACGATCAAGCAGGACCACCAGCTCATCATGAGCGGACCTTACGCGGTGGTGCGACATCCGATTTACACCGGCATCCTGACGGGATTTCTGGGCTCGGTGATTGCGCTCGCGCAGGTGCGGGGAGTCGTCGCCTTTGCGCTGGTCGCGGCGGCGCTCTGGTACAAGCTGCGCATGGAAGAGCAGTGGATGCGCGGCCAATTTGGCGCAGCCTGGGAAGCCTATAGTCGCCGGACCGCCGCGCTGGTGCCGTTTTTACTGTAGGTAGCGGCGGCCGGCCGTGACGCGCAGCAGGATACAGTGGTGCCATGACGCACTTACCGCGCATCAACGAAGCGGCGCTGACTCCCCTGGCGCACGGCGCGCTGAATCACTGCTTCGGCTGCGGTCTGGAGAATGTGTCGGGGCTGCGGCTCCGATTCTTCGTCGATCCGGACCTCAACGTCGTTTGCCACGTCCACCTGGCGCGGCGGTTTGCGGGGCCTCCGGGGCATGCGCACGGAGGCATCATTGCCACGCTGCTCGACGAGGCCATGAGCAAGGCGAATCGCGCGCGGAACATCCTGGCCATGACGCGGCACCTGGAAGTGCAGTATTTGCGGCCGGTTCCTCTGAGCGTGCCTCTGACGCTGACGGCGCGGCATGTGGAGACACATGGACGGAGCCACCACTGTGCGGCGGAGATCGCCGACGCTTCCGGCCTGGTTCTTGCTACAGGAAAAGCGGTGTTCGTCGTTGTACCGCCTCACTATCTAAGCAAGGCGGCTCAGGTATCCTCTCCGTCGCGGCCGTAGTCCAAACGGAGTCTTGCCAGGCTTCGGCGGCTGCGCTTATACAGGCAGGGCGCGGAGGCCGAGGCATGAACAAACGGGAATTTCTGAAAGCGTCGGGCGTTACCATAGCCGGAAGCATGCTGTCTCGTATCCTCAACGGCCAGAGCGCGGCAGCCCCGCGCACCAACTGGGCCGGCAACTACACGTACTCCGCGCCGAACCTCCTCGAACCCCAGTCGGCGGGAGAAATTCAGTCCGCCGTTCGCGGCCATCGCCACCTGCGCGCTCTGGGGTCGCGGCACTCGTTCAACGGCATCGCCGACGACGCGGAGAACCAGATCGCTCCGGCTGCTCTCAAATCCATCGAAATCGACTCTCATGCCGGCACGGTCGCGGTGGGGGCCGGGGTGCGTTACGGCGATCTCGCTCCGGTCATCGACGCCAGTGGGTTCGCGCTGCATAATCTCGCTTCCCTGCCGCATATCTCCGTCGCGGGAGCCATTGCCACCGGCACGCACGGGTCAGGCATGCAGAACGGCAATCTGGCAACTGCGGTGACCGGCGTCGAGTTCGTCGCCGCAAATGGCGAACTGGTCCGCCTGTCGCGCGCATCGGATCCAGAGGTCTTCGCCGGAGCCGCGGTGCATCTGGGGGCGCTTGGCGTGTTGACGCGGGTCACTTTGCATCTGCAGCCGACGTATCAGGTCGAGCAGACGGTCTATTTGGATCTTCCCTTTGCCGCACTCGAACATCATCTGACGGATGTCTTCGGGAGCGGATACAGCGTGAGCCTCTTCACGGACTGGCAGCACAGCCGCGCCACGCAGGTGTGGGTCAAGCGCCGTACCGATCGCAGCGAGCCGCCTCTCGGCCCGGACTTTTACGGTGCCCATCGGGCTACGGTGAAGATGCACCCGATCACGGGTCATGATGCGACGCCCTGCACCGAGCAACTCGGCATTCCGGGGCCATGGTACGAGCGGCTGCCCCATTTCCGCATGAACTTCACCCCCTCGAGCGGACGCGAACTGCAGACGGAATACTTTGTTCCTCTGGATCGCGGGTATGAGGCGATTCGCGCCGTCGAGAGTTTGCGCGACCGCATCACGCCGCACCTGTTTGTGACGGAACTCAGGACGATTGCAGCGGACAATTTATGGATGAGCATGGCGCACGAGCGCCCCTCGCTGGCAATCCACTTTACCTGGAAGCCGGAATGGCCGGCGGTGCGGCAAATTCTGCCTGAGATTGAGGCGAAGCTCGCGCCCTTCGGGCCGCGGCCGCACTGGGCGAAGCTGTTCACAATTTCCGGACCGGCGCTCGAGCGGCAATATCCGCGGATGGGAGATTTTCGAAAACTGGCGGCGAAGTACGATCCCGAAGGGAAGTTTCGGAACGAGTTTCTGCAGGCAAATGTATACGCGGGGTAGGACCGGCCCCCTCCTCAGAGGCCATGCATGAGGCGGAGGAAACGACTTCCGAACCCCTGCAATCTGGCATAAGGCGAATGGTACTGTCTGCGAATCGGCGCCGGAGTGCCTCGCGGCGCACAACTTGTTAAACTGAAGGTTCAGGACCACTTCTGCCTGCGCATTCCTGCATCTCCGGCACGTTTTGAGTCGGTCCCCGAGGAGACAACCATGACCAGCAAGCACAACGGCAACGGATCGACGCCTGCAACTACCTCTCTCCGCCTGAAGGTCGGCCTCGCCGAAATGCTGAAGGGCGGCGTGATCATGGACGTGATGAACGTGGAGCAGGCGCGGATTGCCGAAGAGGCCGGCGCCGTGTCAGTGATGGCGCTGGAACGCGTGCCCGCGATGATTCGCGCCGAGGGCGGCGTGGCCCGCATGGCCAATCCGAAGCTGATCAAGGGGATCATCGAAGTAGTGTCGATTCCGGTGATGGCCAAGGCGCGCATCGGGCACTTTGCCGAGGCGCAGGTGCTGCAGGAACTGGGCGTCGACTTCATCGACGAGAGCGAAGTACTGACGCCGGCCGACGAAGCGCACCATATCGATAAGCACGCCTTCAAAACGCCCTTCGTGTGCGGCGCGCGCAATCTGGGAGAGGCGCTGCGGCGGATCGCCGAGGGCGCGGCGATGATTCGCACCAAGGGCGAGGCCGGGACGGGCGACGTGGTGCATGCGGTGCAGCACATGCGGCAGATTGTGCGCGAGATGAAGGCGCTGAGCGTGCTGAGCGAGCAGGAACTGTTTGCCGCCGCGAAGGAACATCAGGCTCCGTATGAACTGGTGCGGATGGTGGCGCAGTCGGGGAAACTGCCGGTGCCGAATTTCTCGGCGGGTGGCATTGCCACGCCGGCCGACGCCGCGCTGATGATGCAGCTGGGCGCCGAGGCGATCTTCGTGGGGTCGGGAATCTTTATGAAGGAACGGGCGACGCCGCTGGATGTCGAGAACGATCCGAAGGAACGCGAAGAGGCCGTGTCGCGCGCGAAGGCCATCGTGATTGCGACGACGCACTACAAAGACGCGAAGATTGTGGCTGAAGCGAGCGAGTCGGTGACCGGAACCATGAAGGGCCTGGCCGCCGCAGCGATTGAAGAGTCGCAGATGCTGCAAACCCGCGGCTGGTAAGCACTGGCCCGCTGGCATTCGTGTTTTCGGCACAGACCCGCGCTGGCGATCCCGGCGCGCCTTTTTCTGAAGAAAGAGCGGAAGAATTGTCGAAACTCACCGACGCGCAGCCTGCTTCCACGCCAACGATCGGCGTGCTCGCCATTCAGGGAGATTATGAGGCGCACGCGCAGGCGTTGCGCGAGGCGGGAGCGGAGCCGGTGCTCGTCCGCAAGCCTGAGGAACTGGCCGGCATCGACGGGCTCATCATTCCGGGCGGCGAATCGACGACGTTTTTGAAGTTTCTGGAGCGGGATGGATTTCTGGGGGCACTGCGGGAGTTTGTGGGCAGCAAGCCGACGTTCGGCACATGCGCCGGATGCATTCTGCTGGCGACGGAAGTGACGCATCCTGCACAGAAGAGCCTCGGCGTCCTGCATGCCACTGTGGAGCGCAACGCCTATGGGCGGCAGATCGACTCGTCTATTGAGGAGGCGGAGACGAAGCTCGGCGGCGGCCCGCTGGAGATGGTCTACATCCGCGCGCCGCGCATTGTGAAGACCGGCGATGGAGTGACGGTGCTGGCAGAGCGCGATGGATTCCCCGTGCTGGTGGAGCAGGGACACCTGATGGCCGCGACCTTTCACCCGGAGCTTTCGGCGGATCGCAGGGTGCATCAGCGGTTTGTGGAGCTGGTGCGGGACTGGCCGTCCAGGCAAAGCTGATGCAGGCTTCGTGGCGCTCGCGTTAAGCTGGGGATTCCCAGCGCAGTCTTGCTGACCGTTTATCCCTAACCGTTTTGTCCCTAACCGCTTTTTAGCTGACTGTTTCGCCACTCTCTCATGAACTGGCTTCCACCCAACGGCGCCCTGCACGGACTCGCGATCGATCACCTCTTGCGCTGGAACCTGACCGTCCTGTTTTGGCTGTTCGTGGCGGCACAGGCGCTGTTGGTGGCTGCGCTGGTGCGGCGATGGGTGTCGCGGGGGGAAGGACACGCGGTGCAGCATCGATCGGGCGCGGCGTTTTTCTTCGCGGACCTGCTGCCGCTGGCGGCGATCACCGCGCTGTACATCTGGATGATGTTTGCCAGTCACAAGCTGTGGGCGGCGAGCCGTGAGTCCGTGGAGAGTCCACAGGCCGTGCAGGTGGAAGTGACGGGCGAGCAGTTCGAGTGGTATTTCCGGTATCCCGGCGCGGATGGGGTGTTCGGCGCGACACGGGCGGATCTGATCAACGCGCCGCAGGGGAATCCGCTGGGTTTGGATCCGGCGGATGCGCACGCGGCTGACGACATTGTTTCGGCGATCCTGGTGCTGCCGGCGGGACGGCCGGTGGATGTAACGCTGCGGTCGATCGATGTGATCCACGGATTTGCGATTCCGGGGATGCGGCTGAAGCAGGACGCAATTCCGGGGATGACCGGGCATCTGCAATTCACGCCCGCGGTGCCGGGGGATTATCCGATTCTGTGCACGCAGGTGTGCGGGCTGGGGCACGCCCGGATGCAGGCGCGGCTGCGCGTGGTGGCACCGGGAGAATATGAGCGGTGGCTCACGGCGCGGGAGAGCGCGCTCAAAGCGGAGGCAGCCCGTTGAGCGCAGCGATTCCGGTGCGCGTGCGGCGGCCGCTGGCGAGCCGTGTATTCACTTCGTGCCATCGAGACCTCGCGATTCTGTGGCTGCTGCTCGCGCTGGCTGCGGTGATCCTGGGAACGCTGCTGTCGCTCGCGATCCGGATCCATCGCGTGTGGCCGATGCTGCCCTTCCCTTTCTACGGCGTTCCGACGCCCGAGCAGTATCTTGCCGGCGTGACGATGCACGGGACGCTGATGATCTTCTTCGTGCTCACGGTAGTGCCGCAGGCGGCCTTCCCAAATCTGGTGCTGCCAGCGCAGATTGGTGCATCGCGGATGGCGTTCCCCCGCCTGAATGCCGCGGCGTTCTGGATCGGGTTCGCGTCCTTCCTCGCGTTGATCGCGGCGTTCTTCGTGCCGCAGGGGGCGCCAATTGGGGGATGGACTGCTTATCCCCCGTTCAGCGAGATTGCGGCAGCGGGGCCAGGCCAGGGCGCGGGCATGGATCTGTGGCTGGTGAGCATCCTGCTCTTCTGCGCTGCGTCGCTGGCGGCGGCGTTCAATTTTCTCGTGACGATCCTGGCGCGGCGCGCGCAGGGTATGACGCTGGGGCGCATGCCGCTCACGGTTTGGTCGTGGCTGGTGAGTTCGGCGCTCACGGTCATCGCGTTTAGCGCACTGCTGGCGGCGGCGTTCATGCTGCTGGCCGACCGGCATTTTGGAACCGGCTTTTTTCTGCCGGCAGGCGAGGTGGTGAACGGCATCCGGCAGCGCGACCCCGCCGCGCCGGGATCGCCGATGCTGTGGCTCCATCTGTTCTGGTTCTTCGGCCACCCCGAGGTCTACATCTCGATCCTGCCGGGCATGGGGCTGGCGTCATCGCTGATCGCCAATTTCACGCGGCGGCCGGTGCCGGGGTATCGATTCATGGTGACGGCTACGACGCTGATCGGATTTCTGGGCCTGGGAGTATGGGGGCACCACATCTTCGTGTCGGGCATGAATCCCTATGCGGGGACGGCCTTTGGCCTGACCACGATCGCCATCGCTGTGCCCAGTTCGGCGGAGGTCTTGACGTGGCTGGCGATGCTCTTCCGCGGACGCATCCGTCTAACCACTCCCATGCTGTTCACCCTGGGGTTCATCTCGTTCTTCATCGCCGGGGGGCTGACCGGGCCGGTGCTGGCGCAGCCTGCGCTCGACGCGTATCTGCACAACACGTTCTTTGTGGTCGCGCACTTCCACCTGGTCATGGCCATGGCGGGAGTCTTCTCCGTCTTTGCCGGCATCTACTACTGGTATCCACTGCTGACGGGGCGCCGCATGAACGAGGTATTGGGCAACCTCCACTTCTGGATATCGCTGATCGCCGCGTACGGCACGTTTTTCCCCATGCATTTTGCCGGTCTTGCCGGCGAGCCGCGGCATTACGCGCAACTTTCCGGTCCCGTGGAATCATTCGCAAGCCTCATTCCGGTGGAGAAAGGCATCACATTCTCGGCGCTGCTGCTGGCTGCGGCGCAGCTGATATTTCTGTTTAACGTTTTCCGGAGCGCGAGGCACGGCATCGCGGCCGGTGAGAATCCGTGGCGCGCAACGACGCTCGAGTGGTCGCCGAATGCGCATCCCATCATTGAGAGCGGTCCGTACGTCTATGGGCCAGGCGTCGCATCGCAGGACGATTTCCGCCCGCAGTGGGCGTTTGCAGAGCATCGAAACGGCAGCCCCGGGGAGTGTTCTCCCCCGTTGAAACAGGAGTAAGCTTTTAGAACTCGGCTCTGGGAGTCGTTATGCCCGCCACCTTTACTCGCCATACGGTCGAAACCGAGCGCAAAGACACAGGCTACGGTGGCAAACCGCCTTTGGACCGCAGGCCGACCGGCGGCGGAGGCGGCGACGACAACTGGGACTCACGACCGCACGGTCGCCGCGGGCCGCGCGAGATGCTCATCCGGTTCCGGCTGACGACGCTTTCCATCCTCACCGCGGATTTCGTTCTCTTCGCCGTCCTGATCACCTTCTTCTACGTTCGTCCCACAGCCGGGCACGTGAGCGCCAGTGAGAATTTCATCTCCGACTGGCATCCGCTTTCGGTTCCTCCAATCCTGTGGCTGAACACGGCGGTGCTGCTGCTCTCGGCGGTGACCGCGGAGATTGCCAGGCGGCAGCTTTTCCATGAGATCGACGTGATGGAGGAGTGGCTGGGACTGGGACGGCCGGCCGTGCGCCGCGCGGCTCCGTGGCTGGCGGCTACGATCGCGCTCGGCGGCTTGTTCCTTGCCGGACAGTGGACGGCATGGCATCAGCTGGCCAGCGAAGGCCTCCGCGCGAGCAGCAATCCCAATTGCTACTTCTTCTACCTCGTGACGATCACTCACGGTGTACACCTGCTGCTCGGCCTGCTGGCGCTGGTGTTTGCCATGGGCGCGATGTTCGGGTTCAAGCGCGTGGAACTGCGTCAGGTCGCAGTGGACTGCTCGGCCTGGTACTGGCACGCCATGGGCCTGTTCTGGGGATTCATCTTTACGCTGCTGGTGGTTGCGCAAAGATGAATAGAAACCGGCCCGGGTTCCGGAAGCAGGAAGCACGGCGCCTGATGCTCTAGACTGAACGCAGCATGCGTTATCTGATCGCGTTTCTGGCGCTGCTTGGCGTCATCGTCTCGTCCCTCGCGCTCCATGTTCACTACACCACCGGAACCGAACCCTGCGACATTAATTCGCACTGGGATTGCGGCACCGTGAACCGCAGTTCTTATGCGACGTTGAAGGGGATTCTGTGGCACATCGAAGCAAAACGGCATCCGGATGCGGTGACGGGGCCGGCTCCGCGCGACGGGTTCCCGGTAGCGGCCGTTGGGATCCTCGGGTATGCAGCGATTCTGCTGCTGGCCCTCATGCGGCGGCGGTGGCTGACGCTGCTGTGCGCCCTGGGGGGCCTTGGGTGCGCGCTGTATCTGAGCAACATTGAGGCGCATGTGCTCGAGGTGTGGTGCCTCTACTGCGTCATCTCGCAATGCCTGATCGCGCTGATCACGCTGCTGACGATCGGGTGGATGTTTTCGAGGCATCGCCCCACAGAGTAATGTTTTGGGTAGCCGCTTTCCGCGGCTGCCGTTATGTCCGCACCCAGAAATATTGCCCGCTGGCTCTTCGCTTCGGAAGCAGGACCACGCACGCGGTTCGTGCCGCGGTGGTTTTTCCTGCGCGCCCTCGGGGCCATCTACTTTTCCGCATTTCTGGCGCTGGTCTTTCAGATCCGAGGGCTGATCGGGCCCGACGGCATTTTGCCGGCGCAGCATTTTCTGCACGCGGTGGCGAGCGACGAGGACACGCTGCGCTACTGGTTTGCGCCGACGCTGTTCTGGATCTCGGCGGGCAATCACTTTCTGATGGCGGTGACGTGGATTGGGCTGCTGGCCTCGATCGCAGCGTTTTGCAATGCGTGGCCGCGCCTGAGCTTTCTTGTCTGCTTTGTCTGCTTTCTGTCTTTCGTGGCCGCCGCGGGAGATTTTTCCGGCTACCAGTCGGATGGGATGCTGCTCGAAGCAGGATTTCTGGCGCTGTTCTTCACGCCGCGCGGCTTGTGGCCGCGCCTCGGAACCACTTCGCCGCCGCCGCGGGCCGCGCTCTTCCTGCTGCAATATGAGTGGTTTCGGATTTATTTCGAATCGGGAATCGGCAAGCTGCTCTCGGGCGATCCTGAATGGCGTCACCTGACCGCGATGGACGAGTACTACCAGAACGGCCCCCTGCCGACGTGGATTGGCTGGTACGTGGAGCATCTGCCGCACTGGTTTCACGCAGCGACGGCGGCGGGCACGCTGGTGATGGAAATCGGCATCGTGTGGATGCTGTTTTTACCGCGGCGGCTGCGTCTGATCTGCTTCTTCATCGTGACGCCGTGGGAGATTGGGGTGATCCTGACGGCGAACTACGCGTTTCTGAATTATCTGGTGCTGATACTGGGATTTCTGCTGCTCGATGACCGGAGCGTGCGCTGGCTGGTGCCGCAGCGATTCCGCGGGACGCTGGACGAGGTTGCGCAGGAACCGGAGGTTGCGGCGAAGGAATCGCCAGTGATCACGATTCTGTCGCCGGGGAATGGGGAACGGGAGGGGGAGGCTGGTGTCGCATCGCCGCGGCCGGAGGATCAAGAGCAGCGAGTGCGCGGATGGCGCGGGCATCTTAAAGCAATCAAGGTGGCCGTCGCTGCGGTTTTCCTGACGTGGATTGCGTACGACACGACGGCGGAGATGATCCGGATGCCGTGGCCGGAGGCGCCGGTATTCATGGCGCCGATCGAGGGACTCGAGCCATTCCGGATCGCCAACCAGTACGGGCTGTTCGAGGTGATGACGCACGGGCGGTACGAGGTAGAGTTCCAGGGATCGAATGACGGGCAGAACTGGACGCCGTATCTTTTCCTGCACAAGCCGCAGGCGCTGAATCAGGCGCCGGGAATTTACGCGCCGTACCAACCGCGCTTCGACTGGAATCTGTGGTTTGCCTCTCTGACGGACTGGCAGCAGGCCAGCATCGTTCCTCTGACGGAAGAGCACCTGCTCGACGGCGACGGCGATGTGCTGGCGCTGTTCAAAGGGAATCCGTTTCCGAACGCGCCGCCGAAGTATGTGCGGGCGATGCTCTGGCAATACTGGTTCACGTCGGAGGCCGAAAAGCGCGCGACCGGCAACTGGTGGCGGCGGGAACTACTGGGGCTGTATGCGCCGGTACTGACGCGCGGTCCTGCGGGAAAGTACGGCGTGGTGGAGTGGCCGCAGCCCCTGCCGCCGCATGAGTAAGAGAAGAACACGGGTAGCGGGTAGATGCCTCCGACGCCAATTTGCGCTCCGAATTTTCCTCAGCCGGAAGGGCTGGTGATCTCTGTACCCTGGGACCCCGCACCTTGTACCCTGTTGTCATGTCCGATCGCATGTCCCAGACCCTCCCATTTGAGGATCCTGAAGTCGCTGCTGCCATCGACGCGGAAATTCGCCGCCAGCACGAAGGCCTCGAGATGATCGCCTCGGAGAACTTCGTGAGCCGCGCTGTGCTCGAAGCCGCCGGAGCTGTTTTCACCAATAAGTATGCCGAGGGCTATCCGGGACGGCGCTATTACGGCGGCTGCGAATTCGCCGACGTGGTGGAGAACCTGGCGCGCGACCGCGCGAAACAGATCTTTGGAGCGGAGCATGCGAACGTACAGCCGCACTCCGGATCGCAGGCGAACTCATCCGCCTACATGGCGGTTTTGCAGCCAGGCGACACGATTCTGGGGCTCGATCTGGCGATGGGCGGCCACCTGACGCACGGACACAAGCTCAACTTTTCCGGCAAGCTCTACCACGTCGTCTCCTACGGCGTGCGCAAGGATACGGAGACGATCGACTACGACGAACTGGAGACGATCGCGCTGCGCGAGAAGCCCAAGGTCATCATCGGAGGGGGTAGCGCCTATCCGCGGTTTTTCGATTTCGAGCGCATGCGGGCGATTGCCGACAAGGCCGGCGCCCTGCTGATCGTCGACATGGCGCACTTTGCCGGGCTGGTGGCGGGCGGCGCTCACCCGTCGCCAGTGCCGCACGCGCAAATTGTAACCACGACGACCCACAAAACGCTGCGCGGACCGCGCGCGGGCATGGTGCTCTGCCGGCAGGAATTTGCCGGCGCCGTCGACAAGGCCGTCTTCCCCGGCCAGCAGGGCGGACCGCTGGTACACATCATCGCGGCCAAAGCGGTCGCGTTCCGCGAGGCGTTGCAGCCGGACTTCAAGACCTACGCGGCGCAAATCGTCGCCAATGCCAAGGTGCTGGCCGAGACATTGGCGAGCGCCGGCTACCGGATCATCTCCGGCGGCACGGACACCCACCTGATGCTGGTGGATGTGTTCGCCAAGGGCATGCTGGGCAGCGAGGCGGAAGCCGCGCTGGGCGATGCCGGCATTACGGTGAACAAGAACGCGATTCCCTTCGATACGAATCCACCGCTCAAACCTTCAGGTATCCGCATCGGCACGCCTGCGCTGACCACCCGCGGCATGAAGGAGAAGGAAATGCAGCTGATCGGCGGTTGGATCGCGTTTGTGCTCGACAACCGTAGCAATCCGTCGGCGCTGGCGCGCATTCGCGGACAGGTGCTGGAGCTGGCAGAGCAGTTTCCGCTGTACGGCTGGCTGCGCGAGGCGGCAGGCGTGGCGCGGTAACTTCAGATCACATCTGGCGGATTACAGGTTACCGGCGACGGTTCACTGTCTGTTGCCCTGGGCAACTTCCTTGCATGGAGCGTTGTGAGCCACGATTCCGAACGTATCATCGGCCTCTACGACGACAATTCCGCGGAGTGGGATCGGCTGCGCGGTCCCGGCAGCCTGTTTGAGAAGCCCTGGATCGACCGGTTCACGTCGCTGCTGGGTCCGGGGGCGACGATTCTCGATTTGGGCTGCGGATCCGGGCGGCCGCTCGCAACGTATCTCATCGGCAACGGCTATCGCGTGACGGGTGTCGATTCGTCTCCGGCGCTGGTGGGACTGTGCCGTAGTCGATTTCCGCACAACGAATGGATGGCCGCGGATATGCGCACGCTCGATCTGGGGCGGCGCTTCGATGGCGTTCTGGTGTGGGACAGCTTTTTTCACCTGAAACATGACGACCAGCGAGCGATGTTTGGCGTGTTTGCGCGGCATGTGCAGCCACGCGGCGCGCTGATGTTCACCTCGGGGCCGAAGCATGGAGAGGTTCTGAGCGAGTTCGCCGGCGAGCCGCTCTATCACGCGAGCCTGGATCCGATGGAATATCGCAAGCTGCTGCATGAGCATGGTTTCCAGGTGGTGGGGCACGTAGCGGAGGATCCGGCGTGCGGCGAGCACACAATTTGGCTGGCGCGTTCGCATTGATACGAGGTTCCTGGTTATTCGACAACACTGAGTTTTGGGTTCGCCGCGACAATTCCGCAGGCTCGCCGGTCTAATAAGCCAGATTCGGAGGGCCACTCATGCGCCTATCTCGATTCGCCTTTGCAATGGCGGTTCCGCCCCTGGGCTTGCTGCTGATCGCCTGCGGCATGCCGGCCAATCCCACCGGAGAACTGCAGTCCATCACAGTCAGCCCAGCCACGGCCGATAGGCAGGGCCACGCCGTGCAGTTTACGGCCACAGGGCACTGGAGCGGGAATCCCAAAACGGTGACGCCGCAGCCGGCCCACTGGGGCGTTTGCCAGAACAACGCACGTGCGACGGCCGTCACGGTTTCCTCAACCGGACTGGCACATTGCGGCAGTGGCGCCAGCGGCAGGTACCAGGTCTTTGCCGCGGATCCGCCGTTCGGAAGCCCCGGGGCCGTCTGCGATGCGATCACCGCCTGCGGCGGTGGATGCCAGATCTCAGGATCGGCGACTCTGACCTGCCCATAAAGCTGTGGACCTGGTAAGGTCACCTGATCGTCGGCATCACCACAGTTATCTTTTCCCGTGGCGCGCGGCCATATATCATGAGGAATCGGATGGACGGTTTCCGGCATCCGGCCCACCCACGTACTGTTCACCTTCAACTTCAGCCGATTCAGCAAGGTTGAGGCCACGTGTGTGTTGCTGCGCCGGGAAATCTTTCGAGCACAGGAAAGCAGGCATTCCCGGTGGACGTTTCCGCGAATCAGGCAAAATCCGCAGTGGTGGTGGGCGCCCAGTGGGGCGATGAAGGCAAAGGCAAGATTGTCGATGTGCTCTCGGAGCGCTTTACGGTCGTCGCGCGTTACGCGGGCGGCCACAATGCCGGCCACACCGTCATCATCGACGGCCAGAAGTTCATCCTGCAACTGGTGCCGTGCGGCGTGCTGCGGCCGGGTTGCCGCGGCGTCATCGGCAACGGCGTGGTGCTCGACCCGATGGCCTTCCTGAAGGAGACGGGACGCCTGCGCGAGCTGGGCATCGACGTCGACACGCGTCTGTTTGTCTCAAATCGCGCCCAGGTGATCCTGCCTTACCACCGGATGATCGAGCTGGCGGCGGAGTCGGCGCCGGGACGGAAGAAGATCGGCACCACCAGCCGCGGCATCGGCCCGGCGTACGAAGACAAGATGGCGCGGAATGGGCTGCGGGTGATCGATCTGCTCGACGCGGAGCTGCTGAAAACGCATATCGACGAAGCCTGCCACGAAAAGAACGCTATCGTGCATGCGCTGTTTGGAACGGAGCCGCTGGACCCGGCGCACATTTATGACGAATACGCTGCCGCGGCCGAGAAGATTCGCCCGTTCGTGACGGATACGGCGCTGCTGCTGAACAAAGCGCTCGCCGAGGGCCACAGCATCATGTTTGAGGGCGCGCAGGGCACGCTGCTCGATATCGACCACGGGACGTATCCCTACGTGACCTCGTCGTCGGCTGCGGCCGGGGGGGCGTCGATTGGCACTGGTGTTGGTCCGACGCGCATCGGCACGGTAATCGGCGTGACCAAGGCGTACGTGACGCGTGTGGGCGAAGGTCCGTTCCCAACCGAAATTCACGACGCTTCCGGCGAAGCGCTGCGCGCGCGCGGCCAGGAGTACGGTGCGGTCACCGGACGCCCGCGGCGCTGCGGCTGGCTCGATCTGCCTCTGCTGCGCTACTCCAACCAGATCAACGGAACGGAATGGCTTGTGGTGACCAAGCTCGACGTGCTCGACGATCTCGAGGATATTCCGGTGTGCACGGCGTGGGAGATCGACGGCAAGGCCTGCGAGACGCTGCCGGCCGACGTACGCGGCATTGAATCCATCCGGCCCGTGTACACTCGCCTTAAGGGATGGAAGACCTCGACGGAGGGAATCCGAACCTTTAAGGATCTGCCCGCTCCGGCGCAGGAGTATTTGCGTTTCATGGAACGGGAATCGGGCGCGAAGATCGGCATCGTTTCCACCGGGCCCGATCGCGAGCAAACGTTCGAGATGCCGGAGTTCCGCGACGCAATGCGGCACATCGCCGGTCACTGAGAATCAGAAGGCCCTCGTTTCTTCGGCACAAACCCAAATCGCGGCCTGATCTTTTGCAGGCTGTCAGCTACCGGCATCCTTATGATCAGCTTCACTGTCCGCATGAAATTCCGCACCGACGATCGCCAGCGCGTGGCCGAACTGCTGACGTTGCTGGCCCGCGCCTCGCGCGAGGAGCCGGGCTGCGCTACCTACCTTCCGCACACGGTCGACGGCGAACCGGACACGGTTGTCATCTACGAGCAATACACCGACCAGAAAGCGGTCGACGCTCATCGAGCCTCGCAGCACTTTAAGGACTTCGCTGTGGGCGGTCTGTATCAGCTGATGCTGGAGCGGCAGGTAGAAAACCTGAACGCCGTCGCCTGAGTGTGCCGACCATTCCCTGCGTCCCCTTCCCCGTTCGCTGGAGCAAAGCAATCCCCGGCCCATTCTGTGCGTCTGAGTAGAAGACGGGACGGGCATGCCGCATGGATCGCCTTCCCAGGTCCCGGAATCACGGATGCTCAGGTTACTGACGTCAGACACGCGGCTCTTTTCTCTGGACGCGGCGCTCCGGAAGGGGCCATTGTATGTGCAGCGATGGCGGAGTCGTTTATCGGCTGCTGCTCAACCGTATGCCCGCTGCATGAAGATTGCAGACGCGCGTATTGCACAACGGCACGGCATCTCTGAAAATACGGTAACATCCGGTACGACCATGCGCCGCCGCTCCGCCTTGCGCCGCAGTTCGATTCCGCCTGCAGTGGCGGTCTTCCTCATCGTGGCGCTGTGCCACGTGGCGTGGGCGTTGCCGCGCCACGAAAAAGGCGAAATTCATAAGGAGATCGAGGCTTTGGAGCAGCAGTGGCGGCAGGCGATCGTGACCAACAATGTCGCGGAGATGGGCCGGCTGCTCGCCGACGATTACATCGGCATCACGTCCAACGGCACGATCGAGACGAAGCAACAGGCCGTGGATCAACGGCGGGCCGGAACGATCCGCATCACGCGCCTCGATATTACTGACATTCATGTGCGCGTCTACGGCGAAACCGCTGTCGTCACGTCGGTAGCCGATCTCGAAGGCACCAACGGGGCCACGGACATCAGCGGGCAGTATCGCTATACGCGGGTTTACAACCGGCGGCTCGGCGAGTGGAAGATCGTGAGCTTCGAAGCGAGCCGGATGCACGACGTGGACGCGCGGATGGGCAAAATCAAGCAGTAGCGCTTTTTGCTACTCCTGGCGCAGGGCCTGCATGGGATCGATCTTCGCAGCCCGCCGGGCCGGCAGCACGCACGCCAGCCAGGCGATGACGATCAGCGTGAGCGAGCAGGCGGTCAGAGTGAGCGCGTCGAAGGCCGATACGCGGTAGAGAAGGCTCGCCATCGAGCGGCCGCCCAGCACCACGCCGATCATTCCCATCGCAGCCCCCGCCAGCGCCAGACGAATCCCCTCCTGCGAAACCAGCCACAGCACGGCCCGGCGCGATGCGCCCAGCGCCAGGCGGATGCCGATCTCCCGCGTGCGCTCGGCCACGAGGTACGCGATCACTCCATAGATGCCCATCACCGCGAGGCCCAGTCCCAGAGCCGCGAAGCCGGCGAGAATCACACCGGTGAAGCGCTGCACCGCGGTCATATTTCCCAGGTACGTGCTCATCGGCTCGACTTCGGCGAGGGGAATGCGCGGATCGACGCTCTGCACCTGTTTCTGCAGGGCGCGGACCAGAGCATCGGGTGCGACCTCGGTGCGCACCAGCACTTCCTTGAATCCGAAGTTCACCGCCGGCACCTGGCGGTAGAGCGCGATCAGTTGCGGCGCCACGGGCTGAGCCAGTCCCTGATCCAGGTTGTCGCGCATTACTCCGGCGACGGTCACCGTTACCCGCTGGTCGCCCATCCACACGTCGCGCGCCACCAGGCTTGCCGGAGCGCCCAGCTCGATGCGGCGGCCGATCGGATCTTCGCCGGGGAAATACCGCCGCACGAAGGTCTGGTTCACGACAGCCACCGGGACCGTCTGCTCGCGATCGGAATCCGCGAAATCTCGCCCTTCCACCACCGGGATTCCCGCCACGCCCAGATAGTTCGCGTCCACTACGCCGAAGATCGTCGAGGGCACGTCTTCGAGGCGCGTCAGCGCGTGGCCGACAATGGAAAAGTTCATCCGCCAACTGTCGCTGGGCGGATAAATCGTTGTCACCGATACGTCCTGCACGCCGGGCTCCGTGCGCAGCCGTTCCGTCACCCGGTCGCAGAATCCGGTAATCGACTGCGGCGTCGGGTACTGCGCCGGCGGGAGATACAAATGCCCGCGGGCCAGATGATCGATGCGCAAGCCCAGGTCCTGGTTCTGCAGCCGATGCAGAGTCTGCAGCAGCAAGCCGGCAGCGACCAGCAGCATCAGGGACAGGGCGATCTGCGCGGTGACCAGGGCCCTCCGGAATCGGTGCCGACCCGGGGCGCTCGAACTTCTTCCGCCATCCTTCAGAGCGCTGGCCGCATCGACGCGGGAGCTGAGCCACGCCGGGGCGATCCCAAACAGGAGACAGGTTCCGATGCCGGCCAGCAGCGTAAAGGCCAGAACCCGCCAGTCCAGCGTCAGGTCCGCCAGCTGCGGCAGCCGGGCTGGATCCGCGAGGCTGAGGGTACGCGTGGCCGTACCGGCAATGGCCAGCCCGAACGCGCTTCCGGCGAGCGAAAACACCAGCGTCTCAGCCAGCACCTGCCGCACCAAGGCGGATCGGCTCGCGCCGAGCGCCCGCCGCATCGCGAACTCCCTCTTCCGCGCCGTGTTGCGCGCCAGCAGCAGCGCCGCAAGATTCGCGCAGGCGATCAGCAGGACCAGCGCCACCGCGCCCATCAGCAACATCAGCAGCGGCTTCAGATCGCCGCTGCGCATCGACGCCAGCGGCTCGAGGGCGACCGTAAATCCGCGATCGACCGGATAACTCGCCGCCAGATTGCCCGCGATTCTCGCCAGATCGGCCTGCGCCTCGTGAAGGGAGACGCCTGGCTTGAGCAGCCCGATTGCGCCGTAGTTCCTCCCGTCGCGAGACTGCTCGTCCCAGATCCCGGGATACGGCAGGAACGGCTCAAAAACGGGCAACTGCCTTTGCAGGCTGTGCAGCCATCCGGGAATGGTCGCCGGAATGACGCCGACGATCGTGTACGGCTCGTCGTTGATGGTGATCGTGCGCCCCAGCACGCGGGGGTCGCGTTGATAGTGACTCTGCCAGAAGAGGTCGGTGATCAGCGCCACATGGTTGTGCCCTTCCACTCCTTCGTCGGCCGTAAACAGGCGGCCCAGGATCGGCTCCACGCCCAGCGATTGGAAGAAATCCGGCGGCGCCAGGCCAACGGCGACTTCCTCCGCATCGCTGCCGCTGGGCAAGGTGCTTACGTTCTTCCGCCATTGGTCGTAAACCGCGAGCTTCATGAAGGTGTGATTCTGCGCGGCAAAGTCGCGCATATCCGGCGGCGAAGGCCCCATCCGGGTTCCGTTCTTTGACGACAACACCTGCACGAGGCGGTCTGCGTTGCGAAATGCCAGCGGCTTCAGCATGACCGCGTTGAGCACGCTGAACACGGCCGCGTTCGCGCCGATGCCGAGGGCCAGGGTCACGATCACGACAGCGGTGAATCCTGGCGACCGGCGCATCTGGCGCAGCGCGTACGCTGTTTCACGGCGAAAATTTTCGAACCAGAGCAGGCCCTCCTGCTCGCGGAAGCGCTCGCGGGTTTGGGTGACACCGCCGAAGCTGCGCAGCGCCGTTCGACGCGCCGCCTCTTCGCTCATCCCGCGCTGGCGATTCTCCTCGACGGCCATCTCGATGTGGGCGCGAAGCTCCTCGTCGAGGTCCGCGTCTCGATCGCGGCGGCCGAAAATGGCTGCGATCCGATTTGCCAAAGCCCGCAATCTGCCCGTCACCTGGCCCCTCCTCGCTGGAGTTCGGCTTGCCTACGTGGTGAGGAAGCGCGCCATTGTCGCCGCTACCCGCGCCCAGCTTTCGGTTTCTTTCTCCACCTGCGCTTTACCGGCGCGAGTCAGTTCGTAGAAGCGTGCCCGCCGGCCGTTCTCGCTGGTCCCCCACTCGGCGCGGATCCATCCCCTCTGTCGCAGGCGCAATAGCGCCGGATAGATCGTCCCCTGGTTTAGCCGCAACGCGTTCTCGCTGATCTGCTCAATGCGCCGGGCGATGCCATATCCGTGCTGCGGCCCCATGGTCTCGAGCGTCTTGAGCACCATCAGGTCGAGAGTTCCCTGCAGGACCTGGGTTCCAGTGTCGATGGCAGCACTGGCTGATTCCTGAGGTTCATCTGGCATCTCGTCCTCCTGTTGGATCTCTACAGATACGCCGTTCCTCAGTAGAATGTCAACAGGAAAACTTCTGCTCGAGATGAAACTCGCTTTCCGGTTCTTCGTCTAACTCCGCCAGGAATATCTCCGCGGTACGCCATGAATTGGCAGAGCTTGGAACATGTTTCTCCCAAAAGATAGGACCGTCCACTGGCAGAGAGCTTTTTGTTTTTGTTAGTCTTATAGTGCCGAATTGGCGAAGTCGGGAGGTGTAGTTCTTTGGCAGAGGTTCGCGTGCAGGAAGGCGAGCCGCTTGAAAATGCATTGCGCCGGTTTAAGCGCAAGGTTCAGCAGGAAGACATCATCAAGGAAGTAAAGCGTCATTCCTTCTACCTGAAACCGGGCGAAAAGCGCCGTGTAAAAGAAGCGCTCGCGCGAAAGCGGAATCGTAAGAAAGCTCGGAAAGAGCAGGATTAACCGAGCGGTCAGCACTTCGGGTGGTCTGTTCTCATCCCCAGATTGGGAGCAGACCAACCCCCAACCAGATCAACAATGGCCTTGTTGGGGCCGTTGCTCTCCCCACGCGGCGCCATGCTCGCGCTCGCCGGGCAGCAGACCCGTTCCTTTTCCAGGTTTTGCAGGCCGTTCTGGCGGAACGGCTTTCCGGCGCCGGCCGGTGTTGGTTTTTTGGCCGCATTTCATCCGCGGCAGCGTGCGACTCATATGAGGCCGCATCGGGTCACCGATGCGCTCAGGCTCTCCGGCCCCTGCAAGCCGGCCACCTGAACCGGACACCCCACCGGGCCTTCGTGATCCACACGCGAGGGCCCCAGTCATTGCAGTGGTACCACGACCGGGTTATGCTTCCCGTCGCGCCGGGCGCACGGCTCCCCAGGCTTCAAAGTGAGCCAGCCGGCGCGGCCTGCAGGACACGGCGTGCAAAGTCGGTGTTCGGGCTGGCGCATTTTCAGAATCGGCCATGCTGCTGGAGTTCGCGTTCGCACGCGATCCCCCGAGCAGGATGCGGCATATTTGCCGTCACAGCTTTGCTGAAAATGCCGGAAGGCGAGGAAGCGGATGGAGTTCGTCGATAAGATCCTGAAGTGCGTTGATTGCGGAAACGATTTCGTGTTCACGGCCGGTGAACAGCTCTTCTTTTTCGACAAGCAATTTAAGAATGACCCCAAACGGTGCAAGAACTGCAAGGCAAAGCGCGCCTCCGGATCCGGCAACCCGCGCCCGGAAACGCGCACCGTTTGTTCGGAGTGCGGTACGGAAACTACGGTCCCGTTCAAGCCGACGCAGGGCCGTCCCGTGCTGTGCCGGAGTTGCTTCCAGCAGAAGCGCACCGTTAGTCAGGCCAGCTAGCCGCTTCGCGGCGTGTGCCAGGCACTGCTTCCGTTTGATTTTCGCGATCTCGTGGTTCCGCACCTGCAATTCCATCCGTGCAACTTACCGCGCGCAATCTCTTCAGCGTGCGATTTCCCGTTTGATTATGAATTGGATCGACGGTGTCCTGAAGAATCCCTGCCAGTTATCCTGCGCCGCCGCTTCCCTGCTTTTACCGCGCTCTGCTTTCGGCGAGTTTGCGTGGCTTCTTCGAGGCCTCGCTCACGGCCAGTGATTCGAGCTTCTTTTCGTTGGCCAGCCCCTTCTTGTCTTCGTGAGCGATCAGCAGCGCCTCGATCTGACGCAGCAGATCCTGCGTGTTCATGGGCTTCACCAGCATTTTGTCGGTGGCGTGCGTGACCCAGTCAGCATCCGCCGGAGGATACGCGGTGAGTATAGCCACAGCCGGGCGGTTGGGGGCCTTGCGCGCGGCAGCGGCCACTTCCTGACCCGCGGTCTCGCTTTCCATCCGCAGGTCGGTGATAACCATGTGATATTCGTTCGCCTTGATCCGCAGCTTCGCTTCGCGAGCTGAGGCTGCTGTCTCCACCTCGAAGCCGCTGATCTCCAGCACGGCTTTCAGGGTCAGCAAAATGGCAACGTCGTCGTCGACCAGAAGTATGCGCCGTTTCATAAGTATCTCCTCGCTCGTTCGGGGTCGTGCTACCAAAGCAGCAGGCGGTTGGATGCAGGTTTCGGCCGGTTTTGCGCAGCCTGAATCCGACGATTTTCAGTTGCTACACTGGAAACGAGTCCTTCGTTCCCGCTCGGCACGTGCGGGATGGGAGTCCCGCACGTGACCCAGGCGGCAATACCGGAAAGGAAACCGTTCCTCAGTAACGTGGCAGAATATCACGTCGAAAACTTCGGCTGCAGGGCCAGCCGTTCTGACGGCGAGGCCATGGCCGCCAGTTTGCGCCATCGCGGGCTCGCACCGGCGGAGGATCCCAGTGAAGCTGCTGTCATTATTGTAAATACCTGCAGCGTTACGGCGGAAGCCGACCGCCAGGCCCGGGCGTGGGTGCGCCGCATTCGCCGCCAGAACCCGGAAGCGCGAGTCATCGTCACCGGCTGCTACGCGCAGCGCGCGCCAGAAGAGCTGGCCGCCATGCCCGAAGTCGATGCCGTGGTCGGCAATAGTCACAAGTCGCTGGTGGCGGATCTCGCGCTGCGGCTGAGCAGCGCGGCAAGCCTGGACGTCGCGGACTCGAACTTCGTGCCCCTCGAGAGAATCTTTCACGACGACGCGTTTGCGCATACCGAGCTGGCGGCGCTTCCATTCGCGCCCGATGCGCGGCAAACCCGCCCCAACCTGAAGGCGCAGGACGGCTGCGGCAATCGCTGCTCGTTCTGCATCATTCCGGCGACGCGCGGTCCGAGCCGGACGATTCCGCTGGAGACCTGCCTCGAGAACGTGCAGGCTTTCGTCGATCGCGGCGGCCAGGAGCTGGTGCTGTCGGGCATTAATCTCGGACGCTGGGGCCGCGATCTGAAGCGAGTGCAGAGATTCGAGAGTCTGGTGGATGCGATTCTGCGTCGGACGGCCTTACCCCGCCTGCGTCTCAGTTCCATCGAGCCAATGGACTGGTCGGCGGAGTTGCTGGCTCTCTATCGCGAATTCGCCTGCGAAGCAGGGGCCGGGCCACGCCTCGCGCGTCACACGCACCTGCCACTGCAGTCCGGATCGGATACGATTCTGCGGCGGATGTATCGCCGCTATCGGCCCTGGCATTACGCCGAGCGGCTGGCGCAAATTCGTGCCCTGCTGCCCGACGCAGGGATCGGAGCCGACGTGATGATCGGATTCCCCGGCGAAACGGACGCGCTGTTTCAGGAAAGCTACGAATTCATCGCGGCGCAGCCGTTCACGTATCTGCATCTTTTCCCGTTCTCAGCCAGACCCGGAACGCCGGCGTGGGAGTACCATCGCCAGTCGCCGGTTGCCGCCTCCGCGGTTCGCGAGCGCATGGCCGCGCTGCGCAGTCTGATGGCGGAAAAATCGCATGCCTTCCGGTCGCGGTTTGTCGGGCGGATGCTGTCGGCGGTCACCATCGGCGGCGATGCGGATCATCCTGCGGGTAGCGGCGCGCCCACCTGTGAGGCCGTCACCGATAATTTCCTCAAGCTCACGCTGGACGCGCCGATCGCGGCCAACCGGCTCGTGAGGGCGCGCATCACCGGATTGAGCGAAGACGGCGTTGAAGGCGTGGCTTAAGGCCTCTGGCCCGCCGCCTCAGACGCGAAGCCTGGAGACAAGAGCAAGGGGCGGTGATCCGCTGGTGTTAAGTCGTGGGCGCCGGTTGATATACTAAGTTGCCGCGTGACTGAGCCACGCGCGAGGAGATACACCCATCGATAAGCGTTCCGCGAAGCAGTTTGTCCGAATCAATGAGCGCATTCGCGCCCGCGAAGTGCGCGTGATTGACGAAAAAGGCGAGCAGCTCGGCATCCTCCCACCTTTCGAGGCCCTCAAGATTGCTCGCGAACGCGGCCTCGATCTCGTGGAAGTGTCGCCGACCGCCGTTCCTCCCGTCTGCCGCATTCAGGACTACGGCAAATTCCTCTACGAAAAAGAAAAATCGGACCGCGCCGCGCGCAAGCGTCAGAAGGTAATCACGGTCAAGGAAGTGAAGTTCTCGGTTACCATCGACGACCATGATTACGTGACGCGCAAGAACCAGGCAGTCCGTTTTCTGCAGGACGGCGATAAGGTAAAAGCCTCGCTGCGCTTCAAGGGCCGCCAGATGGCGCACCGCGAGCTGGGCTACGCGATCATCAATCGCCTCATCCAGGACATTGGAGACAACGGAGTCGTCGAGTTCATGCCGCGCATGGAAGGCAACACGCTGCACGCGATTCTCGCGCCCGGCAAGAAGGAGCCGCCGAAGAAGCCCGCGCCGCCTCGGCCCGCGTCCTCGGCACCTGAACCGCCTGCGCATCCAGCGCAGTAATCACGGGCCTATTACCGAATGCGAGGCCGGTAACCCCACGGGCAGCAAACCGGAGGCGCTGGCTTTTGACGACGGGATTCGCGCGTTAATCTGCGAAGCGCGCAGCGCCGCGAGCCCTGGCTTTCGCGGCTTCCTCTTCGCGGTTCTTCGCAGGCGCGCTGGTTTCGAGCGCTGCCAGCAGGCGCGACGACGCTGCTGCGATTTCTTCGATCGCCATGTTGAATGCGGCTTCATTCGCATGCGAAGGCTTCGAGAAGCCGGAGATCTTTCGCACGTATTGCAGCGAGGCCGCCCGCACTTCATCCGGAGTGACGGGCGGCTCAAAGTTGAACAGGGTTTTGATGTTCCTGCACATGCAGTGAATTTTAGCTGTGGCTCTCGCCGGAGCAACATTTGTGCTGGCCTGCTGCGGGAGCCGCGACTTTCGGATGCTCCCATCCCGCCGTGGGGTCGACGACGTAGCCGTCTTCGTACTTGTCGTGGTGCCGAACCCACGCCATCGTGTGCGCGAGACCGTCTTCGTCGCGGCCCTTCGGCGTCACATCGAGAAAGTTGTACGTCCCGACCAGGATGTCGAGGCCGCGCGCGTAGGCCGAATAGGTGTGGAAGACCTCGCCGGCATCGTCTTTGTAGAAAACGCTCAGCCCTGGCGCCTCCTCTGCCGGAAACTCTTCGCGGTTGTAGTTGTAATTCACCTTGCCGGTCGCCAGCTGTTCCGGCGTGAACGAAACGTGGTAGTCGAAATTGAAGTCGCTGCCGAAGGCCGAGTACCAGGGAAACTTCCAGCCCATGCGCTCTTGGAATGCCTGTATCTCCGCAATCGGCGCATGCGAGACGACTGCGAAGGCGGTGTCGCGATTCGCCAGATGAATCGTCATCCCGTCGAAGTGGTCGGCCAGATACGAGCAGCTTTTGCAGCCCTCGGCCCAGCCCGGTCCAAGCATGAAGTGATAGATCACCAGCTGGGTGCGCTTGCCAAACAGATCGGCCAGCGCGGCCTTCCCGTGGACGCCTTCGAACGCGTAGGCCTTCTCCACCTTTTCCCACGGCAGCTCGCGCCGCTGGCGGCTCAGCTCATCACGCAGCCGCGTGAACTCTTTCTCCTTCGCCAGAAACGCCTTCCGCGCCGCCAGCCATTCCGCCGCCGGCACTACCTTCGCATGCTTCACCTCTGCTGTGCTTATCGCCATAATCATTCTCCTTCGATGAGTTGAGAACCGGAACTTTGCTGGCCGCGCCGCGGCGCAGGATCTTCCTCGCGGCCAGTCCGGCCAATCCGCCGGTCGAACCTGCTCCGCTCGCCAGCAGCGCCGCGGTTGCAATACACACGGGACACATCGCGGCACCTATCTCTTGGCTGCAATACGCTCGGCGCGCAGCCGCGCCTGATCGTTCATGAAGCTCCAGCCGCTGACGACGCCCCTGCGGTGGTCGTCGTGGATGAGGCCGAATCCGGTGTGATGGAACTGGATCACGGTCCCGCCGTCCTCTTCGCGCAGGCGGTACTGCACGTTGTTTGCGACCGGGTAAGACATCATGAGCGGGCCGGCGAACTCCAGCAGCGTGGGCCGTTTGATGGCCTGAACGCTGGCCCAGAAGTGTCCGTTGTTATCGCCGAGGTCGCGGAACCAGCGGCCTCCGGGCCAGGGCTCGAGCTTCATCGGCATCTTGCGGCCGTCGGGCGTTTCGTTGGCGGGACCGATTTGCTCGAGCAGCGCGTCGAACGTGACGTCGATGGGCGCCTCGACGCGGATTTCCTGAGTGACGTTCAGGGTGCAGTCTTCCAGCTTCGTTTCGGTTGCAATCATGGATTTCTCTCTCCTGGGGTGATTTTGTGGGAACCCGGTGAACCACTGCGCGACGCGGCCGCTTTGGCCTCGGCGCGCTCTTTTACGCGCAGCAACTGATGCTGCCAGTAGCGCTCGAAATAGGCAGTCCACTCGTGCAGCGGACGAATGGCGGCCGCGTTCGTCTCGTACAACTTTTGCCTCCCGCAGCGGCGCATGCGCACCAGGCCGACCTTGTGCAGCACGCGCAGATGCTTGGAAACCGAGGGCTGCTCCATCTCCAGGGCCGCGACAATCGCGCCGACAGTCTGCTCGCCGGCAGCCAGATACACAAGAATGGCGCGGCGGCGAGGTTCAGCGACGGCGTTAAAGGCGTCGGAGGTGGTGGAAGCTCGGGCCATGAACAAGACAATAGATTCCCATATAGGAATATGTCAAGCCCTGCAACAGAAAAATCTGCAAAAGGGGCGGCCCCCGTTTTCCGGAGGCCGCCTGGGCAAAACGATTCGATGAGGTGGTTGCGAGCGCTATTCGGAGCGCAACGCTTCGACGGGATTCACTTTCAGGGTTCGCCGCGTGGGCAAATAGCTGGCGAGCGCTGCTGCGCCGACGAGCCCCGCGCATGCGCACGCGTAGGTGAGCGGATCCATGGTGGCGACGTGGAAGAGCAGCGTTCGCAGAAGACGCGCCGCCGCCAGGGCCACGCCGAGCCCGCAAAGGATGCCGATGCCGGCGACCAGCATTCCCTGGCGGACGAACAGGGCGGTGATGTTGCCGCGCTGCGCGCCCAGCGCGATGCGGATGCCGATCTCGCGCCGCCGCTGCGACGCTGAGTACGCAATGGTTCCGTAGAGGCCGACTACGCCGAGCAGAAGCGCCATGCCTGCGGCCGCGCCCAGCATTACGAGCGTGAACTGCGTCCGCGCCATGGACTTCGCATAGTAGTAGTCCATGGTGTGCACGTCCACCAGCGGCAGGTTGGCATCGATGCTCCAGACCGCGCGGCGAATCTCCGCGTTGAGGCTCTCTTCGCCCGCCCGCGGGGTGCGGACGGCGAACTTCACATAGCGCCGCACATTGTCGTCACTGCTCTCGAAATGATGCATCAGCAGCGGCCAGTAGATGAGCTTCGGGGAGTCCTTGTCCAGTCCATCGGCGTGCACGTCGCCCACCACGCCCACCACCTGGCGCCATTCGTCTTTTGAACTGACGCGGATCATCTTCCCCAGCGCGTTCTGCGGCGTGCCCCAGGTTTCGCGCGCCACCTTTTCGGAGACGATGGCCACGGGAAGCCGCTGGAAGTCGTCCTCCCAGGTGTAGTCGCGTCCCGCGATCATCGGAATGCCCATGGTCTTCCAATAGCCCGGCGAAACGAAGTTGAACCGGCGCAGAGGCGGCATGGTTCCAGCGGCGTAGTTCTGGTCCTGCGCGAAGACAGGATCGGTCCAGCCGTTGTCGTCCATGGGCACCGAATTCGTGATCGCGACTGAGGTGACGCCGGGAATCGCGGCGATTTTGTCGAGGATCGCCTGCTGGGTGCGGACCGCCTGCGTCGGGTCAGGCACATCAGCCTCTGACACGTCGACGGTGAAGGTCTGAATCGGCGCGCTGTTGTCGTAGCCCGCGCTTGCATGGGTGAGCGCGCGGAAGGTGCGGAGCATGAGCCCGGAGCAGATGAGCAGCACGAACGCGAGGCTCACCTGCACCACGACGAGCGCATTGCGCGTGCGGTGGCGCTGGCGGCCCTGGCTGAGCGCGCGTCCGCCCTCGCGAAGACCGGTGCTGGCACGGGTTCCGGCGTAGCGCATCGCGGGGATCGATCCGAAGAGGAGGCTGCACACCAGCGCAACCGCGGCGGTGAATCCCAGGACGGGCAGATCGATGCCGATGTCCTGGATGCGCGGAAGCCCCGAAGGGGCCAGCCCAACCAGCAGCCGCAGAGCGCACCATGCCAGCCCCAGGCCGAGCGCGCAACCGGCAATGCCGATCACAGCGCTCTCCAGCAAAAACTCGCCGGCGATCCGGCCCCGTCCGGCGCCCAGGGCTGCGCACACGGCCAGTTCCTGGTGACGATTTTCTGCGCGCACCAGCATCAGATTGGCAACGTTGGCGCAGGCGATGAGGAGGACAATCCCGATGCCGCCCATGAGAATCCAGAGGATCTGTCCCACATCGCCGACGACATCCTGCCGGAGCGGAATCACCTTCGCGGCAATGTGCGCTGTTTTGAACAGATCGAGGCTGAAGCCCGGCGGCGGCGGAAAACTGTTCCACACGATGGGCAGCATCCGCTCGATATCCGTGTTCGCCTGCTGGATCGTTACCCCTGGCTTCAGGCGCGCCACTCCCTCCATGTTGAACTGGCCCAGCGTAGTCTTGCTGCGGTCCATCTGCATCGGTACCAGCAGCTCCTGCGGACCCCAGTCGAGGAAGCGAAAGCTCTTCGGCAAAATGCCGATCACCTGGCGGAGCTTTCCGTCTACCTTGATGTTGCGGCCAACGATGTTTCGGTCGCCACCGTAGCGCCGCTGCCAGTAGCCGTAACTCATCATGATCGTGAGCGGCGCGCCGGGCGTATCGTCGGCGCGCGAGAAGACTCGGCCGAGCGCCGGCTGGATGCCAAGTATGGGAAGCACACCGTCGGAGACGTCGAGGGCCGGCACGCGCTCCGGCGTGGACTGCCCCTGCACGCTCAGGGAATCTCCGTTGTAGACGCCGATATCTTCGAATACGCGGTTCTGCGCGCGATAGATGAAGTAATTCGCCGGCGCCATGTTGAGCTTGTCGAGATTGAGACCCGGCGCCGCATGCCAGACGCCCACGAGGCGATCGGAGTGAGGATAGGGCAGCGGCTTGAGCAGCACGCTTTCAACGACGCTGAAGACTGCGATGGTGGCGCCGGCTCCGGCGGCCAGTGTGACCAGCGTCATCAGCGTGAACCAGGGTGTGCGGCGCAGACGGCGCAGGACCGGAACGAGCCGCGATCCGAAGTTCTTCACGGTTCCCTCTTCTCAGCCGAGCGCGGGCCTCCCCCTCGGCCTTTGGGCAGAGGTACGCGGAAAATCGCGGCGCGGTTCCCTGAAGGTTGGATTGGGAAGCCGTGCCGGCCCTTAGCCTTCGCGGAGAAAGTGTGCCGGATCGATGCGGAGGGGCGGCGCACGGGAATCCACGCGGCTGCGATGCCGATGAGGGTCATGGCGGCGGCGACGTGGAGAAGCTCGGTTCGTTCGCCACACCCAAAGAATCCGCTGGCGCTGATGAGCAATTCAGCACGCCGTGCTCTCCACACTCCCTGCCCGCTTTTCCACCTGGACAAAACTGAGATACTGGAGCTTCCCATGAGCGACGATTGTCCAAGGTGTGGAGGCATGGGCGTTCGGCCCGTAACGCGTCCCGGCGGCGGCCGCGCTGTCGAAGTCTGCGAGTGCCAGACAGAGCAGCGTGTCGCGAAGCTATTGCGCCGCGCTGCTATTCCCGCGCGCTACGAGCACTGCTCGCTTGAGAGCTACGAGCCCAGCTTCGCGGGCGCCGATCGCTCGCTCTCCGCCGCACATCTGATGGCGCGCCGCTTCGTGGACGGATACCCCGCCACCACCGCAGGCCGCGGCCTGCTGCTCACCGGCTCGATTGGCGTGGGCAAGACTCATCTCGCGGTCGGGATCCTGCACTCTCTGATCGCCGAAAAGGGCGTGCACGGCCTCTTTTGCGACTACCGCGAACTGCTGAAGCAGATTCAGAACTCCTGGAATCCGCAGGTCTCGACCACGGAAATGGAGATCCTGCGCCCGGTCTTCGACGCCGAAGTGCTGGTGCTCGACGAACTCGGCGCGGCGCGGCCCACCGACTGGGTGTGGGATACGGTCGCTCTGATCCTGAATACGCGCTACAACGACAAGCGCACCACGCTGATCACAACGAACTACGCCGATCAGCCTCCGGGCGGAACGAACGGAACCGGCGGCGCGAACGGCATGAGCCGGGCCACTCGCGATGAGACCCTCGGAGACCGCATTGGCGAGCGCATGCGCTCTCGTCTGGCGGAGATGTGCGTTGTGGTGGAGATGCGCGGCGAGGATTTTCGCCGCACCGTCGGGCGCGCCCGATTCGGCTGATTCAGCCTCGCGGCGAGCGCTCGCTCGCCGCCGCCACGCCGTCGCGCGTGGTTCCCTTCACCCGATACATCGCAGCATCGGCGCGCCGGATCAGTTCGTGGATGTCGCTCGCGTCGGTCGGCCAGGTGGCCACGCCATAGCTGGCGCGGATGGGCAGCGCAAGGCTGTCTTCCACCGGGAATCGCTGTCGCCGCATCTTGCTGTGCAGATAGCGGGCCACACGCTCGGCTTCCTCGCTGCCCATCCCCGGCAGCAGCACAATGAACTCGTCGCCGCCGTAGCGGAAGACGGCATCGACACCGCGCAGTTCCCTGCGCACGGCCTGGCCAAACTCGGCCAGCAGCTTGCTGCCGATCAGATGCCCGTGCTTGTCGTTGATCAGTTTAAAGTGATCGAGATCGATGAAGATCAGGCTGAACCGCGTGCCCGCGCTGAGGCCCTGCTCACATTCCGCCTTGAGCATCCGGTAAAGCTGGCGCTGGTTGTAGAGACCGGTGCAGTCGTCGGTGACGGTGAGTTCCTGAATGCGCTCGAAGGCCTGCGCGTTCTCGATCGCGATCGCGGCGTAGTCGCACAGCAGGTGCAGAAATGCGATGGTGTCGTCAGCGAGCGACTCCACCTTGCAGTTGAACAGCTGGATCACGCCCAGCGTCTTTTGCCGCGAACGGAGCGGCATGCAGATGGCCGAGCGGATGCGGAAGCGCCGCTGATCGCCTCGCGATGTCAGGCGCGGATCTTCTGCCGACTCCGGAATGATGAGCGTCTCGCCATGCGCGGCTACCCAGCCGGCCAGGCCTTCGCCCATCTTCACGCGCTCGTCGCGCAAGTCGGCTTCGGCCCGGCCCACGACCACGGCGTAGAAGAGATCCTGCTGCAGCTCGTCCACAATGAGCAGCGACCACTGCTCGGGGAGAAAGAACTGTTCCATCTGGCGCATAATGGCTCGCAGGATCGAATCGAGATCCAGCTCCGACGTGAGCGCGCGCGCGACGTTGTGGAAGACGAGCAGATCTTTGGGCTGGGGCGTGAGCACGGAACTGGTATCGTTTACTTTCTCATTTTCGAGGTATTTTACCCTTCTTTATATCCAAGTTATCCAGCAGGTTACCGATGATTTCTCCCGAGTAATCACTGTATCCAATCGTCCCCGAAACGCATCTCTCTAACGAGGATCTGGAAAAAACCGCGGAGCGTACTCTGAATGGCTGCAGACCCCGTACATCGCAGGCCTCGCGTGCTGATCATCGGCGGCGGATTCGCCGGAATCCACGCCGCGCAGGCACTTTCCGGCCTGCCCTGCGACGTGACACTTGTCGACCGCCGGAATCACTTTACTTTCCAGCCTCTGCTCTATCAGGTGGGCCTTGCAGTACTTTCTCCAGCAGATATCGCCTCGCCCATCCGTACGATCCTGCGGAGCAGCGTCAATGCCGAAGTTCTGATGGACGAAGCAGTCTCGATCGACCGCGAATATCAGTGCGTTCACTTCCGCAGCGGCTTCGAACTGCGGTACGACTACCTCATCCTCGCTACCGGAGCGACCCATTCCTACTTTGGCCATGACGAATGGGCGCCGCTCGCGCCTGGCCTGAAGACCATCGAGGACGCCATCGAGATTCGCCGCCGCGTGCTGCTTGCCTTCGAACTCGCCGAGCGGCAGATGCTGGAGACCGGAACCCATCCCCCGCTTAACTTCGTCGTCATCGGAGGCGGACCCACCGGTGTTGAACTGGCCGGAGCCATCTGCGACATCACGCGGCTTTATATGCATCGCGACTTCCGCCACATTGATCCCGCCAAGGCGCGCGTCCTTCTTATCGAGGGCAGCCCGCGCGTTCTGGCGGCGTACCCCGAGGACCTTTCGAAGCGAGCGGAAGAGCAGCTTGCCGCGCTGGGCGTGGAAGTCCACACCTCGATGCATGTCACGGCGGTGCAACCCGGCTACGTGATGGCCGGCGATCAACGGATCGACGCGGCGGTCACCCTCTGGGCCGCCGGCGTCCAGGCTTCGCCACTCGGCAAGCTGCTCGGCCTCCCTACCGACAAGCGCGGCTGCGTGCTCGTAAACAGCACGCTCAACCCCGAGGGGCACCCGGAGATTTTCGTTTGCGGCGACCTCGCTCACTTTGAGCAGAACGGCCATCAGGTTCCGGGAGTCGCGCAGCCAGCCATGCAGATGGGCGATCATGTGGGCCGCCTCATCAAGGCTGACCTCGATCACCAGCCGCGTCCAGCCTTTCGCTATTTCGACAAGGGCGACATGGCGACCATCGGACGATTGTCGGCCGTGGCCAAGGTAGAGTGGCCCTTCAAAGCGCACTGGAGCGGGTTTCCTGCGTGGCTCACCTGGCTGACGGTCCACATTTACTTTCTTATCGGATTCCGCAATCGCATCGCCGTGCTGTCGCAGTGGATCTGGAATTACTTCACGTTCACGCGCGGCGTTCGGCTCATCTACGGCAGCCAGACGCTGCCGGGCTGGACCGATTCGCAGGGTGTCGACGAGCACATCGCGGCCGTGGTAAGCCCTTCCGATTCCGGCGAGCCGGCGCGCGCGTCTTCAGGCTCCGAAGCAGCGGACTGAAGATCAGTCAAGGAGGCCAGCAGGCGACTTCAATAGATCGAAGCTTCGCCCTCGGGCCGCGTCTTCCAGCGGCGGTGCACCCAGAGCCACTGGTCGGGATGCCGCCGGATGGCAGCCTCGATGGCCGCTGTAAACCGCGCCGTGTTCTCCACCACATCGCGCTCGTCGTCGCCGCTTTTCGTCAGCGGGATCTCTTCTCCGAAGCGCAGGACGTATTTCCCTTCTGCCGGCTCCCAGACCATGAATCCCGGCAGCACAGCGGCACCGGTGCGTAGCGCCACGCGCGCCAGGCCGGATGCGGTGCAGGCCGGCACGCCGAAGAACGGCACGAAGACGCCCTGCGGCGGGGTCATGTTCGTGTCCATCAGGATGCCCACGGTCTCTCCACGATGCATCGCTGCCAGAAGCCCGCGCGCAAAGTCGTCTTTGTGCACGACGCGGTTGCCATGCAGGCAGCGAATGCCGTTCACCAGGCGATCGACGCGCGGATTATCGAGCCGCCGGATCACCATGGTCATGGGATAGCCCATGAGCGAATGCCAGAAGCTCGAGAGTTCCCATGCGCCGAGATGCGCGGTCACGATCAGCACGCCTGCGCCTTTGCCGCGTGCGCTCAGGTAGTTCTCCAGGCCTTCGTAGCGCGCCAGCGACTGCGTGTTTTCCGGCGTGTATCTGCTCATCTGGCAGAACTCCGCCAGTTGGTGACCCAGGTTGCGATAGAGGCTGCGCAGTATTCGATCGCGCTCCGCAGGGGGCATCGCCGGATACGCAAGCTCCAGGTTACGCAGGCCGGTGCGCCGCAAGCGTGGCACCGCGATCCGCGCGACGGCTCCCAGAGCTGCGCCAGCTACCCGCGCCACGGGCCGCGGCAACAGCCGGAACGCCGTCAGCAGCGTCCACGCAAACGCAAATTCGAGAGCTTCGCGCATCACTCGAGGAGAAGGCTTAGTGTAAATCTCTCTCGACGGCTGGCTGCGCCCGTTATGCGTCCTGTATTTCCGTCCCTGCAGATTCGTTTGCGCCGCGTCCCGGCAGGGTCTCCGGAACCGCAACCCAGAGCAGGGCGGTGGCGCAGGCGGCGATTCCCGCCAAACCCAGAAACGAAACCCGATAGCTCGCATGTTCGATCAGCAATCCGCCGACGGTCGTGCTGAGCGCGGCGCCGATACCCACGACCGTCGCCAGCGCGCCCTGCATGAGGTTGAATCGCCCCGTCCCCCGGGTCCGATCTGCGATCACCAAAATCGAAACCACCCCAAAGATCGCGTTTGCGACGCCGTCGAGCATCTGAATTGCGACCAGGCTGGTCACTCCGTGCGCCAGCGTGTACAGGACGCCGCGCACCGGGAGCACGCCGAATCCCACGAGCAGCAAAGGCCGGCGGCCGATGCGGGATGCCAGCTTCGCGATCGGCGCGGCCGTGAAGGTGATGACCACCTGAGTCACAATTACGCAGGCCGACATGAAGCCGGCCGCACTCCTCGCCTGATGCTGCGAAAGCAACTCTCCCAGTTCCGGCAGCATGGCCGCGTTCGCAAGATGGAACAGACAGGCGCACGCAATGAATCCCAGGAGCACGCGATCGGCAAAGGCCGCCGAGGCGGCGGACACCCGCGCCTGCGCGCCGCTGCCAGCGTTTTTCCGCTCGCTGGCTCCGCGCGCACGGGCGTAATCGATCTGAGCGGCAGGAATCGCCGCCAGCACTACCCCGGTAGGCGCCACCAGCACAGCCGCCACAAGGAAGATCGCGCGAACCCCGAACAAGCGGCTCGCCACACCCACCGCGAGCGCGGTAGCGACATTGCCTGCGGAGTTAAAAGCCTGGTTACGTCCGAATTGCCTGGTGAAACGCTGCGCACCCACCATTCCCAGGGTGATGGCTGCCAGCGTCGGACCGAGGAAGGGCCCAGCGCCGCCTATCAGCGCCTCGGCTGCACAGACGGACAGAGTACGCGTGCTGGCAAACAGAAGCAGAGCGCCGGCCGCGAGCGCTGCCAATCCCAGAGCCATCACCCGCCGCTTGCCCCGCGAATGATCAACGATGGCGCCCGCCGGCGTCTGAACCGCCACCGTAATGACGCCGCCCAGCGTCAGCATCAACCCTACGCGTTCAGGATTCCAGCCTCGAACGGCAAGATAAGCGGCGAGGAATGGCCCCAGGCCCGTCTGCACATCCGCGACGAAGAAATTCAGCCATTCGAGCGCGCGCAGGCCCTTTCGATCGTCCGCCGTGAGATCGGTGTTCGGCAACAAGAATCTTCAACCTCACCGGTGGCAGAGATCGGACACAAACAAAAACCCGCAGGCCGGAGCCCGCGGGTTTGAGTGAACTACGCTATATGCTGCTTACTGCGCCGAGCGGAAATACTTGGCCACCGTCCGGACAAAAGGCCGCGCGCTTTCCGGAACCGTCTCATCGCCCCGCAGGATATCGCTGAACGGGTGCACCGCGCCGTAGAGAGCGGTCGTGTCGTCGACATTCTGGGTGACCGAAACGCCGCTCAGATCAACGCCGGCGAACAGACCCTTGCTGCGCGACCAGGTCAGCAGCTCCGACTGCATCTTCCAGTTTGTCGAGGCGCCGGCATCGCGTCCCACCGGGCCGGCTGCCGCCGAGGCGTCTGCACCGATCTTGAATTTGCTGTGCAGCAGGTCCTGGAAGCCTTTCTGATTCACCGCCACCAGCACCAGGTCCGTACCCTTGCCGCCAATCTGGAATCCCCAGGAACCACCCGCCATGCGGATGAACACCGGGCCGCTCCAGCCATGGCCGGTGCGGCAGGTCACCACGCCCTGTCCGTATTCGGCGCCGAAGATGAAAGCGCCCTTCAACATGCCTGGAATCACGCCCACGCACGTGGCCTGGCGAAGAATCGAGTCCGGAATCTGTTTATCCGGAGTGGCCATAATCTCGTTAAGGACGGTGCGAGCGGCATCCATTCGCCCGTCGATCTTGGACTGGTCCGCCTGAGCATGCGCAAAGACGGGAAGGGCTAGAACGGAAACGCAAAGTGCACTGACAAGTCTTTTCATTTGTGTCATTCTCCCGTTAAAAAACGTGATCTCAGAGGACCCTCGTTATACTACCGCAACCCGGTGAATTCCCGACGCTGACGAGGCCTCTGATTTTCTTTGATGGAAACCGGATGATCTTGTTCGATGGAACCCAGGTCAGCAGTCCGCCCGAAAGCAATGAGAATCGAACCAGTTGGCCCGTGGTGCTCGCGACGCGAACCGCGCAGGAACTCCCAGGCTGTACGATGCGCGCCTGCGATTGAAGGTTGAGGCGGGGTCAGAGATTTTTGCGGCTATCGAACAGAAAACAGGCAAAAAATGGGGGCTGTGGTCGCAGTTTCCCGCTTCCGCTCAGCCCCGTTCCCCAGATCTGCGTTGTTAACTGGAACCCATTCTGGCCGTCGGGGTCGATTACCAGCAAGATAACGAAAGTAGCATGGTCTTTGGTAACCTCTAAGCAAGGCACCAAAAGTAACCAGGGCAGTCCGCGACTCGCTCCGAGAGAGGTCGTTTTACATCTTGTATTTGCCCATGTCCTCGTCGCCGAGGTTTTCGAGCCACCGGCGTAAATCCTGCTCGCTCGGCTGGACCTCAGCGGTATTCGGCACCACCTTGGCGGCGTGCAGCACCTCTTCCGCAACGAAGATGGGGCAATCGGCGCGCAGAGCCAGCGCCAGGGCGTCAGAAGGGCGCGCATCGATCGAGACAATCTCCCCGTTCTGCTCCATCCAGATGACAGCGTAGAACGTGTCACCGCGCAGCTCAGATACCACCACCCGCAGCACCTGCGCGTTCAGGCCAAGGACCACGTTCTTCAGCAGATCATGGGTCTGCGGGCGCAGAGCCGACAACTTCTCCACTTCGGATTGAATCGCGCTGGCCTCGTAGGGTCCGACCCAGATGGGCAGCACCGTCTCGCTTTTCGGATCCTTGAGAATCACCACTGGGGAATTGGTCGAGGGGTCGACCATCAGCCCGCGGATTTTCATCTCCAGTTCCATCGCGCCCTCACTGCATCACAGCTTCCCCAACCAGGCTGTTGGGAAAGGTTTTTGTCACCCGCACCGGCAGGTAAACGCCCGGGGCCGGCGCTATTGGCTGCGTGGTCGTAAAGTTCAGCGTCTTGTTCTGCGACGTGCGCCCAACAATCTGACCTCGTGCCGGATTTAGGCCTTCGACCATGGTCTCCAGCACCTGGCCCAGATGCTTCTCGTAGTTCGCCCGCTGGATCTCGCGCTGGCGATCGAGCAGAGCCTGCAGCCGCGCTGACTTTTCTTCTTCGCTCACCGAGTCGGGCATCGACAGCGACGGCGTATTAGGCCGCGGCGAGTACTTGAAGGCAAAGACGCCGTCGTACTGCACTTCGTGCAGCAGATCGATCGTCTGTTCGAAGTCGTCGGCCGTTTCACCCGGAAACCCCGCGATGATGTCCGTCGTCATGCTGATGGCCCGCTTCGCACCCTTGATCCATGCGATGCGTTCCAGGTACTGTTCGCGCGTATATTCGCGCGCCATCAGGTGCAAAACCCGGTTTGAGCCGCTCTGCACCGGCAGGTGGACGTGGTCGCACAGCGACGGCACCGCGTCGATGGCCTCGACGATATCCCGTGTGAAATCGCGGGGATGCGAGGTGGTGAATCGGACGCGGCGGATGCCGGGCACCTCGCCGACCGCCGCCAGCAGGTCGGCAAACGAGCGCTTGCCGTCGGGATCGCGATAGGAGTTCACGTTCTGTCCGAGCAACTGAATCTCCGTGAAGCCCGAGTCGGCCATCCTGTGCGCTTCTTCCAGCACCGAGTGTGAGCGGCGGCTGCGCTCTTTGCCACGCGTGTATGGAACCACGCAGTACGCGCAGAATTTGTCGCAGCCCTCGATGATGGTGATGTAGCCGCGGTGCGGATTCGACCGTGCCGTGAACTCGGTCTCGAAGGTTTCCTCGGTCTGCCGGTCGTCGAGCCCGGTGACGCGCGTTGCGCCCTGCTCAATCTGCACCAGCATCTCCGGCAGCTTGCGATACGACGCCGACCCCGACACCAGGGAAACAAACGGCGCGCGCTCGAAGATCTTTTCGCCTTCCTGCTGCGCCACGCAGCCCAGCACGCCGAACCGTTTGCCCTGCCGATAAAGCGCCTTGTAGTCGTTGAGCCGGTGGAAGACCTTTTGCTCGGCCTTATCGCGGATGGAGCACGTGTTGTAGAGGATCAGGTCGGCAGCCTCTTCCGTCTCCACGCGAGCGTACCCCTGCTGCTCCAGCGTCCCAATGACCTTTTCAGAGTCATGGACGTTCATCTGGCAGCCAAAGGTCTCGATATAAAAGGTCTTCTGAGCCGGCATAGTGAAAGGCTTCTGCGGGGCCATTCTCTTCAAGTATAACGGGGGCATCATGCCCGACGCGCCGCACAACACGCAAGCGCAGGATTCCGATCGCGATCGCTGGAACGCGAAATTCCTCGCTGGAGAGGCGCAGCTCACCGAACCGGATCCTCTGCTGGTGGAAGCCTGCGTGGGGATTCCTCCCGGAACCGCGCTCGACCTGGGAGGCGGTGCGGGCCGTCATGCTATTTGGCTGGCGAAGAACGGGTGGAGGGTCACGCTGGCGGATGTGTCCGACGAAGGCCTGGCTCTGGCCGAAATGAAAGCATCCACAGCCGGCGTTACGCTCACGCGACGGCGCGAAACTGCCGCAGAAACGGTAGCGTGGGCGCGCCGGCCAGGTTCACCGCGCTTCGATCTCGTTTGCGTCTTTCTGTTTCTCGTGCGGGAAGAGTTCCCTGCTCTGCCTGACTTGCTCGCGCCCGACGGTCTGCTCGTCTACAAGACCTACACGGCCGAGCACCCGCGTTTCCAGCAGGGGCACTCGCTGCGGTTCGCGCTCGATCCGGGAGAGCTGTCTCGCGCCTTTCCTCCTCTGGAAACCGTCGTCTCGCGGGAGACGAATGGCATGGCTGAGCTTATCGCGCGGGCGCGTTGATCGGTCCGATGATCCGAGCTTGTCGGGGACCCGGAACGGGCGCGAAGCCCAGTACCGCAACCCACTGACCCTTGTGCGCCGCTCCCCACACTATTGTTCCGCCCAGCACGCGAGCGATGCCTGCTGGGGACAGGTCGCGATGAAAGTCGAAATAGCGCTCGTCCCATCGCTCGCTGCGACGGCCCAGGAAGAACGGCAGCCGCGGCGGATCGTACTTCGTCGAGAATACGAGCGCGGCCGAGTAGCCCTGAGGCATCGCCGCCGCCTCTGCGATCTTCTCCGCCGAAAAGTTGTCGATTTCGACAACTGAGACCGGCTGTTTCACATAGCCAAGCTCGGGCTTGCGCAGTTCATCGCTGACCGGCCACGCTGTCAGCACCGTCGCTCCCGGAAAGTGCGCCGTCTCTTCGCGAATCGCCGCCTGATGCAGGCGAACCACGGTCACATACTCCAGGTTGTCCTCGGGCGCGAATCGGTACGGCGGATTCACGAACAGCCCGACCACAAACGCCGCGGCGCTGAGCGCCACGAGCGCCGGCCAATCCTTCACGCGCCGTCGGAATGTGTTCACCGCCAGCAGCAGCACCAGCGGATAGAGCGGCAGCAGATAGCGCGTGAGCAGCGCGCCGCCCAGCATGGAGAACAGCACCATGTTCGCCGCGATCACGACGTAGAAAATAGCCTGGTGATCCCACGCAATGCGAGGCCGCAGGCGCGGCGGCTCTTGCCCAGCGCTCCGCTGCCCTTCGTCAGGCGATGCGCGCTCCGCATGCTCCTCCACAGGAGGCAGCAGCATGCAGCCCAGCATGATCGCCACAGGCACGAACATGTTCATGTGGAAGAAAACATGCATGGCGCGATAGCCGAGTGCCAGCAGGACGCGCTCGGGCGTGAGCGTGGCTGTGGCGTTGTAGCGGAGATACGCGGGATTGCCGAGCACAAATCCGGTTCTGTGCCAGTGCCATGCGTACCAGGCGGCGAGCGGCGCCACCGGAGCGAGCAGCGCGAGCACAGCACGCCAGCGTCCTCGATGCCGCCACGCCCAGCTTTCCCAAACGGCCAGCGCGAGCGGCGTGATCACCGCCGTCTCCTTCGAGAGCGCAGCGAGGGCGAAGCACAGCGACGCGAGCCACACTTTTTCTTCGAGCAGGAGCGCGAGCGCCCAGAGCGTCGCCGCCGCCGCAAACAAATCAGCATGGGCCAGTGAGCTTTGCGCGAAGAAGACCGGATAGAGCGCCGTCAGCAGAACCGTCGCCATCGCGACGGATTGCCGGCCGGTGGTGATCATCGCCAGCCGCCATACCGCGGTGAGCGCAATCGCCGCCACGAGACACATCGCGGTGCGCGTCACCGCCGGCGCGAAGTGCAACAGCTTCCAGCACAGCGCCAGATAAATCGACGGCAGCGGAGGATGCGCATTCGACAGCGTGGAATAGGGAATCAGCGAACCGCTGCGGAAGAAATCGAACGCGGCGGGGATGTAGTACCCGGCCTCATCCCAGTAGTAGGGCAGGCGCAGCAGCGACGCGTGCATCGCCACGACCACAGCGAATGCTGTCAGCAGCACGCCCCACGATGGAAAGCCGCGCCACGGCGTCGCTCGCACCATGCTCGCTCAGTGCACCGGGCCCTGCGGAGGCTGCGGCTCGAGTGCCAGCTTGCCAAAGGTCTGCTCATACTGCGCCAGGTTCTGCCCGAGGATGTTCCACAGTGCCTTAGCCTGCTGCGGGCTGAGATATACACCCAGCGAGTTCTGCACGTTCACCTGCTCCGCCGATTCCTGGTGCACCAGGCCAAACACCAGCAGAAAATCCCAGACGCTGACGCGCACCTGCACGCTGTTCGAGTAAATTTCGCGGTATTCCTCGGCTTCACTGAGCTGAATTTTCGGTTGTGGATGCGTTGGATTCATAGGCACCTCAAGGGTATCGCATCGCGATGGGAAGAGATTTTGGTGCTCGAGCAATGCCTCCGCGGCAAAAAAGAAAGGGCGCGTCCGAAGACGCGCCCTCGCAGGGATCAACCCTGTTTACTGCGGCTTGCGGGGAGGAGCCTGGCGCTGCTGCAACCGCTGTGCCTGCTGGGCATGCCGCTGCTCCAGCTTTTGCGTTTGCTGCGCGTGCTTCTGCTCCATCTGCTGTTTTTGCTGTTGGTTGTAGTTTTTCTGCTGCGCTCTCTCGTGGTCCTGCTCCTGTTTCTGCTCCAGCGCCTGATGTTCCTGGTTCTGTTTGTCGACCATCTTTTGCTGCTGCTGCAAATACTTCTTGTCGAGCTTGGGATTGCCGGTATTGGGCTGGGTGATCTGGTGCGGCTGCAGGTCTTTCGCATCGCCGTAGGTTATGCCGCCATTGCCGCCGGCCTCCGGACGTGTCCCTCGATCACCGCCAGCCGGATGCATGCCTTCTCCACCGCCGTGAGGCGCGTTCGGCGGCTCATGGTACGGAGCCCCGGCGGCGCTGGCCCGCACCACGCCGCGGCCCTCGAACTCGCCTGGCCTTGACGTCGCCGCTACCGCCGGAGCGCCATGGTTCTGCGAAGCGCGCATTTCAGGATTCGATCGCGCTGACTCAGCATGCTGCTGCTGCATCTGGACCGGACCCATGTGCCGTTCCTGCCCCGCCCGCTCCTCTTCCGGTGTCGGACGCGCCGGAACGCCGCCTTCGCCGCCGTTGAAGCTGACGTGATTGTTGTTGTTCACGATCACCGTGCGGTCGACATAGGTGTTGCGGATGATCGTCCTGTCTACGTTGAGCACCGCGGTGTTGTAGCGGAAATGGCCTCCGTCCCATCGGCCGCCTACGAACCCCACGCCAAAGTAGCCGAAGCCGTAGTTAATGCCGCCGTAGAAACCCACCTGCGGACCCCACCAGCCTTCGTGCCAGATGTACCCGCCGTCTCCCCAACCCCACCATCCGGGCGTCCACAGAAATCCCGGTTCCGGCGCCTCAACCCAGGTTCCCGGAACCCAGTAGTAGCCGTAGTCAGGATCCCAGGCCCAGTAGCCGGGAGTCCAAAGATAGCCATCAGCCGGGCACGGCGGTAAATCGTACACGGGCAGCGCCGGCGGCCCGAACGAAACCGAGACCGCCACCTCCTGGCCAAACGTGGGTTGCATGAACATCACCGCGCAGAACGCAAGCAGCGCTACACGCAAAACTCGACTCATAAGGTCGCACCCTCCTTTCAGAGTGCAGGACGCCCCCCGGGAAGTCGGCCTCCGCAGGTGACGCCGCGACCGGCGGAGATTCTCTCAGCATTCGCTACGGCGGCCAGCCCAGGGTACGTTCGGATTGGAATTATGCACCCTCCGGCCGCGCCAGTTCAGAACGTTGCCGGTCGCTGGGATGCCACGCACGGCTCCAGTCCCATTTCGCAGCACGGTTCCGGGCGTCGGTCTTCTCAGATGGAAGGAGTTCGACACGGGATGTTTCTCGCGGAAAATTTTGAGAATCGCGCGCCCACGGCCAGCTGAGAGAAGGCTCCCAGCCGCACGTCAAATTCCCGGGCGTGCGTGCGGGCCCTCAACCGGCTCTGGTGCGAAAGGGGGGACTCGAACCCCCACGGGTTGCCCCGCCAGATCCTAAGTCTGGTGCGTCTGCCAGTTCCGCCACTTTCGCACATTTAAAATCAACTACTTACATCCTGCCTCTCGCTCCCAAAACAGCCGGTGCCAGTTGTGGTGCCAGTTGCGACCCTGAACGCTTCTTGGGAGCGGGCGGGGCAGGCACGAGCCGACCCACTGCCGATGCGGTGTGCGACGGTGCGAGATGCGCATACCTCATAGTCATCTGGATTGTCGCATGGCCTGCTAGCTCCGCAACAGTGCGGAGATCGACGCCTGCCATCACCAGACGCGAGATGAACGTGTGCCGGTTGCAGTGCCAGGTGTAGTCGTTCAGCTTCGCCCGTGTCACTGCCTCTTCAAACCACCCACGAGGGCCGCTCACAGCCTCGCCAGACGCGTTCGGGAAGACGAAAGACTGTTTGGTCTGCCCCTTCACCTTGAGGCGCTCAAACGCGGCCAGAGCGACAGCATTCAGGGGTATATGCCGCTGCTTGCCGCTCTTCGTCTTGGGCAGGAAAACCATCTTCCGTTCCAGGTCCACCTGATGCCAGGTGAGGCCGAACTGCTCCGACCGCCGCATGCCGGTGTGCAGGCTGATCTCGAACGCGGCGAGTTGCTTGGGATCGCGGATCGCTTCTCTGAGCGTCGGTTCCTCTTCGTGGGAAAGGAAACGGATGCGACCGTTGTTCTCCGTCCTGCGTTTGATCCGTGCGGCTGGGTTCACGTTGATCTTCTCGTTGTCGAGTCCGACACGGAAGATGAGCGAGAACGCGGCCTGCCACCGATTGCGCGTAGCCGGTGACCAGTCGCGCTTCTCTCCCTCGGATGCGAGCCAGCGAATGATGTCCTGCTTTGTGATGTGCTCTGCCGCCAGATCGCCGAAGACTGGCAGCAGAGTATTGATCTTCAGTTCCAGTTCTTCCGTGCTGCGCTCACCGTTCGACTCACGTGAGTGCTCCAGCGCATCTTTGGCCAGCGTGCGGAAAGTGATGCCCTTCGCTCGGAACCGTTCGGGCAGCTTCTTCCGTTGCAGAGCCTCTGTGCGGCGCTTCGCGTACAGGTCCACCGCGTCAGACCATCTGCCGACCTTCTCACGGTGAATCTTGCCTTTGGCATCTGCGTATCTGCACCACCAGATGCCGGAACCTGGAACCTTTTCGTAAACGCCTCTGACCTTCTCTTGCTTCTTTGGCATGCATCAATGCTCCACCAGACCCATTGTTTTGTCTAGTCTGGTGTCTCTATTGTTAAGGCGAGGCCCATCTAAACTACTGTGCTAGGCTGATGGGCCATGCCGAGAAAATATGTAGTCACAGCGTTTCTGCCTTCCACGGTTGAGCTATCGCGGCGCAACACCAAAGATGCACTCACAATCAAGATCGAAGGTGGTGACAAACCGGGCACGCTGGTACTCAATCAGGGCAGTGTCGAATGGTGGCCAGCGGGGAACAGTGTCAACGAGCGAAGAGCATCCTGGGACAAGTTCGCCAAGATGTGCGAGAAACACATGCGTGAAAAACGGGACGGAAAGCGACCGAAGAAATAGTTTCTTCTCAGGTCACGCGCAGTTCATAGACGGATGGTCCGCCCTGGCGAACTTCTTGAGTTCACCGAAGGGGATCAGAACGCGACCACCGATCCGCCGTGCCGTGAGGCATTTTCTTGCGACCAGTCTGTCGAGAGTGGCGACGGAGATTGAGAGTTGCTGGGCAGCACTCTTCCGGTCATAGAGCAGACGTTCGCTCACGCCGCACCGACCCCGTACAGGATCGCAGCGCAGACCGATGTGTCGACCGGGACATCAGCCGACGCAATCGAGACCGTGAACGCATACTGCGAGGTCTTGCCGTTCGCATCCGTCTTCGTGATGGTGAACGTGAATGCACCCGCCTGAGTCGCGGTCCCTGTAATCTGCCCTGTGCTGTTGTCGAACGTCAGACCCGTGGGCAGCGTACCGGTGAGCGCATAGGTCTGCGGCCCTGTGCCGACGTATCCGCTCTGTACCGTCTGTGTGGCGCTCTCCACCGTCCACGCGCCGAGCAGTTCGAGTTCCACCTGATCAGCGCCACCTGAGCCGGAACTCTCGTCTGACAGCAGGATTGCCACGATGTACAGCGCGTGGCTGCTGGGTGTGATCGACACTGTCGGCGTCAGTGCCTCTGTGAATGTTCCGATTGAATCGGTGAGCGCAGACGATTCGCCGCCTACGTTCGATGTGCTCTGCCGTTGGGTGAATGCCGCCGATGGCAAGGATGAGAATGCGAACGAGTCGCCAGCATTCGTCTGGTCGTACCCATAGAGCAGGAACGCTTCGTTCCCGCTCGTGGGTGTGACAGCAGCCGCGCTCACCGTGCTGCCTACTGCGACTGCGACAGACGATGCCGACAGCGGGCCGGATGTAGCCGGACCGCTGTACTCAGCGACGATCACATCGATAGCGGAACCAGTTGCACCAGACACGGTGACAGTGTTTGCGCCCGCTTTGATATTTGCTGCGTACCAGACGGATACGGTGGATTGGTTCGCATAGTCGCTGTTGTCAGTTTGAATCAGGGTGTACGTGTTGCCCTGAGTGTCGGTGACGCTGAGACTTCCAACAGTCCCGCCACTCCAAGCGCCCGCACAGACGACGATGGTATTTGCTGCGGTGTTCGCAGAGGTGAATGCGACAGCGACCGATGCAACATCGTTCCCGTTGTTCGAGTTGCTCTGTACAAAGTCAATCGCCATTACCGTTGCTCGACTCCATCGATCAGGATTGAGTCCATGTCCTCTTCGGAGATCACAAAGTCGGCTTTCTGCTCCAGATCACCCGCGACTACTACGGCACGCGTCCGCACGAGGCGCAGCGAGTGGTGATGGGGCAGGCTGTAGGAGTAGGCAGGATCGAGGAACCCGATGCGCTCGACCGGGCGCACAACGATGGGTGGCAGCGAGAGCGTTTCAGGTTCAGGGGTATTTGCGATGGTGTTCAAGATTTTCTCCAATAAAAAGGTCTGGCCGCTCGGGTCCATGTGGACGCAGCGGCCATGTACAGCAGGGGTGGGGTTGTGGGATGTCGGGTAGGTCTGTGCGGATCAGTCGACCCGCAGATTCGACTTCGAGAGGTTCAGGAACGCGACGGGATCGACGAACACGACCGGGGTATTGAGTGGTGCGTCGACGATGAAGTTTTGCAGGAGTTGAAACACTGGCTTACCAGCCTCGCCGACGTTGCGGTAGAACACGACTGCTCCACCAGCGCCGATTGTGGGGTGCCAGGTCTCGCGTTTCACTCGGCGCACGTCCTCAGCGTCGATGGTGACGGTGAACTGCCCGATGCGGTACTGAACGGTGCCGCTCTTTGTGCTGACTCTCATTTCGTTTCTCTCTTTCGGTGGAAACAAAAACAGGGAGGCAGACCCCAGGTTCGAGGTCTGCCATCTGTATCTGTATCTGTGCCTGTCGTTGTTACGTGGATCAGCTCGCGGCCTGTTTGATCACCACGAGTGGCGCAATGCCCGCGTTCAGCGAGATACCACCGATACGGCTGTAGAGGAAGAATCCAACTTCCAGCGTGTCGGCGTAACGCTCGTTGAGGCGCAGGATCGACGGCGCTCCATCGGTGCGCAGCATGTACGCCTGGGTGAGATCACCGAAGGCAATCGGGGTCGCATTCGCTCCACCGATATTCGGCATGCTCTGATTGATCACGACGTCGTAGCCGAGCAGCTTGTCGAACGGACCATCAGCCGACGGATCAGGCGTCCAGAAAGGCCGACCGAAGCCATCCTTCATACCGAGCAGCGTTGCGCGGCTGGTCGAGTTGAACATCCAGGCCGTGTTCGGGTTCACGTACGCCGGATCGAGCGCACCATAGGCTGCGGTGAGATCATCCCAGCCGATCCCGTTGGCCAGCGAAGTCGTGGTCGTGCCCACGGTAGCCGAGGCCAGGAGACCGCCGCTGTTCTGATTAGGCAGCGTGGTACCAGCCGAATCGACGCCCAGCGTGATCGCCTTTTCCAGACCGCGACCGTAACGCAGCGCGAAGTGCTGACGCAGGAACGCGTCCAGATCGAAGCTGGAGTCTTCCAGTTCCTGGAACGAGACCTTGACGAGTCCACCGGACACGGTGTCGACGCCGAGAATCTTCGAGACGAACGTCGGATCGGTCTCGCTCGGAGACGTCGACCCTTCCGTGCCAAGCAGCGTAAGGCCGTTGCCGGTATCGTTCGAGAAGCTGATCTTCAGCGGGGTTCCCTTGTTGTCGGTGATCTTCTGGCGAACGCGGTCGGCGACGGGGCCGTAGTATTTCTTCGCGTCGATGATCACGCCCATGAAGTCCTGCGGGATCAAAGCGCCGCCGGTAGCATCGGACGTGGTCAGAAGGTCACGCAGTTCGGCATCGACCGCATGGACCGATCCACGGATCGCGAACTGCTGGAAGGCCCGGTTGTAATTGGCCTTGCGCTCTTCGACGGGCTGCGCGGTTGACGCGCCAGCGCCGACGCTGGGGCGAGGGCTGCGCTGGAAGCTGGCCTGATGAGCATTGCGCGATTCGAGTGCTTCCAGCCGTTGCGCGTCTGCCTCCAGTGCATCGACTTCTTTCTGCATCTTGTCGAAGGCGCTCCGATTCGTTGCATCGAAACCCTTCTGTGCAATTTCCTGTTGCTTAACGAGCAGCTCGCTGATCCGGCTGCGAATTTCTTTCAGGTTCAAACGATGTCCTTTGTCTGGGGTTGGGGTGGAAATAAAAAGGCCAGCCGGTGAGGGCTGACCTTGGGGAGTAACTCGGGCTGGTTTGCCTTGGGTTCGACCGCTCCCTGCCACTGGCGTAGTAGGTGTCGTGCTCGCGATTGCAGGCCGGTTCGTGCGTGGCAGAGGTTTGACCCTAGCACGAGCTGCGCGGCGCTCACGGCGGATCGCGTCGTCGCGTTTCCACTCGCCTGGGTACCGCTCACGCTCAGGCGTCCACGCTGCCCTGTGTGTGGCGTGATCGGGCAGCAGCCGAGGTGTTTTCTCATTGAGGACGGAGAGATCATTGGCAACCTGTCGCAGCTTGTTGGCCAGATGCCGGTCGCCTTTGATGAATGCCCGCGCCCAGCGTGCCCGCAATTCTGCTTTCAGTGCCTCGTGGCAGGGCCAGCAGACGGTGTTGCCGGTCGCGTCGTGCGGGTGATGGTCGCAGCGCCGCAGGTTGATGTGATGGGCCAGCGAGCGAACGCTCGTTGTGCCGGTCTCTATCGCAGCTTCGATGTGATCGACGGTGCAGGCTGGGCAGGCATAGTGCATGCCGTTGTCGGTGGCCATGAGCGCCAGAGGCTGATTCAGGCCGGAGTCGGAGTCGGTGAGGTGGTGGCAGAGGGAGACTGTTGCAGGGGCGGATTCCATGTTGATGAGTTTGCTTTCTGCGCAACGTATGCGCCGAGTAGATTGAGCTATTCTTGTATGCCAAAGAGACAACAAAATGACACGAGTTCGATTAGGACTGCGCTTGGTTGTTGGGGTTTCGAGTCTTTCGCTATGCGTTGTTTCGCCCGCGAGTTTGAACGGCCAGGTTATCGACCAGGCCAGTCCACCAGCACCGACAGCGACTGTTGCTCTGGATCGTGGAACCGTTAGAGCGGGCGAAACGGTGCAGGCAACTGTCGGTCTCTTCCCGACGCTTCAGGCTGGAAACACGGTTCAGCTCACCTTCGGTAGTGAGAACGACAGCTTTTACGCCCAAGCAAATTCAACTGGAACTGAGTTCGTCACAATTCCAATTGTTGTACCCAAAGACCTTCCTGGCGGGGAATATAAGACCAATCAAGTGCTATACAACCCTGGCCGACATTGGTTCGGGATTACCTTGCCCGCCCCTATCACTCTCACCGTGTTGCCGATGGCGAACGCGCCAGTCCTACCATCCAAAGCAACGGTGAAACTGGATTTCGATCAGAAACAGTACATCAGAATGCAGGCTGAACCGATAGAAAAGATTCGTCAGGATTTGCTCCAGAGTCTCGCAAACGATGCGACGGATTCTGCGACACTGCGAGGCGATCTAATTTCGGCTGTGAGCAAGGCCGACAGTTTGATACCTGCGGTGAAGGAAAAGTATCTGGCGCTCTATGCAGTCAAGCCTGTTTTAGATCCTGTTGTGTTTGATGACTTCGATATCCACTACCGGGAACTTCTGGTAGAACTTAAAGCGCCGTCGTGGCCGAACCCGGCGGTCTCTCCGGTAAGCGTTGCGGATACCCACGCACGTCTCGTAATCGTCCAGTTGAAAAAGCGCCCGTCAGTTCCCACCGACGAGGGATTGCCGCCTGACACCAGAGTGCTGGCTGTGTATCCGCCGTATGCAGAAAGCGTGCTCAACTTGCTCCTGCTGAACGTTCGCGCATATCGGATGCTCGCAATCTCTGGTGTTGACACGTTTTCAATTCGCCTCGCCAGTCGGCCACCTGGGGCGACCGTTTACTACACGCGTGTCGGGCAACCATATCAACAGTTGAGCGCGAAGACGATTATTGATCAGACCACGTTTCCCTATGCAATGTGGACCTTCAAGTTTGTGCTCGCCGGTTGTGATCCGTACGTTGAGGAAGCTAATCCGTACATTGAACTGCACCCCAACATCGACGCCGATCTCACATGCAAGAACAAGTAAAACACCAAACTCTCGCTGGATATATCGTCAAAGTAGGATCGGTCGGGGCAGCGGTGCTGGCGATGCCCCTTCGGGCGAAAATTGTCCACTCGGGTTCGGCGTATCTCAACCCACCACTCGGCAATTTGGATCAGTTTGTAGTTCCATTTAGCATCGCGGTCGTTGCAATCTGGGGCATGTTTCCTTGGCTAATCGAACGACGAAAAACAGCAGGCATTGCGGCGCTGGGTTCGGGCGTCGTATTTCTAGTTGCGTTTGGCGCGTATTTTGTTTTTGTTTCACACTACATCGTGCGGATCGACGTGCCCGATAAGGCGATTCTGGTTTCGATTGGCTCTGAACGTACACCGTGGGCGCAAAAGACATTTGGCGACAAGAGTGACGTCGTGATGCTGAAGGAACGCGGGCAATCAGAAGAGGATATACGCATGCTTTGGACTGACCGATCCATCATGCATGCGAGAGCGGAATTACTGGGCAGCTTTTTAGCAATCGGTGCGGCATTTATGTTCACTGTCGGCTCGTTCGTGAGAATAAGCGCATTGCGGCACACAAAAGTCTGAAGTAGCGCCTTCAGGCCGGTTCACACACGGTCGGCCCGTTGTTCCGGATATTGCCCACATCCTTGCCGACCTTCCACGTCATCATCTTGTCCGCATCGTAAGGGCGCAGCAGATCGACGGGCAACTGCGCAGGATCGGCGGGTGCCATCCATCGTTCGTAGTCCTTGGGTGCAAGGATCACGGGCATCCGATTGTGGATCGTTGATGTCAACTCGTTCGGCTCGGTCGTGATAATCGTGTAGGTCTCCAGCGGCTGGTTCGTGACCTTGTCAACCCATCGTTCCCAGAGGCCAGCAAAGGCGAGCGGTGCGCCGTCCGTCAGCGCGATTGCATACGGCTGCTTCGTCTTCGCGTCGATCTTCTGCCACTCGTAGAACCCGTCGGCAGGCACGAGGCAGCGTCGGCGCTTCAGTGCTTCGCGGTATAGCGGGCTGGTCGCGACGGTCTCTGCCTTCGCGTTGATCGTGCTGTAGCCAACCTTCGCATCCTTCGACCAGAACGGAATCAGGCCCCACCGCATCTGTGCGAACTCGCGGTGACCAGTCTCGGCGCTCAATCGGATCACAGGTTGGAACGACTGGGGCGCGACGTTGTATGACGTGAGGATGTCGAAGCTGGTGGGCAGGCCGGTGTGGAACGCTTCGGCGAGGCGCTGTTTGTCGGAACGGCGGAAGTAGCGTCCACACATGGGAGTTCGCCACAGGGTAGCACTTCAGGCTATCAACCAGCCGACATTCTGACGTGCTCCCCAAAATCCGCACATAACCGAATATGAAATCGTATTTGGGAGCGAGGGCGGATATATGTCGAAGAGCAGGCACACGGAGGCGCAGATCATCGCGGCGCTGAAGCAGGTGGA
>DATJTG010000066.1:0-3142 GCA_035503555.1 Acidobacteriaceae bacterium | reverse complement strand
ATTACTTCTCCCGAAGCTGCGGGCGAAATTTATCTCCACGGCGCACACGTCACCTCGTGGAAACCGGCGGGCAGCGAAGAAGCGCTCTTTCTCAGCTCGCAATCGCGATGGCAGGAGGGCAGCGCGATTCGCGGAGGCGTTCCCATCTGCTTTCCCTGGTTTGGAGGCAAGGCCGACGATCCCAAGGCGCCGGCGCATGGCTTCGTGCGCACGAAGGCGTGGCAGCTCGAGTCCATCGCGCAGGCGGGAGGCGCGGTGACGGTCAGCATGTTCACCGAAAGCAGCGAGGACACGAAGAAATGGTGGCCCGCCGATTTCCGCCTGGTTTATCGCGCCGCGTTCGGTGCTCAGCTGACCCTCGAGCTCGAAGTATCAAATACCGGGAAGACTTCCGCGCGCTTCGAGGAAGCGCTGCATGCTTATCATCGCATCGGAGACATCGCGAAGGCGCGCGTGCGCGGCCTGGACACGGTTCGTTATCTGGATAAGACCGACTCGAATCGCGAAAAGACACAGCAGGGCGAGATCGTGATCGCCTCGGAAACTGATCGCGTCTACCTGAATACCACCAGCGCTGTCGAACTGGATGATCCGGTGTTGCGGCGGCGCACCCGGGTCGCGAAAGAGAATTCACGCACGACGGTAATTTGGAATCCGTGGGCGGAGAAGGCGCGCTCCTTGTCCGATCTTCCCGACGACGAATGGAAGCAGATGATCTGCATCGAGACGAGCAACGTCGCGGACTGCGCTGTAAATCTGGCGCCCGGACAGCAGCACAAGATGAAAGCTGTCGTCAGCCTTGCCGAGCTCTAAGAAAGTAAAAGCTCCAAGCACGCAAACTGGCCCGCCCGGAACGGCAAAGAAGAAAACCCTAGATGTTGTTTAGGGGGTCGGAGCTTCAGCTCCGACATTAGGAGCCCAAGAACATTGGGCTTTAGCCCCTGAAGACACTCTTCGAGTTCGCCGCGAACATTTGTGAGACAGCTTCTAGCGGCGGCCGGCCTCGACTGGCACTTCGGACATCTTCTTTGCGAGTTCGTCGAGAGCGGGATACGAGTATGCCTCGAGGAACGTGTGTTCCTGGGGCTGCGAACCGTCCTTCATAGCGCGCGCGAGCATCTCGACCGCTCTGTCGAGCGTCAGCGAGGTGACCACCGTCGCGGCGAGCGCGCCCTGATCCACGAGCGGCCTGCTTCGCTCCGCGACGCCTACGCCGGTTCGCGGCAGAGCCAGCCATTTCGCGCGGTCCGCCGCCGAGGTCGCTTCGAACGCCTTGTTGGCTCCGGTGAGGAAGTCGGCATTCTGCGAAACGATCAGCTGAGTGCCCTCCGGCCGCTGCTTGGTGAGGTCGAGCCACGAGCTGACCGCCGCTCGGGCGCCCTCCGCCGTTGACGCCAGTACCTTCAGGCTTCTCACTTCGACATTTTTCGGCTTCGTGCGCTCCATGCCTTCGAATCTTTTCGTAGCCCACCAGCTCATCGCCGGCCCACGCAGATAGAGGACCGAGCCGCCTTTCGGCAGGATCGCGGCGATCTGCCTTCCTTGAATCTGGCCCACTTCCATGTGGTCCTGCGAAATTTGAAAGACCGGAACCTTGGCGTTTCTGCGGAGCGCGCCGATATAGTCGACCTCAGCGTTGCTGACCACCCACGCGATTCCCGCTGCGACCGCCGCCTCCGCAACGCGGGGCAATCCGGCGGCGCTCACAGGTTCGAGGATGATGGCGTCCGGGCGGGACGCGCTCTGCGATTGCACGAAACTCAACAATTGCTGGCCTTGCCCTACGGCGTCCATCTGCGCGCTTACCACTTCGAGTTGCGCTCCAAGACGATCCGCGGTGGCCTGCGCCGCGGCTGTCTGCGCTCTCAGGTACAGCGTTTCGCCTGGGATCGACACCACGAACCTCAGTTTCTTCAAGGGGCCCTCCTGCAACATCAATTATATCGTCCGGCGATTGTGCGGTGCGGTTCTTGGCTGGGGACTTGATCTACCCGCCAACCCGTACCGCCGGCGCCGGACCGCGCGCAGCGGGTTACATGTTCCGTCACGGGACACCACGGCGCACGGCATCCGATGCCGCGGGTTCGCTTACAATTCAGGTGTGCCAAAACGCTACTGCCCAAGCCGCGCCGAATGGCGACTCCAGCCCGGAAAGCCCGCCGAGCCTCTCTCCCCGCACTACCGGCTCGACTGCGATTATGGGACCGGAGTCATTACCTGCTGGGAAGAGGGCGGGAGCGAGCCGATTTACGTCTGCGAGAGCCACGCGAAGCAGCTGGGACGCCCTCGCAAACAGGTCACGGATATTCGCATCATCACGCCTCAACCGGCCGATGGCGAAGTTGCAGTAAAGATCGAGGAGCAAACCCATATTGAGCAGGCTCCTGCGCCAGCTCCGCAGGCTGCCGCTTCTTCACCGGAACCTGCGCCCGCGATTCCAGATGCGACGCCGGATGTGACGCCGGAAACGGTTGAGGTCGAACGGGCCATTGATCGAACTGAAATTCAAGTGGTCGCTGCCACCAGCCAGACGATTCCTGGCCCGCCGGAAGCGCCTCGCGTCATTCCGGACGCGAAGGTCGCGCGGGCGACTGACTCGCCCGTCAGATCGCCTGCCCGCGACCGCACTTACGGAAATTCAGCTAAGGCGATGGTGGACGAAGCCATTTGGAATATGGCGACCGGAAACTATCAGGCCTACAAGGCCGCGCTCGAGCAAGGGAAGTCCGCTGCCGAGGCCGCACAGGCGGCCGGCGGGCAGCTGGCCGTGGTTCACCGCAAGATCGGCGAGTACGCGCTAAAGCTCGACGCCATCCTTTCCGAATCAAAAGCAACCATTAACGTGGGAGAGACGATCGATAAGCCCCTCGATCAGGCCGTCCTCGAAACCATCGGCAATGTCGCGATGAGTGACTCGGAAAAAGACGCCGCCATGCAGCGGCTCGGCGCCCTTCAGGAATGGGCCAAGCACGGGCTGCGCGGCGATATCACTCCTCTCGAAGCGAATCGAATCCTGATGGCCATCGGCGACCGCGCGGGCTGGGGCCGCGCTGCCGGCATTTCTGAGGAATTGAAGCCGGTCTACCGGACGCTCTACGGCGGCCTGAAAAACGCAATCTGCGACGCCGTGCCGGAATCGCAG
>DATJTG010000065.1:0-14195 GCA_035503555.1 Acidobacteriaceae bacterium | reverse complement strand
CCGGATTCTCGGCCGCCGGCATCGCAGGGGTTCCCGAACCCGGATCTCCCGAGGACCAGGCTGAGCGTGCCCGCTTCGACGAGTTCATCGATCAGGGCCGCGCCGGCGAGATGGCCTGGCTCAAGCGCCGGGACGCCTCCGGCGCCCTGCTCCGTTCTTCGGTCCGGGTCGCCCTGCCCTGGGCTCGCTCCGTGATCGTCTGCGCGGCGAATTACCACTCCGGCGATGCCCGCTCCACCGATCCCGCCCCTGCCGATGCCGGATGGATCGCCCGCTATGCCTGGTCTTCCAGGCCCGGGCCAGATGGAGAACCGCGGCCGTCCGACTACCACAGAATCCTGCTCCGCCGCCTTGAAAACCTGCGCGACCGTCTTGCCGCGGCCGTTGGTACGTTCGAGTCCCGCTGCTTTGTCGACACCGGACCCGTCGTCGAGCGCGTCTACGCCCACTACGCCGGCATCGGCTGGACCGGCAAGAACACGTGCATCCTCAATCAGAAGCTCGGCTCGTGGATTTTCCTCGGCGTCATCGTCACCTCGCTCGATCTCCCCAGCCCGGCAGCGCAGCTTGCAGCCGACCGCTGCGGCTCCTGCACCCGCTGCATCGATGCCTGCCCCACCGGCGCGCTCGTCGCCCCGCGCCAGATGGACGCGTCCCGCTGCATCTCTTACCTGACCATCGAAAAGCGCGGGTCTGTCGACGAAGACCTGCGCCCGCTGATCGGCCGCCAGGTCTTCGGCTGCGACATCTGCCAGGACGTTTGCCCGTGGAACCGCCGCGCGCCCATCGCCGCCGATCCCGAATTGGCGCCGCGCACGGCGCTGGTCAATCCAGCGCTCGCCTGGCTCGCCGCGATGAACGAGCCGGAGTGGGAGCGGTGGTTCAACGGCTCTCCCGTTCGTCGCGCCAGGTTTTCAGGGTTTCGCCGCAATCTGGCTGTGGCCATGGGCAACAGCGGGCAAAGGGAGTTCCTGCCCGTTCTCGAAGAGTGGGCGCGCGATCCCGACCCGGTGCTCGCGGAATCGGCGGGTTGGGCCGTGCAGCTTCTGGCGCAGACGGCACTGTAACCCGCGATATCACAGGAGCGCAGGCCCTCGAGCTGCTTTCGATCTGTCAGAGGTCCGCAGGCGACCCCGCCCCAACAGGCCGCGCGTCAGGAGGATTCGGCGGCTCTTGCTGGAAAAGCCGCCTCTCTGCGAACTTCGATCTCTTAGGCGATGTTGCGGACAACGTTGGCCGCGCTCAGCCCCTTGGGGCCCTGCTGGCACTCAAACTCGACAGCCTCGCCTTCATTCAGGGTGCGGTAGCCCGAATCCTGAATCGCGGAGAAATGAACGAACACATCCTCGCCGCTTGACCGCTGGATAAATCCGTAGCCCTTGGCACCGTTAAACCACTTCACTACGCCTCGCTCTTTCACCGGATACTCCTTCGTTTGTTTGTCCTTTTAGCTCTCTCCACCGATCCGTGGCTCTTCCGTTTCCATTACTCCCGTAACAGTCCCTGAAGACACCGAAAGCTGCCGGAAACCCCCCAGTCGGGCGGTCGGGCAGCTTAGTGGGTTCGCGAACAGTGGCAGAGACGATAATGCAGATACATCAAAAACGGCCTTCCAATGCGATTCTCACGGGGAGCAGAATCGTCCTCCAGTTATGCCAGCAATCTCTTTTGAAATCAAGAAAAATTTGTGACATGGGTTGCAACCCCCTCACCGGTTACTGAAGTATCCCCACCTTTCGTGCTCCCTCCCAGTTAGCGAGTTACCATCCGGGCCCGTCGTCGAGGCTCTGCTACGATTTTTCTTTGGGAATCCCCATGACAATCCAGGAGGAGCAGCGGCCATCGGTAGCCGGCCCTGCGGAAATCGGCCCTGCCGCGACCCCGCCGTCGCCGCGGCCCCCTGTGCGCCCTCGGGGCGGAGGCCTCGGGGCGGACTTGCTGGCCCTGGCCCGCTACCTGGGCCAGACGGAGGTCCACACCTACGCCTTTAGCGTCGCCGCCAATGCCATCCTCTCGCTCTTCCCGTTCATCGTGATGATGTTCACGTTTGCCCGCGACGTCTTTCATTCGAGCGCGATGGCCGACTCCATCAGCGGCATGCTGCACGATCTGCTGCCCTCAAACCAGGACTTTGTCGTCCGCAACATGGCTCTGCTGGTCCACCCTCGCGGCTCGGTTCAGTTCGCCTCCGTCGTCATGCTGCTGATTTCCTCGACGGGGATCTTTCTCCCGCTCGAGGTGGCGCTCAACCAGGTGTGGGGTGTGGAGAAAAACCGGTCGTATCTGATGAACCAGCTCGTTTCACTCGGCCTCGCGCTGGCCGTCGGGCTCATGGCCATGTTCGCGGTCGGCATTGCCACCGCGCAATCGGGCATCCTCACCTTCGTTTTCTTCCACCACACCGACAATTTGGCCTTCAGCTTCATCAGCCACCTGTTTCTGCAGATCGCTGTGGCCTTCCTGAGCGTTGGTATGTTCTTCGTCGTTTACTGGATCCTGCCAAACCGCCGGCTGCCTATTCGCGCCGTGCTGCCCACGGCGGTTGTCATCGGCCTGGGCTGGGATTTCGGGCGGCTGCTCTACATCCTCGCGCTGCCGCACATGGACCTGCATTCGGTCTACGGCCCGTTTGAGGTCTCGGTCAGCCTGATGATCTGGGCGTTCCTGACGGGACTGCTGCTGCTCGCCGGCGCCCACTATTCCGCCACCCGTCACGCCATTCGCCTCGCGCGGCTCGCCGACGCGAAAGAGGCAACGCAGGCTCAATTGGAGCGGCCCAGGTCGTAAAGAGCGCACTGCCATGGATACAACGCAGGCGAAGGCTCGGCCATCGCACGCCGGTATTCTCTCCGGTCGTCTGCTGAATCCCTGCCTCTCTGAGGTTCGCGTGTGATCGACTTCGCGTCGGGGGACTATCGTCGCAATCCGTTCCCTGTTTACGACCAGCTTCGCGCCGCCGCGCCACTCCTGCGCGATCCGCGCAGCGGCCTGTGGCTGCTCTTCGATTATGCCGGCGTGCGCCAGGCTCTCACCGACCACGCGCATTTCAGCTCCAGCCTCTTTCGCGCCGGGCGCTCGAATCCCGGCTGGCTCATCTTTCTCGATCCCCCGCGCCACGCCAGACTGCGCAGCCTCATCAGCCAGGCGTTCACCCAGCGGGCTGTCGCCGAGCTGGAGCCGCGCATCCGCCAGCTCTCCCGCGAGTTGATTCGCGCCGTTTTACCGCGCGGCACCATGGATCTGGTCTCGGAGTACGCCACGCCCCTCCCCCTGATGGTCGTCGCGGACCTCATCGGCATTCCGCCGGAGGAGTGGCCGCGTTTCCGCCACTGGAGCGACGAGATCCTCAAGCTGAGCACCACCATCACGGACACCTCGACCGCGCCCGCCGCCGTTGCCGCCTATGCCGCCGTGAAAGGCGAGATGGGCCCATGGCTCGCCGCGCTCCAGCAGGAGCGCATCGCTCACCCGCAGGACGATCTCCTCACCCGCCTCCTCGAAGCCCAGGTCGACGGCGAGCGCCTGACCGACCAGGAGATCGCCGGCTTCGTCGAATTGCTCATCGTCGCCGGGCAGGAGACGACCTCAAACCTGATCGCCAACGCCATGCTTTGCTTCGCTGAGTATCCCGGCGAGAGAGCGCGGCTCGCCGCCTCGCCGGAGCTGCTCCCCTCCGCCATCGAGGAAGTGCTGCGCTTCCGCTCCCCGGTGCAGTGGATCCTCCGCGTAACCACCAGCGACGTCATTCTTCACGGCCAGACCGTCCCCGCGGGGCAGGTGGTGATCCCGATTCCCGGCGCGGCGAATCGCGACCCGAGCGTCTTTGCCGAACCGAACCGTTTCGACATCGCGCGCTCGCCGAATCCGCACCTCGCCTTCGGACACGGCGCGCACTTCTGCATCGGAGCTCCGCTGGCCCGCCTCGAAGCCCGCATCGCGCTGCCGGATCTGTTCAACCGTCTCGCCAACCTCGAACTGGCGAGCGCCGAGCCGTGGGAGCCCCGCGCCGCGCTGCACGTCCACGGGCCGGCCCGGCTGGAGGTGCGCTTTACACCGGGACGGCCGGGGCCGACCTAGGCTGTCCTCTCAAGCGCGAAAGTGATCGGCGTTCTCGAACGCCCACTCTTCCAGAGCGATCGGCTTTCTGCCGAGGATCTGCTCAACCTCATGCGTGGTGGCGGCCAGGCGTCCTTCGCGGATCGCGCGCCACAGCGCAACGTGAGCGGCGGTTTCCTCGGGAGAGCCGCTCACCCGGGCATAACGCTCCCCTGCCTCTTGGTCCGAAATCGGCTGATAGATCAGGGTTCGCCCGATCGCATCGCCGATGATCCGCGTTGCATCGCCAAAAGTCAGCGTCTGCGGTCCGGTGAGGGTCAGGATTCGGCCCATATAAGCTGGATCGACAAGAGCCGCAACGGACACCGAAGCAATGTCGGCGGAATGGATGAAGGGGCGTCCGCCATTTCCGGTTGAGGATCGCACGATCCCCTCGGTTTTGATGGAGTGTGCCCACGCCAGCAGATTCGTCATGAATCCTGTGGGCCGGATGAAGGTGAACGCAATGCCGGAAGCTCGAATGGCAGCTTCTCCCTTTTCGTGCCACGCGCCGATCGCCAACCCGTGCTCGACGTCGAGCGACGACAGCTTGACGATGCGTGCCACCCCCTCCTGTGCGGCGACGGTTGCCGCTGCCTGATCCCGCTGCGGAATTTCCGGGCCGACGTTCACCAGGAACAGCGTCTGAACACCCTGCATCGCCCGACGCAGCGTTTCCGGATCCTCCAGGTCGCCCACGCAAATCTCGGCATCTCTGCCAAACAGGGCCTGGGCCTTTTGTGCACTGCGCACGAAAATCCTCGGACGGATGCCTTGTGCCGCCAACTGCCGTACCACGCGCATGCCCACATCGCCGGTGGCGCCTGTAATCAATAAAGTCATTCTTCCTCGCTCAGCCTTGCAGCGTTTTGCCGCCTGGCGTCCTTTTGAAAAAGCCTAAGGGCGATTCACGCGTTGTCTACTCGCATTCCGCGAGCGGCGTTGTGTCCTGATCCGCATGGCTGAGATCGTGAAAAGTTGAACGAAAACTCACATTCTCAAATACACTGAACCCCAACATGACGAAACCGGCCAGGAGCCCGAAGCGGCGGCGCCAGCCCACACAGGAGCGGGCCCGCGAGACCGTGAGCGCGATTCTCGACGCGGTGATCCGGCTGCTCAGGCGAGGCGGTTCGCGGTCCATCACCACCAACAGGATTGCTGAAGTGGCGGGCGTCAGCATCGGCTCGGTCTACCAGTATTTCCCCGGCAAACGCGCTATTTTTGCTGCGCTGCACGAGCGGCACATTCAGCAGGTCGACCGCCTCTTGCAGCAAAAGATGAGCGAGAGCGCCGGCGAGTCCCTCGAGCATCTGGTTGCGCAATTAATGGACGGGATGATCGAGATTCATGCCGCTGATCCCGAACTGGCAGCGCTGCTGGATTCGGAAGTTCCTCACCGGGCCGGGCCGGCGACGGAGTTCTCCGTCCGATGGCAGGAGCCTCTGCGACATGCGCTCCAACCGCACGCAGGGCGCCTCGGCGGAGCCGCCCGGCTGGATCTGCGGGCGTTCGTTCTTGCCAACATGCTGGAAGCGTTTGGTCACGCCGTGGCGACCCGGCTCCCCCCTGGGCTGTCCCAGCGCAGCGCCAGGGCGAAAACCTGCAGGGCTATCGTCGCCGCTCTTCAATCCTGAGCCGATCTTCAGGAGGGCGATGGCAACGGGGCACGGTGGAATGCGCCCGCCCCATCGCCTGGCCCCAAAACTCACACGGCGTCGGAAGCATCGCCAACCCCGCCTCCATTTGCCCGCGCCCTTCCCGCCCCATACAATCGAACTCGAACCGATATGAGCGATCAGCCAGGCCCCCCCAATCCGCCAGCGCAGCCGGTGCACCCGGCGTGGGCGAAAACCGAACTGGCGCGGCATCCCCAACGGCCCGATCCGCTGGCTTTCATCGAGCGTATCTTCACCGATTTCTCTGAGATTCACGGCGACCGCGTGTTCTCCGACGACCCGGCGGTCAACTGCTCGATGGCCCGCTTCGACGGCCAGGAAGTCCTGGTCATCTGCAACCTTAAGGGCCGCTCCACCAAGGAAAAGGTCCACCGCCGCTTCGGCATGCCCGATCCGGAGGGCTACCGCAAGGCGCTCCGCGCGATGAAGTTTGCGGAAAAGTTCGGACGCCCGGTGCTCACCTTTATCGACCTCATGGGCGCGAACCCCGGTCTCGGCGCCGAAGAGCGCGGTCAGGCTGAAGCCATTGCCCGCAATCTGCGCGAGATGTCGCGCCTGCGCATCCCCACCATCGCCACCGTCACGGGCGAAGGCGGATCGGGCGGCGCGCTGGCGCTGGCCGTGACCGATCGCGTGCTCATGCTCGAAAAGGCGATTTACTCGGTCATCTCGCCCGAGGCCTGTGCCTCCATCATGTGGCGCGATGCCTCGAAGCGCTCCGAAGCCGCGGTGGCGCTGAAGGCCACCGCGGACGAGGTGTATGCGCTGGGCTGCGTCGACGATGTGGTTCCCGAGCCGGACGGCGGAGCGCAGACCGATCCCGCTGCAGCCGCGGACCTACTGGCCGAAAAACTGCGCTGGCATCTCAACGAGTTGCGCACCCTGCCCGTCGATGCCCTGCTGCAGAAGCGATACGAGAAATTCCGCAACATTGCGCAGTTCTATACCGTTTAATTCGTTACGGGCATCGAAGTCCTGATGATTTTTATTCCTGGCGCCGCACCTTTTTCCGGAGCAACCGCGTGACCTTTCTCGAGCGCCTGGGCGCGCTGGGCTGGTTTCTGCTCGCGGCGGCGTGGTTCCTGCTCAGCGATCTGGTGGCCATGCGCGCGGCCGGCGGCCTTACCTTTGGTGACGCGTACGAGCCTCTCTACCGCATCTTCCTCCTCTTCCTCCTGATTCTTGGCTACGCCGGCATGAGCCTGCTCACGCAGCGCCGCGTGCCGCTGCGGAGAGCCATCGGCCTCGATTCGCGTCCAGGCCACTGGGGCGAAGTGGCGCTTGGGGCCGCGCTGGGCTGGGGCGGCGTCGTGGCCTGCGTGATTCCCGCGGCGCTGGTGGGCGGCCTTGTCTTCACCCTCTTCACCAACAGCCATCAATACTTTGTCGCTGTTCTCGACCTGATCGCCCTGGCCGCGGGCACGCTGGCCGTCGAAGTTGCCTTCCGCGGATTCGCCTTCCGGCGCCTCGTGGACGCGATGGGCCCGGTAGTAGCCACGCTGTTTCTCGCGGCGATCTTCGCCATCTGGCGCACGCATTCCACGCCCACCACCACCGCCGCGGTCCTCGCCTCGTTTCTCCTCGGATGGGTTCTGTCGCTGGCCGCGCTGCGCACGCGCGCGCTGTGGGTGGGATGGGGCTTCTCGTTCGCGTGGAGCGCTTCCATGAGCATGCTCTTCGGCCTGCCCATGGCCGGCGGCATGAATTATTCGCCCATCTTCGCCACCAATGCGGCGGGCCCCGCGTGGGTAAGCGGAGGAGCGCAGGGTCCGGAGGGCAGCGCCTTCGGCGTGGTGATTGTGCTGGTCATGCTGATCGTGATGCTGCGCGCCACCAGCGGCCTGCACTACAAATACGCGTTCTCTGAGGTCGTGCCCGGCGGCCTCCCTGTCGATATCGACGCCGCGGCGCGCCAGCAGCACGAAGCCGCCATGGGCGCGGCGCAACCGGCCGAGCCGCAGCTGGTGCAGATCCTGCCCGCGCCCGGAGTGATGGCCGCCGACCCTCGCCCCGCGACGCCCAACGAAGCGGCCGCCCAGGAACCGTCGCCGGAAACGCCGCCGGACAATCCCTCCCGCATCGACCCGCCCGAAGCCGAAGCGGACTAAGTCATCCAGAGCGGCGGCGCGCGCTTACCGCCATCCCTGCAACAGCGCGTTCGTGAGGATGCTGCCCGTCGTGGCTTTCCGCGGCAGCACGATCAGCGCGGCAGCGCTGGGAATCGTATACGGCGAGCCCGGCGCCTCAGTCGCTCCAAACGTGCCCACCGTGAAGACGAACAGCTTGCCCGCGCTCCCGCTGATTGCGTAGAGGTGGCCGTCGTTGTCCCAGAACACCTGACGAATCGAGTCCTTCGTCAGCAGTCCGGTAAACGTCGTGGCCGGATTCGCGCCGTTCCAGTGGAACACCTGCAGCCCTCCGGCGCCGGCCACAGCCAGATACTTCCCGTTGGGAGACATCCAGTAGCCCTGCACATTGCCGACGGCCACCGATGGCATGTTCTCGGGCGTGCTGTTGGTGGTAAGGTTGCCGCTGCTGTCGACGGTGTAGGTGGCAATCTGATAGGGCCCGTCCGGCGCCGGCCCAATGTTGTTGGTGAACGGCTGCAGCGCCAGCGCAAAGTTGTTGGTGGGATCGGCTGCCGCGCCGCCCGCGCAGGGCTCATAGTAGCCGTCGTTCGCGGTCGGCGGCGGCATCGGCGCGGAGACGTTCAGGAGCGTCAGCGCTCCGTCGCTGCTGCGCTCAACGCCTGTGATGTTCGGTGTGACGTCATAGCAGCCGGAGCTGTACGCGAACTTGTTATTCCCGATGAAGCTCAGCGTTCCAGCGCCTTCGAATGGGCTCGTACACACGTCGTTCACAAACATAAGTTTGCCGGTCTCCTGATTGATCGCGTATCCCTCATACCCTGGGTTACTACAGCTATCGATCGGTATGTTGAGATACCCGATATACAAGGTGGCGCCCGTGTGATCGAGAAAGAGATCCAGCGGCCCTTCTTCGACGCTGGAAGTCACGTGGCCCGCATCGAGGGTGTCCGCCAGCTTCAGCGAACCATTCGCCGTAATCGAAAAGCTGTAGACATCGCTGTTGATGTTGGTGCCGAACAGCCATGCGCCGTTCAGCGCCATAGCAAGCGCGCCGGTGCCTGGGGTTTTATAAGGCGATCCGGGCATGGGCGTAAGCGCACCCGTCGCCGAGGCGGTATAGCCGCTGATCTCGTTCCTGCTGCTGGTGGGACTGCTGGAAACGTAAACATAGGCCAAAGAGCTGCCCGAAAGCTGGGCGGGATAAAAGGTGTCGGCGGGCACGGCGGCATCCTGAGCGGAAGCCGTAAGGACACTGGCGCAAAGGCCGGCAAAGGCCAACCAGGTAAGTCGGTAGCTACGAGGCATACGGGGACTCGCAGGAGGGAAGTTACGAGCGAACGAGCATTCGCTTGGATGGGGACATATCTGGTGGAAGTTGGCCGAGCGCACACTTACACGTTGCCGCCGGAGGTCGTTTCCGAGCCGGTAAAACTCACGGAGGCCCGGAAGAGAATCGAAGATTGGCAGAAGTTCCGGCGAAAGGGCCGGCACGCAGAGACACAAAAGGCGCAGATTCCAACTGCCCCAGGCGCGATGGCCGCCGCGTCTCAGTCCGCGATTCCAGCGCAGGCATCGAGAAATGAGTCCGGGGCTCAAGTTCCGTGGGATCTGGACGCGCCCTCAAAGGAGGAAGCGCCGCGACGCGATGTCAACGAAGAAACATCCCGATGGTTCCGGTGTGCACCCTGCTGGAATTGCTTTAGCGCCAGAACAGAACTTTGGGGGTCATGAGAAATCCGTGAGTCTCTCCCCTGAACGTCCCCGTACCCACAATCTGGCCCCATGCATTGATATCGGCAGCTGAATTGAGCACCCAATCGGAACCCGGTCGCAGCAGATGGTTCAAATCTCGCATGCCGGTCTCTGCCGACCACACAAAGGGATGACCGGCAACTGTGAGAGCATACTCTTCCTGGGGATTCTCGATCACCGACTTGCCCGACATTCCGATGGCTGTCCCGAAAATGTTGACCTTCAGTGCGACGCTTTCCTGGTCCCCGGGCAGCGTGCCCAGATCTCGCATCCCTGCATGGCGCGTCCAGAGAAAAGCACGGACCGGAGCCTGCGAATCAAGGATATCGCTGCATGCAGAGTCGCTCGATTCCGTGGTTCCGGACCAGCCAACTACCTGCTCCATGTCATTCACGTCAGCCGCACCACTGCATGCCATCCACATCGGGTCATCTCCGGCGAGCGTTCCCAGATCGAGCTGGACCCCTTTGTTCCAAATTGCCGCATGGGAGGCGACGTCCAGGGTGTTGTTTCCAATCTGCCCCGCAACCAAACCAAAGTCGTTGATCGCGTTGGCGCTGCTCTGATACTCGCCCGTCAAAAGACTGACGCCGTCCGATCCGGTCCACACGTAGCCATATTTGTAAGTAGCAATATCCCTGTTGCTGCCGACAATCTGACTGCGCAGGTTGATCCCCGTCGCGTAATCCTGCTGATAACAGGGATAGTCAAACGCAAGCGGAGGCCACGCGGAAGGAATTGCGCTCGCGGTATGAAACCCGGAAGCGGCGCTCCATGCAAAGGGCTGGGTCAAATCGGAGCAGTCCTGAAAGCCAAACTCGGCGAAGTTCATCACCCCGGGACTATCGGCCGTGCCCGCCACAACTCCAAGATCGTTGATGGCAACGGCGTTGGCAAAGGTCGCGCTCGGCGGCACGCCCAGTAGCCGGATGCCCCCGGCGGCTGTCCATAGGGCGGCGGCGCCGTTCACATTTCCGGCGACTTCACCGTCGACGTTGATGCCCACAGGAATGAGTGGGCCCAGGTCGATCACATCATAGCCCTGGGCAGCGGCACCCCGGGCGAAGACGAGAGACAAGGCAAGAATCCAAAAGTGTTTCATGACACTCTCCCCGCGGGACGAAGTGGGCTTCGCCCGGGCGAAGTTCAAGGGCAAGGAGTGGGAAAGACCAACCCTCTTGTCGCTGAAGAGTACGACTGGTTACCCTGTATGTCAATTCGTCAACAGTTTACTCTTAGGTAATCAGAAATTTAGTTACGACTCAACTTTGGTAACATGCGACTCGTAAGGAAAGCGAATTGGTTGAGCACCACCACCCGGACCTCGAATCGCCCTCACGGGCGCCCATGAGATCGTGAGCGGCGCGCGCCGTTCGTTTCAGGCAGCAGTGGCCAGTGCAGGACTTTTCATTCAACCGAGAATGCCGTTGCGGCGGGTGCAGTGAATGGATGCCAGGGAATGGTGGGCCCGGAGGGATTCGAACCCCCAACCAAGGGATTATGAGTCCCCTGCTCTAACCGTTGAGCTACAGGCCCAGCCTCAGTCCATCTTAATCGCGACGCTCCTGGACCTCCTCATCCACTCGCCTCCGAAGCCGTTTGCGCAGCAGCCCTCGCCGCGCAGGCTGGGGCGAACGCCCACAGATGGCCGACGCAGAAATTCACCACCGAGCAGCACAGAATGGCCGCCGCGTTGGCGGCGAGCACCGGCAGATGCGCTTCGCGCACCAGCAGCGGCATGAGCGCCAGGTTGCCCGCAAGCGACACGGCTCCGTTGGCAAGATGAAAACGCAGCAGCTGCATGGGGATCGCTCCAGCCGAGCGGCGATCGCTCCACGTGTAGTGCAGGTGCCAGACGAAATTGTGGAGCAGCGTCAGCTCCACGGCGGCGGCCGTCGCCACAAGATAATGGCCGCGGCACAGGCGCTCGAGGCACGCCAGCGCGCACAATTGCACGGCCACTCCAATGGCCCCGACGAGGTTGAACCGCCACCAGCGAACCAACGTGCTCATGGCAGCGGTTCCTCCCGGCACAGCTGCGCGGTGTGCCGAAGCGTGATCGCCATTGCCATCGCGAACATCGCCGCCGCGCCCATCGCGCCGCCGAGATCGAAGAGCAGAAGGCGATGGCCGAAGACCGTCGCATACGGATTGCGCAGCAGCGCCACATTGCCCGCGATCAGCAGAATGCGAATCTCCGTCGGGCCGAAGAATCCCTGCGAGAGCTGAAAGCAGCCGAGGGTGTGCGTCGCGAGATAGCTTTCGCTCGCAAGCAGGAGAAACGCGACGAGCATCGCAATCGCCACCGGCCAGTGCGCGAATCCTGAGCACCCCAGCCCCAGCATCAGCGCAAGCGCGCCGAACAGATCGACCATGTGATCGACATAAAAACCGTAGCGCGGACGCTGCCGGCAGCGCACTCGCGCCAGCGTGCCGTCCAGGCTATCGCCGAGCCAGTTCAGCACGATGCAGAGGATGACCACCAGCAGCATCAGCCGGTGATGGCGCGCTGCCGCCCAGGAAATGCCCGCCGCAATCTGCGCGCCAAGCCCCAGCAGCGTGAGCTGGTCCGATGTCACCCACGCCGGAACGCGCTCGGCCATCCAGCAGAGGACGCGCTTCTCCAGCGCCGCGGTGAACGACTGATTCACACGGCGCGCCGCAGGGAACGCCGCGCGGCCCGAAGGTGGTGCAATCATTGCTTGCATAAAATTCTCCTTTTGAACTGTGCGGATTGAGCCCATCACTGCGCGGCCCGCAGCGCGTTGCACGTCGCGCGCAGCGTGAATTCGAGCGACTCCCGCGGAACGCTCTCGACGAATGGACCGACGGCCCACGCGAGGCCCGTGGGAATGGACCGCGTCAGCGAGATGGATTCAATCTGCAGATACAGCCCGCCGTCGCGCTCCACCGCACTCCAGTACGTGTTTTGCCGCCACAGATACCCGTGCTCGTCGGCGGCGCTGAGCGCGCGCCCGCTTCCGTCCAGCTCTCTAATCTGGGTGCTGCGCGACGCGCTGTAGCGATGCGCGGCGTCGAGTTGCCCAAATTCCACGTCGTAGCTCGTGTCCATCACCACCGTCAGTACGTGCTTCTGCCGAACGCGCATCCTCATCTCGTAGCGATCGCCCTGGTGCTCCAGCACCCGAGCGGCGAGAACCTCCGGCGCATACACGCGCGGCCATGCGCTGAAGTCCTGCATCGCCTGGTCGAGTCCCGCAGCGGTCGCGCCTGGCGCAAAGGCCGTGGCGCGCCAGTGATGCAGCATGGCTCCGGGCAGAGCCGTGCCCGAAGGCGGCGTCAGCGGCTCGACGATGAGCTGGCCACCGCGCAGGCGAGCCAGGTTGTTCGCCTCTGTCAGTACGCCGCCGAGGAACCCAGCCTCCGACTTGTGCTGCTCGGCAAGCCGCGCCTCAATCGCGCCGGCATACTCCGCAAAGGTTGTCGCGGCTGCGGGCGTCGGCTGATCCGCCCGGCAGATCGGAGCAGAAAGGGTCGGCAGAAGAACGACCAGCAAAAACCCTAACCGGAATTCTGCAATACGTTGCGTCATGCACTGCAACATGCTCCCAGGCAGCGAGAAGAATCAATGCATGGCGTCTCCCTGGAGGAAGAATGATCCTCACCGTGCAGCCCCTTGCTGCTACAGGACTTGTGCCGAGTTCTCACCCGTGTTCCGCGCCGGAAATTTGCACCTCATCGGATACACTCAAGCTCGAGACATGGCGGAAGGTGGGCCAGCACGTTTTCGTTTTGGCATCTTCGAGGCTGACGCCTCCACCGGCGAGCTGCGCCGCCAGGGCGTGCGCGTCAGGCTCAACGCCCAGCCCTTCCAGGTGCTCTGCCTGCTGCTCCGGCGGCCCGGGGAGCTCCTCACCCGCGAAGAAATTTGCCGCGAGCTCTGGCCCGAGGGCACCTTCGTCGACTACGAGCACGGCGTCAACTCCGCGGTGAATCGCATCCGCGAAGCCCTCGGCGACACCGCTGCCAGTCCTCGCTACATCGAGACCCTCGCCCGCCGCGGCTATCGCTTTGTCGCTCCCGTCGAAGCCATCGCCGATCGTATCCCGCCGCCGGTCCCCACACCCGATCCCCAACCGGCCACGACCAGCAGCACAGCCGCCCTGCCCCGCCCGCGCGCCAAATCGCGCCGCGGCATCCTCGCCTCGCCCGATCAGTTGCCGAAGGTGGCGCATTCCACCGCCCAGATTCTTTTCGTCGCCTTCCAGGTCATGTATCTCGGCTTTTACATCGGTGCGCTCTGCAACCTGCCTGAGATTCAGGACCTCATCGCGGTCCTCGCCCATCCCCGAGCCACCTTCGCGGTCCTCGTCGCCAGCGCCGCGCTGCTCATCCCCGTGCGCGTCTACGTGCTCACCGCAGTGCTGCTCCGCGCACCCGCCATGCGCGGGCGCATCCTCACCCTCTGGCCATTCCTGCTGGTGTTTGACGAGCTCTGGTCGCTGGCGCCCTTCCTGCTGCTCCATCACATCCACTTCGGCGTTGCCATCGCGGGCACGGCCCTGCTCGTCTACGCGCCTTTCGCGCAGCGCTCGCTGGTGCTCATGGGCGCGGGTGC
>DATJTG010000064.1:0-9132 GCA_035503555.1 Acidobacteriaceae bacterium | reverse complement strand
GTCCGCCCCCTCCCCCGGTTGGGGGATTCCTGACGTAACCTTGCGTCCTCTACATTTCCGGGCATGGCGCGAGTGTCGGAAACGAATCAGCAAGACCTCCGGCGGGGATCTTCCCACTGGGCAATCGGACGCAAGCCTCTGGCGCTCCTCATTCGCAGAGATGGCACGCGCAGGCAAGTGCCGTTCGCCATTTCCCCCAAGCCTCTCTGTCCTCAGCCGTAGAGCCTGTTCTTCACTTTCGCGTGGGTGGCGCCGCGAGAGAAACCCGCGCCAGATGAGGCCGAGAACGACGGCTGGGGCGGGCCACCGCCGAAGACGAAAACAATGTATGGCCCGATTTTCGCCGCAGCCATCCGGGCTGGGGCTGGTTTTCCTCATTTCCTGGACGGCCGGCAGCGATCCGCTATCCTGTTGCGTTGACGCATCACGAACACATTGGGCGATTGGTGGAGCGGCTGCGCGCGGGCGACATGCGGGCGCTGGCACGAGCGATTTCGCTCGTGGAGAACGAGGCGGCGGAGACTCCAGCGCTGCTGTCGGCCTGCTTCCGGCAACAGCGCCAGGCCTTGCGCATCGGCATCACCGGCGCGCCCGGCGCAGGCAAGAGCACGCTGGTCGATCGCATGGCGCGCGCGTACCGGCAGCAGGGCCGCACGGTTGGAGTCGTCGCCGTCGATCCCTCCAGCCCCTTCACCGGCGGCGCACTGCTCGGCGATCGCATCCGCTTTCAGGAGCACCACGGCGACGCCGGCTTCTACGCGCGGTCGATGGCCACGCGGGGCTCGCTCGGCGGCCTCGCGCTCGCAACGGCCGACGTCTCGCTGGTGATGGAAGCGGCGGGCAAGGAAATCCTGCTCATCGAAACCGTCGGCGTGGGGCAGGACGAAGTGGAGATCGCGCGGCTCGCCGATATTACCCTGCTCGTGCTCGTTCCCGGCATGGGCGACGATGTGCAGTCGCTCAAAGCCGGCGTGATGGAGATCGCCGACCTGTACATCGTGAACAAGGCCGATCGCGAAGGCGCCGACCGCGTGGAGCAGGAGATTCGCGCGATGCAGTCTCTCGGCGGAACCGCGACGGGCTGGGTGGCTCCGGTGGTGCGCACCGTGGGCACGACGGGCCAGGGCGTGGATGCGCTGGTTGCCGAGATTGCGCGCGCCGAGGCGTGGCTGGCGGAGGGAGATCGTGGGAAACAGCGGCGCACGATGCACTGGCAGCGCCGTCTGGAAGCGATGCTGCGCGCCGAGCTGATGCGCCGCGCCCGCAGCCACGGCGTGACGGAAGCCGAGCTGGACGCGCACGCACGAAGGGTGGTGGAGGGCGTGGAGGATCCGTGGGCTTTGGTGGAAAGGCTAGCGCTTAGCGTTTAGCGGTTAGCGGTTAGCGGTTAGCAGCTGGCGGTTAGCGCCAGAAGTCTGTTCAGAGCTTTTCGCTAAGCGCTCAACGCTGTACCCTTACGGCTGTGGCATCCATCGACCATCTCGGCATTGCGGTGAAAAGCATCGCGGAGGCGCGGCGTCTCTACGAGGCGCTGGGGCTCTCTGTCGCGCATGAGGAGACCGTGGAGCACGAGGGGGTGCGCACGGCCATGATTCCGGCCGGCGAGGGGCGGATCGAGCTGCTGGAGCCGCTTTCGGCAGAGTCGCCGGTGGGCCGGTTTCTGGCGAAGCGTGGCGAGGGGCTGCATCACGTGGCGCTGCACGTCGACGACATTCGCGCGACGCTGGCCTCGTTGAAGGCGCAGGGCGCGCGGCTCATTTCAGAGGAAGTGCAGGTGGGTGCGGGCGGGCACCTGTATTTTTTCGTGCATCCGACAAGCGCCGGGGGCGTGCTGCTGGAAATCGTCCAGGAGCAGCGAGTCCGCGAGTCAGCGAGTTAGCAAGTCAGCGGAGCGCAACCGTCGGGTAAACCACGAACCGATACAAAGACAAGGACAATGAACGATCACCAGCACCAGCACACCGCTCTCATCGGACCGCAGGAACATGACCCTCTACGCAAAGCGGAGCGAGAAACGCCGTCCTTTAACCGGGCGTGGTTGAAAAATGGAGAAAATCTGACAATCCTGCAGCGTGCTGGGTTCACGATCTTCTCGCTGGTTTTTCTCGCTATGGGTTTGTTCATCGCCGACGCCGGGGTGATCGTAGCCCGAGGTGGCGATCTCCTGTCGTTGATGGTTTTTGTGGGGCTGATCTGTGTCCCGTCGTCTTTGGGATGTTTGACAATCGGCATCCTCGGCGTGCGCAATGTTCTCCGCTTCCCGAAAAACCCTTCGCCGGAGTGACAAATATCCAGCTTCGGGATCTCGGATCCGGCTCCCCGCTCCCGGTTTTTGACCTGAACGCTGTACGCTGAACGCTGGTGATGCTTCTCTCCATCGATACGTGCGGGCCCGTAGGGACTGTGGCGCTGGCGCGGCGCGAGGGCGACGGCGTGGAGCGCGTGGCAATGACCGGCATTGCGGGCAAGACCTATTCGGCGCGGCTGGCGCCGACGATTCACGAGATGTTGGAAGCGACGGGCGCGCGCGTCGCGGATCTCGTTGCCATTGTGGTCACGAACGGGCCCGGAAGCTTTACGGGCATCCGCATCGGCCTCGCGACCGCAAAAGGGCTCGCGGAACTGCACGGCACGCCGCTGCTCGCCGTCTCGCGGCTGGCGGTACTGGCGCACAAGGCCGGCCAACCCGCGGCAGCGCTCGACGCCAGCCGCGGCGAGTTCTACGTGGGCGAATACGGAGCGGAGCCGAGCGAGCGGCTTCTCACTCGGAACCACTTCGTCCAACTTTCCACCACTTTGGGCGGCGATCTGGCGGTGTGCGAGCGCTCGGCCGGGGAGCTGGCTCCCGACGCAACCCTGGTTCCTCCCCCGACGGCGGTGGACGCTCTCGCATTCGCGCTGCCGCGGCTGCGGGCGAGCCAGTTCGACGACGCGGCCACGCTTGACGGTAACTATCTGCGCCGCTCGGATGCCGAGATCTTCGCGCAGCATGGGCAACGGTGAAGACCAGGTTTCAGGGCAGAGGTTCGAGGTTGCGAGGGACGGATTCATGAGCCGCGAAGAAGAGATAGCGGTCGTTTTGCGGCCCATGCGCGCGGAGGATCTGCCTGCGGCGATCGCGATTGCCGCAGCCTCGCCCGAGGCTCCGCAGTGGCGTGAGGCTGACTACGGCGCGTATCTCAAGCCGGAGGTAGGGACGCGCCTGCAGCGGCTGGCTATTGCGATGGAGGCGGATGGCCGTCCGGTCGGATTTGCGGCGGCGACGCTTTTGCCGGATGGGATGGAAAATCGTTGCGAGCTGGACACCATCGCGGTGGATCCGGGAGCGCGGCGGCGCGGCGTGGGCCGCGCGTTGCTGGAAGCAGCGATGTCGTGGGCGGCCGCACGCGGAGCGCGGAAAATGGGCCTTGAAGTGCGGGCTTCGAATATCGCGGCGCAGATGCTCTATCGGAGTCTCGGGTTTGCCGAGGAGGGCCGGCGCGCGGGCTATTATCGCAATCCCGAGGAGGATGCTCTGCTGCTCGGAACGTTGGTTACCGCGGTTTCTCCCACGGTTTCGATTTCCACCGATAAAGAGGTTGAAGGTCCTGCATCGCAGTGCTAGGGTAATCTGAATCCGACCGGCGAAGCGGTTTGCCGGCTCCGCCGGGAGGCTCGAATCCCGCATCGGAGGTGTCGCTTATGGATCTGGAAGCGAACGGTCAGCCGGATAGTGAGGAAATACGCCGCCTGGAAGATCAGCACCGTCACTATTCGGAGAAGCTGGAAGCACTTCTGCAAAAACCGTGGCTCTCTGAAGATGAGCAACTCGAAGAAGTCCGCCTGAAGAAGCTCAAACTCCACATCAAAGATCAGCTGGCCCACCATAGAGGCCAGCAGCGTGCTTTCAGCGCCGCCTGACGCGGCCGCAAATCTTCCGATCCTCTGTCTGGTTGCGGCGCGCCCCGCCGATGGTGACGCGCCCGCATAGCCCGTGTGGGTGCTCTACCCCGAATTCCCTGTCTCTGTCTCTCTCTGTCCCCGAATCTGGCCCTGAGGCCCATCCCTTTGTCTTTCAACGCGCTCGCTCTAGAATGAGGAGAGCCCAAAAATCCCGGGCGCGTTTCTCCTGCTCATGGTTCGTGACGGATACTTCTACGGTTTGGCGGGCATCGGTGTGGCCATCGCCCTTGGTCTGGCGACGAGCCACTGGGGCTGGGCGGTGCTGCCGCTGCTGCTGGCGGCGTTTTTCCTCTGGTTCTTCCGCGACCCGGAGCGGGCGATCCCGCAGGAGCCGGGGCTGATCGTATCGCCGGCCGACGGCAAAGTAACCGAAGTGGCGCGAATCAAAACCCCTGGTGGCGATCGTTACCGGATCAGCATCTTTCTCAGCGTGTTCGACGTGCATGTGAACCGGTCGCCGGTCGAGGGCGTCATCCGCGGCGTCCAGTACACGAAGGGCGATTTCCTGAACGCGATGAACCCGGTGTGCGCCGAGCGCAATGAGCGCAATCAGGCGGTGGTGGAATGCGCCGAGGGATATACGGTCAGCTTTACGCAGATTGCGGGCCTGCTGGCGCGCCGCATCGTGTTCAACAAGAAACAGGGCGACCGGTTGAAGCGTGGCGAGCGCGTGGGGCTGATTAAATTCGGCTCGCGCACGGATATCGTGATTCCGGGCGAGGCCGATGTGGTGGTGAAGGTGGGCGACCGCGTGCGCGGCGCCGCCAGCGTGCTGGCTCGCGTACCGGCGCCGGATCCGGAGATCCTGTTTGCCTCGGCGGGCGAGGAGATGAATACGCGATGAGCTATCCAGGCCAGCAACTCGATCTTCCTGGCCGGGGTATGCGCCGCCGGCGCAAGCCACGCGGGATGTACATCCTGCCGTCATTCTTCACGGCGATCAATATCGGGGCTGGATTTTTCGCGATCACGCAGAGCCTGGATGGAGCGGCGCTGGCGGCTCAGGGCCCCGACGGCCTGGCCCTGGCTCCGCACCATTTCGATCTTGCGGCGCTGGCGATCGGATTCGCGATTCCGTTTGACGCCCTCGACGGGCGCATCGCGCGCATGACCGACACGGCGAGCGAATTCGGCAGAGAACTCGACTCGCTCGCCGATGTGATCACGTTTGGCGTGGCGCCCAGCATTCTCGCCTTTGCCTGGGGGTTCCGCTCGCTGCCGGAGACGATGGACGCGGACTTCCGGATGAAGCTGATTCAGCTGGGCGCGTTCGTCTGCTTTCTGTTTCTGCTCTGCGGAGCGGCGCGTCTGGCGCGGTTCAACATCAGCGTGGATCCGCAGCCGAAGAATCCAGGGCGCCCCGGGCGAAAATACTTTGTGGGCATGCCGATTCCGGCAGCCGCCGGCATTGTGGCTGCGGTGGTCCACGCTTTTATCGGATTGCCGGTTTTTAATGGATGGATAGCGCTGGTGTGGTCGGTTCTGGTGGGGTTTGTGGGATTCCTCATGGTGAGCACCTGGCGGTTCTGGAGCGGCAAAGAGATCAATCTCACCGCGCGGCAGCCGTTCCGATGGGTCGTCTTTCTGGGCGTGAGCATCTATCTGCTGGTGTTCTTTTCGCGCGAGGTACTGCTGTTGCTGGCGATCGGGTACCTGGTTTCGGGCGTTGTGGCGCGACTGGCATATTCCTGGCGGCGGCGCCATCCGAGGGCGCAGGGGCAGCCGGCAGCATCTTCCTATCAGGGTCCTAACGCATGACCGAACTTAAGAGAATTGCAATTGTAGGCGCAGGCTCGCTGCGCGGGCGGGAATTGAATGACGCGCTGGCGGATTCGCCGTTCGGCGACGCGGACTTCGTCCTGATGGACGACGAAGCCGAACTGGGCACGCTTGAAGCCGTGGGCGACGAAGTGACGTTCATCCAGCGCATCGAGCCGTCGTCGTTCGAACGGACGGAATTTGTCTTCTTTGCCGGCGATGAAGCGCTGACGAAAAAGCACTGGCAGGCGGCGAGCCGCGCGGGCGCGAGCATCGTCGACATCTCGGGCGCGCTGGAAGAAGAAAAAGGCGTGCTGGTGCGCGCTCCGTGGATCGAGGATGCGGAGGCGCCGGCGGCGCAAAGCGGGCCAGGCCTCGAAACGCGTGCTGTGGTGCCTGCCCATGGGGTGGCCGTGGCGCTGTCGCTGCTGCTGACGCGGGCCGCGGAGCTGGGGCCGATCCGTTGCGCGGCAGCCACCGTGCTGGAGCCCGCATCGGAGTACGGACGCGCCGCGATGGACGAACTGCACCAGCAAACCGTGAAGCTGCTGAGCTTTACGGATCTGCCGAAGCAGGTGTACGACACCCAGGTTGCATTCAACGTGACGCCGGTATTCGGCGAGTCGGCGCGGTATTCCCTCGCCGCCAGCGAGACGCGGATCAAGCGGCATTGCGCGCTGCTGGGGCGAGACGCGGGGATCCAACTGCTGCACGCGCCGGTATTTCATGGCTACGGAATTTCGCTCGCGCTGGAACTGGAGCAGAAGACGTCTGTGGATGCGCTGGAAGCGGCGCTGGCGGGCGAGCACGTGGAGATTGTGACGGCTGAGTCGGATCCGCCAACCAACCTGACCGTGGCGGGGCAGGCGCATATCCTGGTGCGCGTTCGTCCCGAGAGCGGCGGAGCTGCGGCCGAGACGAACCGATTCTGGCTGTGGGCGGGGTTCGACAACCTGCGGCTGGCGGCGCTGAACGCGGTGGCGTGCGCGCTGGAATTGAATCGGCTGAGGCCGCAGGGCACGGTGCAGTAAAGCAGGGCCAGGGTGGAGCGGCCGGCATTGGGACGTGCGCCCTCGGGGCACGCCGATGTTGCGGATGACGGATCGGAAAGCGGAGGGCGGAAGCCTGAGGGCGGAGTCCGCGGTTCGTTACCATGGCTATCTTTTGGATGGGCTTGTGCTGCCCCGGTGCAACGTTTTCAGGCAGCCCTCGTCTAGTTCAATACGTCAGCAATTTCAAGACTTTGCTGCGTGATGGATGGGGCCGCGCCCGGTCAGGACAACCCCGGCGGCAGCCGGGCCAATCCCAGTAGGGCTATGCGGCACAGCCGTGAGGAGCGCAGCAGAATTGTGAGCACAAACGTGAGCAAAAAGATTTCGGCGGGCAAACATTTCCCGGTCCTGCGCTGGGCAGTATCGCTGGCCGGCGCCGTGCTGATGGCGTCGCCCATGGCCGCGTGGGCATCGTTGGGCGGCAATGCCGCTTCGGTGGAATCCGATCGCGTGCAGATGAACGCGGCGGTGCAGGTAAACCAGCACGAGAACTACACGGTGCACGCAATATCCGCGCCCAGCGGCACGGTCGTCAACGAGTTCGTTTCGCCCGAGGGGAAGGTATTTGCCATCGCGTGGCACGGTCAGTTCATGCCGCAGTTGCAGCAGCTTCTCGGCACGTATTTCCAGGAGTACACCGATGCCCTGGCAGCGCAGGAGCACCAGTATGGACGCCGCCCTATGAATCTGCAGACCGGCGACCTGGTGGTGCAGATGAGCGGACACATGCGGGCCTACGCGGGGCGCGCGTATTTACCGAATGCGCTGCCGCGGGGCGTGACCGCCGCGGAGATTCAGTAGGAGGTTCGCAGTGCGCAGGATTTCTTTCTTTTTTTGCCTGCTGGTGAGCGCCGGCCTGGCGGCCGGATGCGGCGGCAGCAGTGGGACGGGAACGACGGGAGGCAGCGGTGGCAGCGGCTCCGGCGGCAGCGGCAGCGGAGGCAGCGGTGGCACCGGTGGCAGCGGAACGAACGTCGTTGCGCTTACGGTGAATGGCGGGCCGACCGTGAACCAGACAGGCGGCGTGAACTACGAGAACGCCGCGTTTGCCTCGGCGACGTTGTGCGCGCCCGGCAGCACCTCAAACTGCGTGACCATCGGCGGTCTGCTGGTGGATACGGGATCGGTAGGATTGCGGGTCTTCCAGTCGGAGGTGAGTTCGCTGAATCTGCCCAGCGTGAACGCTGCGAACGGCTCGGCAGCGTACAACTGCGTGAACTTTGTCGACGGATCGTATCTGTGGGGCCCGGTGCAGCAGGCCGACGTGTCCATGGGCGGAGAGACGGCGTCGAAGGCGTCGATCCAGGTGATCAGCGATTCGAATACCGGCGTCCCATCGAGTTGCTCGAACGGCGGCTCCGACAACGAGAACACGGCGGCGAAGCTGGGCGCGAACGGGATTCTGGGCGTGGGCAGCGAGCCGACCGACTGCTATTACGACGGCGGCAGCGCATGCGATCCGTCGTCAGGTGTGACCCCGATCCCCGATGTGTATTACACGTGCCCGGGCGGAAGCTGCGCTGCATCGTATGTCGCGGTCGCCAATCAGGTCGTGAATCCTGTGGCGCTGTTCCCGACGGACAACAACGGCGTGATCGTGGAGTTGCCGGCCGTTTCGGGCACTTCCGAAGCCTCGCTGACGGGGTCGCTGGTGTTTGGGATTGGAACGGAATCGAACAACGCGCTGCCGAACACAGCGACGGTGTTCACGCTCAATTGCGACGAATTCACAACGGTATTCGATGGAACGTCGCTTCCGTCGAACCTCAGCCAGAATTGCTCCGGGGGAAGCTTTATCGACAGCGGATCGAATGGGCTGTATTTCCCGAACGAGACCAATTTGCCGGAATGTGGAAACACGGCCGCCGGCAACTTTACCGGGTTCTATTGCCCGACGAACTCCGACAGCTTGTCCGCGACGAATGAGGGACAGAATGGCAGTTCCAAACAGACCAGCTTCACGGTGGACAATGCGGAGTCGCTGTTCAGCGGGAGTTCGGCGTCGGACTCGGTGTTTCCCGGGCTAGCCGGCCTGCAACCCACAGGCTATGGCTTCGACTGGGGCCTGCCGTTCTTTTACGGCGTCAACGTGTACAGCTCCATCGACGGCCAGAGCGTGCCGTCAGGGGCGCCGGCAGCGCCATGGTGGGCCTACTGAGAATTTGGCGGCCGAGGGGCTGCGGGCGCGCGTCCGCGGCGCGGATATACAGGCCTGCGGGAAAACGGATTTTCCATCCCGGCTAGGGCGTATCCACATATAGACTTTGCAGCGGGAGAAAAACCTGGTGTCCTGGGTCCATGGCACCAAGCCGCTATGAACTGAGTGAAGCGCAGTGGTTGCGGATTAAGGACAAGCTTCCTGGGCGTGTGGAGCACGTAG
>DATJTG010000063.1:0-26501 GCA_035503555.1 Acidobacteriaceae bacterium | reverse complement strand
GAGATTCGGACGCGCCGTGATCCAGCCGCCGCGTCCGTCGGGAACCTCAAGGCTCAGCGGCTGCGGCTGCTCGTGATGCCCCTGGCTCAGCGCAACGTTGATTGAAGAGTCCGACGGGTGCACCCAGCCGCGCGCGATGAGATACAGCGGTCCGCTCTGCGGCACATCGTTGCCGAGGTCGATTTCGACGAAGTGGTCGCGAGTGATGCCCTGATATTGTCCGCGTCCGAACGTGTCCAGATATTTGCCGTCGCGGTCGCGCAGGATTTCGGTCACGTCGTCGCCGCGATCGTCGACTGCGTGGGCGATGGGATGCGGCTCGTCGGTCACGGTAATGCCGAGCTTCACCGGCGGGACGACGAAGCGCTCATCGGTGAAGACCTCGGTCCCGGCCGGATGATCGACGGTCATCATCTGGAGCCAGTCGTAGTAATAGGTCTCCCACAGCTCGCCGGTGATACGCAGATCGTAGGCGCCATCGCGCGGGACGAGATCGGCGCGCGGAATCTTGTACCACTCTTCGGTGGCCGCGATGCGCGCCGAGCCGAGCGCGTTGATGCGCAGCCCGATGGCCGATCCCCACGGCACGGTGTCCTTCACAAATTGCATCGACTGGCCGTTCCACGCGAAGAGGAAGGGGCAGGAACCTTTGAGGCGCTGTTGCGCGAGGACTTCCTGGTCGCTCTTCATCTGAAATTCGGCGTTGACGGTTCCGTTCGGCCAGAGGATGCGCGCGACGTCGGTTTGGGTCCATTCGCCGAGGCCGAAGTGCTCGCTGGGGCTGGTGATGGGCTGCGCCTGGAGCAGGAGGCCGGAGCGAATCTCCACCTCGCCGCCGATGCCGAAGGAGTTGATGCGCTGATCGCCGGTGGCCTGCACGGCGCGGGTGCGAACGACCTGCCAGTGGTAGGTCTTCGTGCCGTGATTCACGCTTCTGACGGGCTGGCCGTTTGCATCGAGGCCGAGCAGGTCGAGCCGTCCCGTGTTGTCAACGTCGACCGCGTCGAAGAAGTGGGCGGGATCGGCCGGGCGAGTCATGAGCACGAAGCCGCCGTCGCGATTGCCGAGCCAGACGAGGCCGCCGCTGTTTTGCGTTGCGAGGATGAGGTCGACGGCGCCGTTGTTGTCGAGGTCCGCCGTTTTCAACCGCACCACTCCGTTCAGGTTTTTCGCGGAATCCGGGACTTGCGCCAGGGTCGTCGTCGTCCAGGTGCCGTTGTCATTCACCAGGCGATCGATGCTTCCGGTCGACGTGACCGCCAGCAGATCAAGGCTGCCGCTGTGGCGGGTGTCGGCTGCAGCGATGGCCGCAATGCTGCCAAGCTGGGGAAGGCTGGCGACCTCGGTGAACTTTCCAGCGCGGTCGTTGTGAAAGACATGCAGCTTGCCCGCGCTGTCGATGAGCGCCGCCTCCGGGTTGCCGTCGCCGTCCAGATCGGCCCAGACGAATTGCTCGATGCCGGAGACTCCGGCGAAGGGATGGATGGGCGTGAAGGTGCCGTCTCCATTGTTACGCAGCACGGTGGGCAGGCCGCTCGCCGCGCCGAGCACGATGTCGAGGTCGCCGTCGGCTTCAATATCCACCGCCCATGCGCCCGTCCAATTGCCGTTCAAGATCGCCGACGGAAGCTTGGTCTGCGCGGTCACGTCGGTGAATTGCGGCGAGGCATTGTCACCCGTACCGGCATTCGCATCCTGGCGCAGAAAGCGCACGCCACCGGCGCCGGCGAGCACCAAATCGGTTTTGAAGTCGTAATTGAAGTCGATGGGCAGGACGGATTCCGGCCCGGGTGCAATGGCATGCGGTCCGCTGGGAAAGGGATAAGCCGCGCCGCCGGCAAGCTGGATCGTCTTCGCATTCGCCGTGACGACCAGCGGGAGGCGCGTGTCGTCGAAGGATACCGCGCCGATCCAATCCCAATCCTGGTGATGGGGATTGGCCAGCGGCTCGGGGACAAACTGCATCGCCATATCCGGCTCGGCCGGGTGCGACTCGGGCGATGGCAGCCGCAGGAATGCTTCGAAGGGCGGCGCCTCCGCGCCGGGCTCTGCGTGAATGACGGCGAGATCGCTGCGAAAGGCGGGCAGCTGCATCAGCACATTTTTGAGGAAGATGCTGCGCGTCGCGGCCATCTGCGGAGGCCCGCTCGTTGCCGCTGCCCGCAAATCCTTCAGCCGCTGCTGCGCATCCTGCGGCCAGTTCGATGACTGGGCCGCAATGGCCGTCACCGCGGAGTGCAGCGTCGCCGCGTCTCCGCGCTTGGCCGCCATGCGGCTTAGTTCCAGCAGCACGGCGAGATTGTTCGGCTGGGCGGCGAGAATCTGCTGGATGATCTGCTCGAATTGCGCTTCGCTGCCGGGCGCGCCCTGGCGTTCGATCTCGAGGGCGAGCGAGTAGGCGATGCGCGGGTTCTTCGGATCGAGCGCAGAGGCCTGACGGAAATCGTCGATGGCTGTGCCGGAATTGCCGCGATCGCTTTCGAGCAGTCCCAGCATGTACTCGATGCGCGCGTTTCTTCCGGCAAGGGACGCGGCACGATCGAGGCGCTGCTTCGCCTGGTCGTAATTGCGCTGGCGCAGCGCGAGCAGGCCCCAGTCGGCCCAGGCGGCAGGTTCGCCCGCAGCGAGATCGGTGGCCTCATGCAGCGAGTCTTCGGCGCGGGCGTCGTTGCCCACCTGCATCGCCGCCAGGCCCACATAAAAGGCCTGTACGAACTGTGTGTAACGCATCGACTGCGGCCTGGGCAGATCGCGATGGCAGCCCGTCGCCAGTAAAGCGGCCGCTGCAAGCGCGGCAGTGCTCGCGGATTTTCCGGCCTGAGTGGAAACAAGTCGCATCGATTCGCGGTACGGGTGAGCCCCTCTGAACATAGCGTACCGAAGCGCACCTTTGAAACGGCAATTTGCAACAGATTTCAGCGAATAACCCCCACCGGCTCCTTCGGGACTTCCCCGGCCGCTGGGGCAACACCCGGCGCCGTTTTTCTGCGGCCTCTCTTCCTGCTTTTTCGCCGTACGCTCACCGCTTTGAACCACAGGAATCCCACACCGAGAAAAGGCAAGAGGAAGAGCAGCAGATTCCAGCGCCCCAGCAGGGTCGGTGTCACCATCACGTCCGTGTCGGTCTCACCGCTCACCGCGGCGCTCGCAAGGATGACCCGCACGTGCCACATCTCTTCCTTGTCGAACGGGGCAACGGTTTTGAACTCAACTCGGTCTTTCAATTTTTCGCGCCACGCTCCGTAGATTGCCTCGGGCAGCCGCTTGCTCACTGGCTGCACGGCAACCTGCACTTTGATATCGGAGGGAACCGAGGCGCCTCGGGGCGGATCGATGACCACAAAGAAACTGCCGACGCCGACATCGGGATTGCTCCAGACCTCGATCTTCAGCGGACCGATCTTCCGGTTCTGCATGATCGGGTAGGGCGGTCCAATGTGCGCCCACGCCGGCACGGCGCTCAGCGCCATAAGAAGCAGGGTTAGCCATGCGGCTCTGTGCCCTGCCATCGGCTTCCGCATCTTCAGTTCAGTCACTCGCTACCCCGCCATCATGGTTGCGCGCATATCCATCGGCTGCAGCATCAGCCAAACCGAGGCCGCGAAGAGAATGAGGCAAACCACCGCCCAGGGAGAAAACGCGCGGAGCGCGTGTTCCTCACTGTCGTCTTCGGCGAGCCTCCACGCGATCAGCAGCGAGCCGGCGAGGCCGAGCAGCAGAAAGCCGAACTCGAGCGGCTCGACTACGGTTTTAGGCAGCCCGACCAGCGTCCAGCGCGGATCGCCCAGGATCGGCCAACCCAGTTCAGCCAGCGCGTTTTGCGTCACGGGCACGATGGTGTAGAGACCCGTAAAGAAATGGTAGCCATAGTGCGCGAGCCACATGCCGAAGCCGAGCGGCGCGATCGAATACGTATAGCGCACCGCGACGGCGAGCCATCCGCTTTTAAGACCGGCCCACGCGCGCGCGACCGCTGCGGCTCCGCCGAGCAGCATGACCGGCTCGATCACGAGGAAGATGGCGAAGAGCATTCCGAGAATCGGCGCTTCCTGCTGAATGTGGAGTACGCGCCCCAGCCAGGTCTCGACGGTGTACACGGGGCTCACCATGCCGAAGGCGTTCATGAGCGCGCCGAAGCAGAAAACGATGACGAGGGCGGCAATGTCCTTGCGGCGCGAGAAGAATCCAATGCCCGAGCGCTGCGGATCGCTCATGAGTTCGGCGGACGGCAGTCGGCTCAGCATACCGACGTTGTCGTGGGGGCAGGCGTGGACGCAGTCGAGGCAGAAGGTGCAGTCCATGTTGCCGACCTTGGCCGGCTGAAAGAGCGCCAGCTCGCACCCGCGCTGGAAAATCACCAGATCGGAGCCAGGAGCACGACGGCCTCGAATGCAGTCCTTCGTACCGCAGGTGTCGCACACCTCGCGATCCCGCACAGACACCTCGAGCGGCGATGCGGTGGCGGCGACGAAGTTGAATTGTCCGATGGGACAGACATATTTGCAGAACGCTCCGTGTTTGAAGAGGCCGTCCACGGCGAGCACCGCGACAAAATAGCCGACAATCACCCAGGCGGTCAGCGATGGCGACGACCAGAGACTGAACAGTTCGTAACTGAAAAGGATGAGCGCGATCAGCGCGGCGGGAATCCATTTATTGCGCAGGGCGCGCGGCCAGGTGAAGCGCGGCGTCACAAATTTGCGCATCGCATTGCGGACCAGCATGAAGGGACAAGCCAGGCAGAAGAGGTTTCCCGCCAGCAGAAGGGCCAGCACGAGCGCTCCGCGAAAGTGCACCCAGGTGAGGACTGTCGCAAGGTTTTTCGGAGAGAGCGCTGGCCCCAGCAGCCCCTGGAGGATCATCACGATGCTCACGGCCAGGAGCGGAATCGCGAGGAACGTGCGCGAATGACGCCAGCGGAGGAAGGCGCCGATGACGGGGACATGGAGCAGGTCGAAGGGCGGCGCTTCGGCCAGCTCTCCTTCTTCCAGATCGTCTTCCGGTTGGGCGACCGCGCCGGGCATCCGTGTCACTGCGCTTTGACTCCCCTCACATCCAGTTGCCGTTCGATTCTGGTGCCGTCTGCCAGGCGGATGTGCTCGAGCACGACCCAGTCGCCCGGCATATTCAGGTTCAGTTGCGCCTGATACGTCCCCGGCGCGATCTCTTTCGCGTCGGCAAACACCGGCGCCATGCCCGGATGCGCCATATCGCCTTCGACCTGGATGCGCACCCCAGCCAGAGGTTCCTTCAGACCATCCACGATCCCCGTAATCGTGACGGTCGCTTCGCCGACGCGGACCGGCTGTGGCGCAATCTCAGTGTGGATGGGCAGTGAAGCTCCCGCAGCCGGCCTGGCCCGGCAGCCTGCCACCGTCGACAGCGCAGCGAAGACGGTCAACATCGCGGGCTGCGCAAAAGTGAGGGTCGCCCACCGGCGACCCTGGAGGAAACCGACTCTGGTTTTGGGCCCCACTGCCTGCACCGCTTCGTCCATTACGCCGGGATCTCCGCTTCTTCGTTCTCGCCGGTGTGCCATGCGCAGGTGCAGACAGCCGTGTGCGGCTCACCTTCCGGCGGAAACATGTGGTAGTACATGGCGATCACCATGGGGACGAAAACAATCGAGTTGTAGAACAGATGAAGCTGCACGCGCGGGACGAAGAGCTGAACGATGCTCGTGGGCACCGGCCGCCCGAAGAGATTGTGGTGCAGCGTCGCCTGCGAGATCAGCAGGAAATGCTCGATGTGGTGCCAGAACTGAATCCAGAAAGCAATCATCCACCAGGTGTAGCTGCGCCCGGTGAATCCCTTGCGCAGAATCCAAAGACCGATCAGCATCACCAGCGCATAACCGTAGTGGAGCGCTTCTGACTTGATGAGCCAGGGATACCAGAGGCCGAGGATGCCGTTTGCCCGGGAAGCCGGCCAGCCCATCACCCAGATCTGATAGGCCTGCGCGAGATGCTCACCCCAGTGCCCGAGAACAATGAACATAAACGCGTAGAGAGCACGCTCGTGCCACCGGCTGTTGAGCTTCTCTGAAAAGCTCATGGGCGGCGCGGAAGGCAGAGCCATGCCGGCGGTACCGGGGACGGATGCAGCCATAGGGTGGTCTCCTGCAATTGGGAATTCGAATCGTTCTGGTTTTATGGGGGCCCGGGGACGTTGCTCACTCTAGCGAATCGGCATAACCGGTGTCTTCGCCGTGCGGATGGGACTTCCTCTCCAACTTTCGATGGAGGCCTGCGGACGTGAGCTTCGGACGCCAGGGCGGAAACGGAAATCCATCTTTGGTTGGTTGACCCACTGCGTCCTCTCCGGTGATTCTTGCCGAACCTATGCGCAAGACCTCCGCTGCATTGCTCTGCATGGCTTTGTCTACGTGCGCCCTGAGCGCGCAAACTCTCGTCTCTGACACTCCCGAGGCTGGGAGCGCTCCTGAATCGGCGCTGCCTTCGTCCAGCGCTCTCCCGGCTTCAGCGCCGGCGAAAGCCGCTTCCCCATCGACGAATTACTTTGTCTACGAACGCGCTCGCGGCGATGCCTGGAAGTGGTTTGCTGCACCTCCGTACAAAGACGAGTACCGCTACCTGCAGTCGCTCTTGCGCGCTGGCGTTACCCAGCGCAACGGCGCGTGGGACTGGGAACTGGAGATGGAAATGGCCGCCGTGCTCGATGCGCCGAGCAATTCCGTTTCGTCGGTCACCGCTCAGGGGCAGATGGGCATTGGCGCAACCTACTACGCTTCGAGCGGCAACAACAGTTATCCTGCCGCGGTGTCGTTCAAGCAGGGCTTCGCGCGCTACTCATGGGGCGCTGACAAGAGTCTGCGCCTCGGCCGCTTTGAATTCTTCGACGGTGTCGAATTGCATCCGAAGGACCAGGAGATGCTCTGGCTGCAGAACAACCGCATGCAGCAACATTTGATCGGCAACTTCGGCTTCTCCAACGCCCAGCGCAGCTTCGACGGCGGCGACTTTCATTTCGGATCGGGCAACTGGGACGTGACAGCGATGGCGGCGCGCGCCGATCAGGGCGTGTTCAACATGAACGCCAACCCGGAGATCAACGTGGATCTGCAGTATCTGGCGTACTCCCGCAGCGCTGCCCAGGGCCACATCATCGCCAGAGGATTTGCCATCGGTTATCACGACGGCCGCACCAACGTCACGAAGGGCGACAATCGCCCGCTCGCGGTCCGCCAGGCCGATCATGACAACATTCACCTCGGCACGTATGGCGGCGATCTCATGGCCACCGCTCCGGCGGGACCGGGAACTTTCGACTTCCTGTTCTGGGGCGCCTTTCAGAATGGAAGCTGGGGCACGCAGAGCGACAGCGCCGGCGCTGCGACCTTCGAAGGCGGCTACCGCATGAACACTCCGACGAATCCCTGGCTGCGCGGCGGATGGATGCGGACGACGGGGGACAACAATCCGAGCGACGGCACGCACAACACCTTTTTCCAGGTGGCGCCCACGCCCCGGGTCTACGCGCGCCTGCCGTTCTATAACTTCATGAACAGCACCGATGACTTTGTGCAGTTGATCGACAAGCCGGCGAAGAAACTGGAGCTGCGCAGCGATCTGCACTGGCTCCAGCTCACGTCAGGCAAAGACGACTGGTACCAGGGCGGCGGCGCGTTCGACAGCAAGGTCTTCGGCTTCACCCCGCGCCCGGGAAACGGCCACACCTCGCTCGCGTCCGTGTGGGACATCAGCTCGGACTGGCAAACCAGCAGGCACTTCAGCTTCAACCTCTACTATGGTTACGGGTGGGGAAAGACCGTGGTCCGGGCGATCTATCCCACGGGCCCGAACATTCAGTTCGGCTATGCGGAACTGATCTACCGCTGGGGCAAGACGACCGGCGGGAGCAACCGGTAGGATTCTCCTCGGGGCTGCCCCGGTCTGAGCCGCCCCGGCGCCTTCTTTCGCCGCATTGCCAGCCCTTCCGGTTGACCCTGCCCGCGGTTCCCGATACACTAAATTGGTTTGGCGATTCTGCCCGTCCCGTGTGTCTCCGGGGCCTCTCCTTCGGGAGACGTTAAGGATTCCGCCCAGCTCAGATTCAGCAAGCGCGCCCGCCGGGTATCCGGTGATTCTTGTCGCGGGCGCCGGAGGTTATATGTACGCGGTCATTCGCACAGGTGGCAAGCAGTACCGGGTCGCACCCGGCGACGTGCTTAAGGTCGAATCGCTCGAAACAGCGGAGAACGGATCTGTCGAGTTTGCCGACGTTCTCGCCTTCTCGAGCGAGTCGGGCTCGCTGGTCAAGCCGCGGTCGGCGAAGGTGCTGGGCACCGTCGTGGGCGAAGGGCGCGGCGACAAGATTCTGGTCTTCCACTTCAAGCGCAAGAAACAGTACAAGAAGCTGCAGGGACACCGGCAGAACTTCACCCAGGTGCGCATCAGCGAAATTCAGGTGGACGGCAACAGCTACACCGCGTAAGCGGCAATTTTCGTCCGCCGGGCGCGGACCCTCAGGAACAGGCACATGGCACACAAAAAAGGATTAGGCAGCTCAAAAAACGGCCGCGATTCGAATGCGCAGCGGCTTGGCGTGAAGGCTTTTGGCGGTCAGACGGTCACCGGCGGCTCCATCATCGTTCGCCAGCGGGGCACGAAGCTCAAGGCCGGCGTCAACGTTGGGCGCGGCTCTGACGACACCCTCTTCGCCAAGGTCGCGGGACGCGTGAAGTTCACCGACCGCGGACGCACCGGACGCTTTGTCTCGGTCGAGCCCGTCGCGGCAGAATAGCTCTTTTCAGGCTTTGCATCGCAGGCCGGACCTTCGGGTCCGGCTTTTACTTTTCCGGCCAGGCATCACGCCGGTATTTCGGCCAGGGTTGCGCGCCACGCTGCGCGGATTCCTCAGCACTCGGCCGGCTCCGGCGCAGGGTCATCCGCGCCAGTTCATCCAGGCGCAGCATCGCCGCGGTGGAACGAGCCAGAGCCGTGGGATTCTCCGGAAGCGCATAGCTGATTGTCCACAAGGCCACGGCCGCGCAGCAGGCGAGTTCGTGCGCGATGTTCTCCATCTGCAGCATCGAAGTTTTGCTGGTCCACGACCACGGTCCCGCAAGCTGCACGAAGGGCTCAAAGGCGAATCCGATGAGTATGGCGAACGGCCGGCTGTTCCAGCGCACCTTCCTGATGGCGCCAACCAGCAGAGCGAGCACGACCGGCGCGAGCTGGAGGACTGAAAAGACGCACCACCAGCTGCGGATGAGCCGCAGATACGCGCGGTTGTTGAAGTTCACAGTGATCTCAAGCAGCAGTGGGATCATCACGATCATCCCGGCAATCGCGACCCAGCGTGTGGCGATGCGCGCGAGCCCCTGAACGCCAGGAAGTCCCCTGAAGAATTCCGCGGTCGCTCCCACGGCCACACGCATTTCCAGAAAGAGCAGAATCAGAGCGGCGCTCCAGAACCAAAAGTAGTAGATCAGGGTGGACAACGTGGTTTGGACTGACCGGAGGAGAGCCTGGCCTGGCCAGAACAGGACAATGGCAGTTGCGATCGCGTTCGCAGCGCGCACGATGAGGTAATCCCGCATTTCGCGCACAGGGTTTTTCGTACCGGCGCGCAGGCACGCAGCCAATGCGCTGACGGTGAGCACAGTCTCGGCCAGGACGAGAACGTTGAGCGCGATCAAAAAGGAAGGCTGCATGCCGGTATTCGCAATCTCAGAGTGACGTCATTTCCCGTCCGCACACGACACAGATTTGCTTGCTTTACAGCCGGCCGGCGCGGAGTTCGGTTGGCGGGGGGAGTGCATCTATTCTGCCCCAACTCCGGTCCGCGAACAAACGTGTCGGTTTGGCTCCGGGTCCCGGGGGAGCGATTCGCGACCAGCAAAAAGCCCCGGAAATCTCCGGGGCTTTCGGGTCCTGGTCTGCGGCAGGGTCAGCGGCTGGTCACGACAGGGTTCTTGGCGAGCACGCGATCGACCACGCCCTCGATGTCCTGCAGGAAGAAGCCAGTCGTCGGAGTTGCCACAGCAGCTTCGGGAGTCTGTCCGATGCCTTTGGCCAGTGCATTCCAGCGCGCCATGACCGACGTGGGCGGAAGCACGATCATATTGCGTTCCGTGGCCGGTTCCGGCAGCAGGAAGTAGGTGGCCCACATCAGGAGCACGCCCATGGTGACGAACTGAGAAACGGTGTTGACCGGCGACAGCGCGCCGGGGAACCGCACGATCAGAGCGGAGTTGATCAGATCCATGGCAGCCTGCAGGCCAAAGCCCATGGCGATGCCGAAGAGCTGGCTGCGGAAAGACCGGCCCAGCGCATGGATGGTGAGCGCGAGGAACGCGACCAGGCAAAGCTCCATGATGGTGACACAGCGCATCAGGCTGGGACCGAGCTTGCAGATGTAAAAGAGACCCACGCTGCGGGTGTTGGCGGAAAGAGTGATGGTCCCCACGGAAACGACGAGGGAAACAACGCTGACCCAGCGAAACGCCATCAGTCCGAGCCTGCGGAGACCCGGCACCGGCTCCATCACCTTGCGGAAGACTTCCTGAATCACGAAGAAGATCGCGATGGAAACGACGAGGTAGTTGAGGTAGAAGCCGAAATAATAAACCAGGTACAGGATGGTTCCGTTCCTGGGCTCGCCTTTCCAGACAAGCGCGTCGAGGACCATGCAAAACAATCCGCGGATCGCGAAATAGGAAGCAAACGCGGGATATTTGCGCGCGGAGCCGGAGCGGACGAACGCTACGGCCGCGATCAGCAGGAGCAGCGGTTCAAGCCGTATCAGCAAGTCTTGCAAGTGAGCCATGATCTTCCTCTTGCGAACTTAGAGGATACCGCAGCTCTCCCGGCCGCTCAACAAAAATTCCTGCGAGCCGGGGTTGCATCCTGCAACTTTCGTGGTACGCTTGTGACCTGAGTAATCAGCTACTTCGCGCAAACGTTGAGCTGAGAAGGGCAGCCCTGGCTGGGCGTCGGCAGATTGGCACTCAACACCTGATGGCTCGGCGTCGAAGTAACGACGGTGTTGGCAGCGTGAGAGGAAACAACAGCAGCGGAAGCACCAGCAGCGAAAACACCGAGAACGAGCGCGCGAACGACGAGTTTCATGACCTTATCACCCCTGAAAAATTTGAGAATTCCTTGTGGACATCGTCCACAATCAGGAGTATAGTCGCTATATTCAGAATTGCATCCCTGTAAACGTGTTTAGAGAGTATATAGAGCTTAGATTACTGAAGTACTTCTAACCTCTCTCAGCCCTTCCGGTCTTCCCCTCCTATCTCCTTCTCCTCATTACTAAATTGCCCTTCTGGCTAAGTGCCTTGGCGATTATTTATCGCTGCTCGCCTTCATCACCTCGTCAACCCCTCAGGCAGGGGATAGCCACAATATCCAGGGGATGTTATCCATAAATACCCCAGGATGTAAACGTTACCTTACGTTTAGCCTGACCTTGTTCCGATCCTGCGACCGCATTTTCCACCGGCTATGGAAATCGCACGGGACCGGCGCGATCTGATGAAGGTGTCGTCGCGGCGCCTCTACCGGCCGCGCCGGGGATGGGATTGCCTCTTCTCGAGGGCGAGCAGCGCCGCGGCGACAGCCTTTTCCGCCCGTTTGCGGCGCGATTCCGGCCCCTGGCAATAGAAGATCCCGAGCAAATGGCCGCGCCGCTGGATGGGTGTCATCACCTGCCATCCTTCCCTGGCCTTCGGCTGCCGGTTGAACGCGGCTTCGAGGATGGGCGGCGTTACGTGCTCGCCTTCCATGGCCAGCATCATGCGCTCGGCCCACAACTCGGCGCGGGAGGTCCGCGCGGCGGGACTCTTCGGCTCGGCGACGGCGGCGGCGATATATTTCCGCATGTAAGGGCTCAGGGCGTCGTGCCAGCGGCGGAGCCCGCGGTTCTGCCGCAGGAGCTTTTCCAGCTCCGGCGGCACAGGCGTTGCGGGTCTTGCCTCGATATCAGGCTCCAGCGCCACATCGGCCATACTGCCCTGCCGGATGCCGGCTTTCTTCTGGACCTGTTTGTTGACCGGCAGCACGCAATCGCCGGCCGGGGTGCGGAAGAGCGAGGTGCGGAAGTCGACCCCGGCGATCGATCCGCGAACGCGCAGGCCTTTGCGCCTGGGCCAGACCTCGACGGGCTCAAACGGCACGCGAACGATGGTCCAGCCGAGGCTGGTGCCGTCCGGCTCGAGAAGGCCGTGAAATTTCCGCCGTCCGGCCATCGTCGACTACTTCTTCGCGAGCGGCTTTCGCGCAAAGTAGTAGAGCGAAAAGGCCAGCAGCGCGAACATCAGCACCGACACCCCGTCATGCGACAGGAAAGTGTGCGGGAACTGCACCGGGTTATCACGATGGGTGACGCGCTCGAGGAGCTTCATACCCACGCCCAGCAGACCGACAATACCGCCGGCGGCGATCAGGCCGCTGGCGTACAGTGAGCCCGGGCTGACTTCGCTCTCCTCGGCGTGCTCGCCGGCTCGCGCGGCCGCCTGATCGACCATCCACCGCACCATGCCGCCGACGAAGATCGCAAAGGTGGTGGCGATCGATAAGTAGGATCCGACCGCGAAGGTGAGCGAGCGAACGCCCATCAACTCGATGGCGATCACCAGGAAGACGCCCAGCAGCACCAGGCCCCAGGGCAATTGCTGGCGAAGGATTCCGTTGATCACGGTCGCCATGAGCCTCGCCTGAGGAGCGGCGGCTTTCTCGCTGCCGATGCCCTGCGTCCACTGCACTTCGATGGTCTTCGTCGCGGGATTGTAGAGATACTTGCCGTCGGCCAGCTCGTGCGAGCCCAGCGAGTTGAGCAGCAGGTAATTGCTTCCTTCAAGCGTCTGCGTGGACTTGTCCGGCTCGGTCACGCGAAATTCCTTCCGCGTGAAGGTTCCCTGGTTCTGCACGCCGTCATGGACGGCGCTGATATCCCACGCCTTGGTCATGGGGTGAAATTCCTCATAGCCGAGATTCACCATGCTGAGGGTGACGCCTACGGCAAAGGTGGAGACACAGACGCCGATCATCAGCGCCAGTTGCTGTTTCCACGGGGTCGCGCCCACGAGGAATCCGGTTTTCAGGTCCTGCGAAGTGTCTCCGGCGTTGGCGGAGGCGATGCAGACCACGCCGCCAACCGTAATCGCCAGCGCTCCATAGGCGGGAGCGGTCCATCCCTTCACCAGAAACACGGCGGCGGTGGCCATCAGCGTCGCGATCGTCATGCCGCTGATGGGGTTGGCTGAGCTGCCGATCAGCCCGACAATCCTCGACGACACCGTCACGAACAGAAATCCGAACACCACGATGAGCAGCGAAGCCGCGAGATTCGCGAGCAGCCCGGTCTGGGCGCCGGGTACGGGCTTCACCGTCAGGAAGATCCAGGTCAGCAGGACCAGGACCGCGCTGCCGCCGATCACCACCGACATGGGCATATCGCGATCGGTGCGCTCATTGCCGGCTGCCGCGGCGGCACCTTTGCGGAGATTGCCCATGCCGGCTTTGAGCGCGCCGACGATGGTGGGGATGGTTTTGATGAGGGTGATCAGGCCCGACGCGGCGACGGCGCCCGCTCCCATCGGCCGCACATACGCCGACCACATTTCGCCCGGCGACATCTGCGCCACCGGCTTCACCGCCGGGTAAAGCGGCCCGCTCAGATGGGAGCCGAAAAAGTAGATGGCCGGCATCAGTACCAGCCATGAGAAGACGCCGCCGGCAAACATGGTGCCAGCCACGCGGGTGCCGATGATGTAGCCCACGCCCAGATATTCCGGTACGGCATCGAGCCGGACCGCGCCGCCCTTCAGGATGTGTTGTTTGCCAAGGTCGGGCTCGTAGTTCGGAGTATCGGGCCATGCTCCGAAAATGTCGCCATTCTGGAACAGTGTGTAGAGGCTGCCCAATCCCAGCCCCAGGAACACGCGGCTCGCGAAGGATCCGCCGCGCTCCCCCGCCAGCAATACGTCGGCGCAGGCCGTGCCTTCGGGGTAGGTTAGGTTTCCGTGCTCCTCAACGATCAACTGGCGCCGCAACGGAATCATGAAGAGCAGGCCGAGCCAGCCGCCCAGCATGGCGAGGACGAAGATACGGAAGTACTCGAGATCGAAGCCGAGGAAGATGAGCGCCGGCAGGGTGAAGATGACGCCGGCCGCAATGGACTGTCCGGCATTGCCGGTGGTCTGAACGATGTTGTTCTCGAGGATCGACGCGCGGCCGAGCGCCCGCAGAACGCTGATCGAAAGGACCGAGATCGGAATCGAAGCGGCCACGGTAAGCCCGGCTTCGATGCCGACATACACGGTGACCGCGCCGAAGATCAGACCGAAGATGCAGCCCAGCAAAATCGCGCGGAACGTGAGCTCCGGCCGCGTCTCGCCCGGTGGTACGAACGGCTGAAAACCTTGCGCAGTCGACACAGAATCCCTCCACCTGAGTTTCGGGGAAGCCTGAGTGTATCAAAGCAATTCGTGGACGTTCGCAGAATGACTCGGCGTCCCGGGGGCTCCAGGCAGTCCCGGGATACTCTGACTTATGCCCGTCCGCAAGCTCTTCGCCTACGCGGCTATCTATATTCTCTGGGGCGGATCGTTCCTGGCGATTCGCGAACTGGTCGCACCGCCGCACGGCATTGCGCCGGTGCCTCCGTTCCTGGCCGCGGGCTTTCGCTTCACGCTGGCCGGCCTCTTTCTCATTCTCTGGAGCCGCGCAGCGGGAACGACATCGCTGAGCCTGCGGCAGTTCAGGTCGGCGACGCTGCTGGGCTTCATCATGTTCGCCTGCCTCTATGCGCCGCTCTTCTGGGCAGAGACGCGGGTCGCGTCGGGGCTCGCATCGGTGATCTCCGCCATGATCCCGGTATGGATCTTCGCCGGCGAGCTGTTTGTGCTGCGCACGCAGCGCGCTTCCGCGCTCGCGGTCGGCGGCATCGCTCTGGGATTCGCGGGCGTCGTCGTGCTCTCGTTGCGCGCGCCGGGCAGCGCGGGCAGCAGTTCCACGCTCGCCATTCTCGGGACGGTTGCCGGAACACTGTGCTGGTCAGCGGGAACGCTTCTTTCGCGGCGGCTCGCGCTGCCGCAGCCTCAGCGTGCCAATGCGGGCTGGCAGATGCTGACTGGCGGCGCCATGCTGCTCATGATCTCCGGCGTGGCGGGCGAACCGCGTCGCATTCCGCCCGCTGCCGTGCTGCTGAGCCCCAGGGTCGTCGCGAGCATGGCGTATCTGATCGTCGCGGCCTCCATCATTGCGTACACAGCCTATGTCTGGCTCATCGCCCACGAATCCCCGACGCGGGTTTCGAGCTATGCGTATGTCAATCCGGTCATCGCCCTGGCGATCGGATCCATGCTGGCCGGAGAACGCCTGACGCTGCTGCAGATCGCGGGCGCCGTGCTGGTTTTGGCGGGCGTTTTCGCCACTCTGCGCAGCCGCGCCGTCGCGCAGCCCGCGCCTTCCCTGCCGGCCAGAGCAGCAAGCTAACGGCCAGGCCGGCAGGGCGGCCTCAGCGGACGTAAGTATAGGTGCCGCAGACCGCCGAAGATCCGTTGAGCGCGTCGAGCGTGAGCACCGGCATAGCGGCTCCGGAGAAGAACGCGACGTGCAGCTCCGAGCCGAAGGCCCAGGTTGCCATCCACTGCGTTTCGTCGCTGCCGCAGAGCGTGTTGTGGTGCGAGAAGCGCTTGTCGGCCGGAACATCGAGACGATAGAGATTGCCGCCGCCCGGAACGCTGCGATCGGCGTCGAACGCCGCAGATGCCTCGTCGGGTTTGAGGGCGCGGATTTGCGCGATCGTAAAGTTCGAGAAATTGATGGTCAGCCGCGCATCGCTGATCCCGATGTCGCCGGTGATGGACTTGGCTTCGGAGCTGGCGGCGCGCCACGGACCCTTGTCCTGCGCGGCGGCGGGAAAGGTTGCGGCGAGCACCAGAGCAAGAGCCGCGACGGCCCAGGATACACACTTCATGGTTTGAGAATGACATCTGAGGCCAGGCCGATGCAATCAGGAGCCGGCCAGCGGCCCCGGTTCGTGGTTCTCAGGAAGTGGCCGGGCTCTTCCACGCCGTCAGGTCCGTGTTCAGGATGCCTTCCAGCGCCTCAACCTCGGGCGTCACGAGATCGGTGATCCTCGCCAAAGTATGCGACGGCACGTCGGGAAACGGAGCGCCGCCTCCAATAAATAACTTCAGGAGGCTGGAATTCCGCACGCCGGCAACCACGGTGTCGAATCGCCGCGCCTTGCACCAGTCGGCCATCGACGTGGCGGCCCACGTCGCCAACTGGCTCTTGGGCGCAGTCATGCGGCCAGCGGAAAACACCTGCTCGAGCTGCGGTTTCTCGAGAGCGAAGCGAGGAACGCCGATGTGCTCCGTGACGGAGTCGATAAAACCCTGAGGACTGGCGCTCAGCTCTTCATACAGGCTGACGCGAATCTGGTCGGCGCCGAACTGACTTTGCCACTCGCGCAAATGCGTCGCATATTGGCTCGATGCGATCAGCTCGGGATCGCGCTCCAAAGCCTCATCCAGGCTCCAGCCGATGATGCCGTAGGCGCGCTTCATCCGGTACATCGACACCAGCCGCTGCACGGGATGGCGGAAGATGATCACCAGCCTCGCGTGAGGCAGCAGCTGGGCAATGCGTTCGCGCGCCGCTGGAGACGCAAAGTAGGTAGGAGCCACTTCCCCAACCGGGCGATCGTCATGGGCCTCGGGAAATTTCTTGAGATACCAGGCGATGCCGCGGTCGAAATGGCGATCGAAGAACCGCGTCTCCTTGGTTGGCTCCGGCAGCCGGGTGCGGGAACTCAGCACTTCGTGCAGCCAGGTGGTCCCGGTTCTGGGCGGGCCAATGATGAGAAAGGAGGGCAGGTCACGGTAGGCGACGCTGGTCTCAGCGCGTGCCGGACTCAGCTCATTACCGTTACTCAGAACCGTTGCTGTGAGGGCGCTCGACCGGCGGGAAATTGGCATTCTTGGTCTCTATAGAAATCCGAGCGTGCTTTTGACATCCGTGCAGAAAAGGCCGTGCAAGCATTTGATGGCTGAGCGCTCGCCCGAGTTGTAGCGGCGGAACCCTGTCTTATGGTCAGAGAGACCTGTTTCCGGTTTATCTCTCGATAAGGGGTAGGCCTCTCTTCCCGGGGAGAGATGAGGGGTGTCCTGCTCAGGTTTGCCTGCGCCGAGACAATGATTTTTCGAGGGAGCCCCGAGTCCAGTTTCATAACAGCAAAAACCCTTTCGGGACAGATTGATTCACCCTCCGATCGGACCTAGACTGAGCCCCTGGTCCGGGCGCCCTGCCCATTCGCCATCCTTCTTCTCGCTGTGCTTCTCGGCCCCACACCCCTCACAATTCGGAGGCCGCCATGATCCACCAATGGCTTATCCACGCTGAATCTCGCAGAAGTGTGCGTTTTTGGAAATCCACAATCGCCCTCGGGGCGATTTTTTTCATGGGGGGGTGCGGAGGCAGCTCCAAGCCGGTGAGCGTCACGGTAAAGGCCTCCGCGGCTACCGTGGACGGCACCGACACGGCCACGCTCACGGCCACCGTGGTCAACGACAAAAACAGTGCTGGTGTCACCTGGAGCGTCAGCGGAGGGGGAGCACTCTCGAATCAGACGAAGACGACGGCGACCTATACGGCACCGGCGGCGTCCAGCTCGGCCTTGACCGTGACGGTCACCGCGACCTCGGTCGCGACAACAACGGAATCGGCGAAGGCCACAATCACCGTACCCGCGGCGCCGACCTTGTCGACGACCAACGCCAACCTTGCGGGGCAGGTAGGATCCGCGTATTCCGTGCAGTTGCAGGGCAGCGGGGGCATCCCTCCCTACGTCAACTGGGCCCTGTCGACCAGCGGGGCCGCGAGTCCGAACCCTGACCCGGTCAACGGCGTGCTTCCCCCATGCGTCACACTGAGTTCGGCGGGCCTGCTGTCCAGCGCAACGCCGCCTCCGGCGTCGTGCGCGGGGACCTACCCGAATCTTGTTTTCACGTTCAGTGATTCCGGCACGCCCACTCCGCTCACGGCCACCACGGCTCCCATGACCATCACAATCGCCGCGGCGCCCACGATAACCTTCCCCGCGCCGAGCGCTGCCGTCCCAGGTCCCGCGACCTTTGGAAAGGCCTACAGCGGGTCCGTGGCCGCTTCCGGCGGTTCGGGGACTCTGAGCTATACGCTGACTGGCGCATTGCCCGGCGGACTGAGCCTGGGTAAATCGACAGGAGCCATCACCGGCACGCCGACAGCGGTCGGGACGTTTCCGTTCACCGTCTCCGCCTCGGACGCGTTCGGTGACTCGGCGACATCCTCTGCCTATTCCATTGTGGTCAGCTACGCACCGGTTGCTATCACACCGGCGAGTGGCAGCCTTCCGGGCGGCACGGCGGGAACGGCGTATTCCGACCAGACCCTGACGGCTTCCGGTGGGTCTGGAACGGGCTATGTCTGGACCGTTACCGGTCTGCCTGCCGATGGGCTGGACTACGCCGCAAGCGGAGACACAATCACGATCAGCGGCACGCCGACCGATGCCGAGACCGTCAGCTTCTCGGTTTCGGTCACGGACAGCGCTCTGAACGGCGGCGGCCCCAACAACTACTCCATCGTGGTGGCCAACGCGAGCAGCGGGGGCAGCGTACTGCAGGGTACCTATGCCTGCCTGATCCGCGGCTTTGTCGACTCCAGCGGAGATCGCTTCGCAACGCTCGTGAGCTTCCAGGCGGACGGACAGGGCAACCTCAGCAAAGGCGCGTTCGACTCCAACAGCGCCGCCTATGCTCCGGCTTCGGGCACGCTGACAGGCACTTACAGCGTCGGAACGGATGGAAACGGAACGGCAACGATCGCGACCACCTCAACCTCGGGCACTTCCACCATTGCCTGGGCGCTGTCGGTCGCCTCGTCGACAACTCCGGCCGAGCAGTTCAGTTTGGTGGAGAGCGATGATTCGGGCGCTGAACCAACGGGCCAGCACGGCATGGGGAACTGCTACCTGTCTCCGCCGGCCGCGTTTGCCGCGAGCACGCTGAGCGGCAACAACTTCGTCTTTGGCGCCGATGGGGAAGGGACGGGGAATGTTGATAAATCCAGCGTCGGCCGGATCAGCTTCGCGGCCTCGGGCCTGACCGTGACCGGGGGCGCGATTGATACCGCCAAGGCCGGGAATTCGACGTTGAGCTCCGCCACCATTACCGGCGGCAGCTTTACGGCGCCGGACAGCACAACCGGGCGCTTCACGATGACGCTCGAGGGACTGAAGAGCGGCAACAGCGTCACCTGGGATTTCGCTGGTTACGTTCAAGGTGCGAACCACTTGCTGATTCTCAGAACCGACCCGATCGGACCGGGCGATCTGGGCTCCGGAGAGGCTTACAAGCAGCAGGAGAGCTCGTATTCGGGCGCGAATCTCAAGGGCGGGCTGATCTTCTACACGCAGGCTCTCGAGTTCGACACGACGGGGAGCACCGGGCCGACCGGCTACTACTCCATCATTTACGCAGGATCGGGCGATGGCACGGGCAATTTGACGATCGCGCAGAGCTACATGAGCGAAAACGGCACCTACACCGCGGGAGGAACCACAGGGACGGTGGCCGTGACGTTCGACTCGACCATCCCCGGCCACGCGACCATCGGAGTGCAGTCGGGAACGATTGACCTGTACTTCTTCGATACCGACAGCGCCTTCGAGATGAGCCTGGGAGGCGGCGAGAATCCGGTCGAATCGGGCCGAATGGAGCCGCAAACCCAAAGTGCATTCACGGATGCGGCGCTCGCCGGCACCTACATGATGACGGAGATAGCGCCGCTGGAAGTGAATGCGCTCGATCAAAATGGCGAGCTGACTGTGGGAAGCGACGGCTCGCTCCAAGGCCAGTTCACATCGGGCGGAGAGGGGACATACAACTTCGATCAGAGCTTCAGTGCAACCTACGCGTGGGACACCACGGCGACCGGGACCGGAACGTTCCTGGCAGCCAGCCCGGCAAGCTGGAGCTGTGCGGTGATCAGTTCCACGCGCTTTGTCTGCGTGGACCAGACGGCTCAGCCGCCGGCGATGCGGATCTTCCAGCAGTGACGGGAGGGCCGCAAACGCCCCACCCCGCCTTCGGCCTGGACAGGCCGGAGGCGGGGTGAGATTTACGCAGCGCAGATGAAAGGCGGCGGGATCGCTCCCGCCGCCTTTCCCTAAACGCCATCCGCTGACTGCTGGCCCATCAGCCTATGCGTAGATGCCGCGCTGCTTGATGGTGAAGGCGACGCGGTCGATCGACAGCATGTACGCGGCGATGCGGTTGTTCACGCCATGCGCCTCGGCGTAGCGCGTCACGTCGTCGAAGCTCTCCGCGAGAATGCGCTCCATGCGCGTATTCACGTCGTCCTCGGTCCAGAAGTAGCCCTGGCGGTCCTGCACCCACTCGAAGTACGACGCAGTCACGCCGCCGGCATTGGCCAGAATGTCGGGGATGATGAAGACCTTCTTATCGGCGAGGATCTCGTCGGCCACCGCGGTCGTGGGGCCATTCGCGCCTTCGCAGACGATGCGCGCTTTCACCTTGTCCGCATTGCGGCTGGTGATCACGTTTTCGGTTGCCGCGGGGATGAGAATCTCGCAGTCGGTCGTGAGCAGATCGGCCGAAGGAACGCCTTCCGCGCCGCGGAATCCGAGAATCGATCCGTTGCGGGCGCGATGCTCGAGCAATTGCCCGATCTCAATTCCGTTGGGATTGAACAGTCCTCCGTCGTACTCGGCAATGCCGATCACTTTGTAGCCGCGCTCCTGCATGAGGCGGGCGGCATTCGAACCCACGTTGCCGAATCCCTGAATGATCACGCGGCAGCCGTCGCGCTGCATGCTCAGATACTTCAGAGCCTCGTCGCACACCTGAGCGATGCCGCGCCCGGTGGCTTCCTTACGGCCGCGGGATCCGCCGATGTTGAGGGGCTTGCCGGTGACCACAGCGGTGACGGTCTGGCGCATGTGCATGGAGTAGGTGTCCATGATCCACGCCATCGTTTGCTCGTTGGTGTTCACGTCGGGCGCGGGCACATCTTTTTCGGGGCCGAGGAACTCGATGATTTCCGCGGTGTAGCGGCGCGTCATGCGCTCGAGTTCTCCCTGCGACATCTTCTTCGGATCGCAGATCACGCCGCCCTTGGCGCCGCCGAAGGGGATGTTGACCACGGCGCACTTCCAGGTCATCCAGCTGGCGAGGGCGCGGACTTCGTCGAGAGTGACATCGGGCGCGTAGCGGATGCCGCCCTTGCCCGGGCCGCGGGCCTGCGAGTGGAGGACGCGGTAGCCGGTAAACATTTCAATGCGGCCGTCGTCCATGCCGACGGGAAAATGCACAATAATTTCGCGCGAGGGATACCGCAGCACCCGCCACAATCCTTCGTCCAGATTCAGCTTGCGCGCAGCGAAATCAAACCGGGCCGCCTGCGCTTCCCATGGATTGATTTCCTGCTCCAGTGTCATCGTTGCCATATAAGGGGAATCTCCACTTCCTGTGCCTGCTCTTGCCGGGTCGCCCTGGACCTCAAATTTTGTCCGACATCCGTATGGATGCCTATCACCCGTTCGTTCGGGCAATAACCCGTTCCAGGGCCAAACGGTCCGAGTATAGGCCTGGGATGTGGCGGGGGGCAAGGTTTGCAAACTTTAGTCCCGTTACCACCTCGGCCCCTTTTTTGGATTTGTTTCTGTACCTGATCGCGTCTTTTAGCCCAGCGTCGGCGCCCTTCAGCCCAAAAAAGGAAAAGGGACGCTGCAGCCCCCTGATTCCACTCCCCCTGGGTCTCGGCCGCCTACGCCGCCTTCTTCACCGGAACCTGAATCTCCGTCACATACGACTCATCGTCCTGGCGAACCGGCTTGTTGACATGGACGTACATTTCCCGAACCGGACCGCTAATCTCGTATCCATTCTCCGAGACCCACTTCAGGAGAGCATCGTAAGGCTCGCTCAGCCGCTGGTACGACCCGTTGTGTACCGTGCAGGCCGCAGTGGTCTCCGGCAGGTCGTGCACGTCCACGCCCTCTACGCGGCCCACGGCGCCGCGCAGCGTGAAGCCGGCTTCGGCGTCAACATCGTGCTCCTTGTGCTCCTTATCGTGCCAGATGGCGACGGAGATGCCTGCCTGGGCCATCTTCGGCCCCATGCGCTCCGCAACTTTCGGGTAAAGGGCGCCGATCGCCGGGTAGGACGCCACCCTTTCGCGCACAGAGGCGATTTTTTGTTTGGGCAGGCTCTTGATGACCACGTCGTAGGACATATCGTTCTCCTTTTCGATCAGCCGAATCCGGCTGCTGAGTCTGCTGAGGCGATCGGTTTCTTCCTCGACGCGGCGCGCCTGCTCGGCCTGCTGCAACTTGAGCATGCCGCGCATCTCCTCCGCGCTGACGCCGGAGCGCAGCATCTCGCCGATCTGATCGAGGCTGAGCCCGAAATCGCGCAGAGCCAGGATGCGATGCAGCCGCGAGAGCTGATGCGCCGCGTAGTAGCGGTAGCCGGTTTGCTCGTCGATGCGGGCCGGCGTGAGCAGCCCCGCCTGGTCGTAGTAGCGCAGTGTGGTGATGGAGACGTGCGCCAGCGCCGAGAAATCGCCGATCTTCAGCATGGATTCGTTATCGAGTCTCCAGCGACGCGAGAGTCAAGAGCGATTTTCCACAAATCCTAAACCTTATAACCTAGAGTTAAGCGCTCGTTCTTATGCCGAAATACTCCGCTGGCATTCTGCTCTATCGCCGCAAGCCGCAGCTTGAGGTCTTCCTCGTGCATCCGGGAGGGCCGTTCTGGGCCAAAAAGGACGCGTGGTCGATTCCCAAGGGCGAATATGAATCCGGCGAGGAGCCTCTCGCCGCCGCGCGCCGCGAATTCGAAGAGGAAACGGGAATGCCCGTCGAGGGCGAGTTCATCGCGCTTGGACAAATTCGCCAGCCCAGCGGCAAGCAGGTGACGGCATGGGCCGTTGAAGGCGACTTCGACGCGGCAAAGCTCGTGAGCAACACCTGCCTGGTGGAATGGCCTCCGCGCTCAGGGAAAGAGATTGAGATTCCCGAGGTGGATCGCGGCGCCTGGTATTCGGTGGCGGCGGCGCGGGAGAAGATCTTTCGCGGACAGGACAAGCTGCTGGACCGGCTGGAAGCGCATTTCTCTTCAACGCGCTAGAGCGGTCGGCCGCGAGCCGCCGGCTTCTGCCGGACACGCACTTTCGAATCCGCCACGATCCGCGGCTCATCTGTCTTTTCGTGAGCCAGAGATTTTCCGAACTCGCATTTACTCCGGGGGTCAAAGCCCAGCAGACCCTTCACGGCAGCCGCGGCGCGTACGCGCGCTTCGAAGCGGAGGGAAGTTCGAGCGACGGGCTCCGGCCGCCCGAGCAGGAGTTCATCCGCTCCCTCGACGGCTTCTACATGGCGTCGATCTCGGAGACGGGCTGGCCGTATATCCAGCATCGCGGCGGCGCGGCGGGGTTTCTGCATGTGCTGGACGAGCGGACGCTGGGATTCGCGGATTTGCGCGGGAACCGGCAGTACATCAGCACCGGAAACCTGCTCCACGACGATCGGGTGGCGCTCTTCCTGATGGATTACGCTCAGCAGGCGCGGCTGAAGATTCTCGGCCACGCTGAGATCTTCGAAGACACGCCCGAGGCCCGGCAATGGATCGAGCGGCTTCGCATGCCCACGGAAAAGACGCCGGCGGAGCGCGCCGTGCTGATTCACGTCGAGGGTTTCGACTGGAATTGCCAGCAGCACATCACACCACGCTATTCGCAGGAAGAGATCGCGAAGCTGATGGAACCGGTCCGGCGGCGGATGGCCGCGTATGAGGAAGAGATTGCGCGGCTGCGGGGGCTGGTTGGGGAGGGTGCGAAGGCGAAGTAGCCTTTGCCTGCGGCACTTGTTTAGAGTTTCCCGCGTCCAGTCTTGCTCAGAGAGCGGCTGGCCGTCTTCGGCGGAATGTAGTGGAAGCGCACCAGGTAGATCTTCTCGCCGCGGCCGTGTTTCGCTACCTTGAGCAGGTCGAGGACGCCGAGAAAGCCTGACGCACGGGCCAGCTCCGGCGTAATGTCGGGAAGGCCGATGGGCTCGATCGAATCGACCTCGATCTCGCCTTCTTCCATGCGGTAGCGTTTGCCCACGCTCACGCGCGGGCTCTGCCAGATGCGCACGCTGACGGTAATGGCGCCGCTGCGCACACCCTCGCGCAGACGTTTCGTGAACATCATGGGTCAGGCTTTAGCCAGCTCGCCGATGGCGCTCACCAGCGTGTCGAGGTCGGCGGGACGGATGTAGACGTGCGGCGTGATGCGGACGCAGCTGATGTTTTCCCACACGATGCCGACGGTGTGAATCTTCCAGCGATCAAAGAGCGCGCCCGAGACCTGCGCCGGCGTCATGCCGTCGATGGAAACGCCGCCGATAGCGCAGGAGTACTCGGGCTGGAGCGAGGTGTGCAGTTTGACTTTCGGCATCGATTGCACGCGCGTCGACCAGTAGTTCTTGAGATAGAAAATGCGCTCCTGCTTGCGGCGCGAGCCGATGCCCTCGTGGAAATTGATGGCCTCGCCGATGCCCTGCTCGAGCGGGAAGCTGCGCGTGCCGATGTCTTCGAACTTGCGGATGTCGGTGGAGTGAGGGTTGCTGGCGCAGACCAGCGGCCAGACCTTCTCGATGTGGTCCTCGCGAATCCACATCATGCCGGTACCGATGGGCGCCGACAGAAACTTGTGCAGGCTGGTGCCGAAGTAATCGCAGCGCAGGTCGGGGATTTTGAAGTCGATCAGTCCGAACGAGTGGGCGCCGTCCGCGAGCACCTCGATGCCGTGGGTGTGGGCCATGTCGGAGATCTTCGCCACGGGCATGGTCTGCCCGACCCAGTTGATCATGTGGGTGACGTGGATGAGCTTGGTGCGCGGGGTGATGGCCTGCTCGTAGGCCTTCACGATCGCGTCGTCGTCTTCGATGGGGAAGTCGAAGCTGATCTGCTTGTAGACGATGCCGTCGCGCTCGGTACGCTGGCGGTAGGCCTCGATCATGTGCGGGTAGTCCTGCTTCGTGCCGATGACTTCATCGCCGGCCTGGAGCGGAATCCCATAGATGATGGTGTTGAGCGCCTCGGTGGAATTGCGGTCGATGGCGATCTCGCCCGGCTTCGCACCGGCGAGGGCGGCCAGTTTCTGGCGGAGGGGCTCACGCCCCTGGTCAAGAATCTGCCACATGTAATAGGAAGGGCCTTCGTTGGAGAGCTGGTTGTAGCGCTCCACGGCCTCCTGCACGACGATGGGCGCGGGCGATACGCCGCCGTTATTGAGGTTGATGATGTCGGGGTTGACCGAGTAGCCGCGCTGGATGGTGCTCCAGTAGTCCTCGTTCTGAGCGACCTCCGCGGGAGCGCGGCCAGCCACGGAACGCGCCGCTACGGCAAACTCCTCGGCGTGCGCCTGCCGGAACAGGCTGTTGACAGAAAACGCCCCCGCCAGGGTGGCGGTCTTCTTCAGAAACGCGCGACGATCGCTCGGCATCATGCAGAGCAGAGTAGGCCGATTCGCCGTCTGGAATCAACCTGCTTCTTTGGCTCTGTGGCCATTGGCCTTCGGCCTGTACTCTGTTTTCATGCGCCCTTCTCTGCCCGATCGCGCCACGTTTCTGCGCCTCGCTCGCACGCACACGCTGGTTCCGCTGTACCGCACGCTCACGGCCGATCTGGAAACGCCGGTGTCCGCCTTCCTGCGCCTGGCCGCGGCGGAGCCCGAATGCTTTCTGCTCGAATCGGTGGAAGGCGGCGAGCGGCTGGGCCGCTACACCTACATCGGCATCCGGCCCAGCCGCCGCATCGTGTCGCACGGCACCGAAGTCGAGATCACCGAGCACGGACGCATCCGCACCGTGAGCGGCGACGTCTTCGCGCTGCTGCGCGAGGCGCTGAGCGGACACACGCCCGCGCGAGTTCCGGGCCTGCCGCCGTTCACCGCGGGCGCCGTGGGGTTCTTCTCCTACGACGTAGTGCGGCAGATCGAGCATCTGCCCGCCACCAGGCCTGACGACCTCGGCATGCCCGACGCCTGCCTGATGTTTTTCGACGAGGTGCTGGCGTTCGACCACGTCCGCAAAGAAATCCTGTTGATCGTCACAGCCGATCTCACCCGGCAGAAGGCGCAGATCGCGTACACGGACGGCATTCGGCGCCTCGATCGCCTCGATCGCCGGCTCGCCGGGCCGCTGCCGAAGGTGCCCGCGCGCAAAACGGCTCGCGCCGCAGCGAAGCTGCGTCCCACATCGCGCACGAGGAAAGCCGCGTATGTGAAGGCGGTGGAACGCGCCAAGGAATACATCGCGGCCGGCGATATCTTTCAGGTGGTGCTCTCGCAGCGGCTGGACTTCGAGCCGGGCGTCGATCCGTTCTCGGTCTACCGCGCGCTCCGCATCGTGAACCCCTCGCCGTACATGTACTTCCTGCGGTTCCCGCGCAAGACCGCCGGCGCCCGAAAACCGGA
>DATJTG010000062.1:0-6189 GCA_035503555.1 Acidobacteriaceae bacterium | reverse complement strand
GGTGCGCCACGCGATACTATCTCTCCATGCCCCTTCACCGCTCCGTACGGGTGCCGGCGCTGGTTTGTCTCTCCTTCCTGCCGGTTTCCCTCGCACAGCAGACCTCGCCCCCCGTGCATGTGGCCGGCAAGCTGCTCCGCAATTACACCGGCCAGTATCGCGATCCAATCGAACCCGACGTCGTCTATTCGGTCTTCCTCGATCGCGATCGTCTCTATATCGAAAGCCCCCGCCTGGCGCGCTCGGATCTCATGGCGCAGTCGGCCACCGCATTCCAGAGCCGGAGCGGGCAGACCCGGTTCACATTTCTGACTGGCGCCAACGGCGTGGTGACGGGGATGCAACTGGGATTTGGCGGCGAAACGGAGATTTACGAGAAGATCTCCTCGACGCCCGAGCCGAACCACTTCCGCCCCTACTCGCGCCGGGAAGTCATGATCCCGATGCGGGACGGGGTGAAGCTGCATGCGGTCATTCTGCGGCCAGAGCACACGGACGAGAACCTGCCTTTCCTGATGGAACGGACGCCGTACGGCGTGTCCTGGGCTGCCAGCGACGCGATCAACGCGGCGAATCCGGCGCTGGCGCAGAGCGGATACATCTTCGTGCTGGAGGACATTCGCGGGCGCTTTGCATCGCAGGGGACCTTTGTGATGATGCGCCCGAATGTCGACCATCGCGATCCGAAGGCCGTGGACGAAAGCACCGATACCTACGACACCGTGGCGTGGCTGCTGACGCATGTGCCCCACAACAACGGGCGCGTGGGCGTGGTGGGCGTTTCGTATCCCGGTTTCCTGGCGGCCGAAGCCGGAATCGATCCCCATCCGGCAGTGCGCGCCATTTCGCCCCAGGCGCCGATGACGGACGTGTGGCTGGGTGACGATTTCTTTCACAACGGAGCGTTTCGCGAGACCTATGGCTACGACTACGTCTTCGCCATGGAATCGAACAAGGAGGTAACGCCCAGCAACATCAGCGAAGACGAGTACACGTGGTTTCTGAACGCAGGATCGTTTGCCGGCGCGATAAAAGCGAGCGGCGCGAAGGCATTCCCAACCTGGCAGGCGTTTCTCGATCATCCGGCATACGACAGCTTCTGGAGCAGCCGCGCCGTACAGACGCATGAGACGGCAGTGACCGTGCCGACGCTCGAAGTCGGCGGGTGGTGGGATCAGGAAGACTTGTGGGGGCCGCAGGCAGAATATGCGGCGCTCGAGAAGCACAATGAGCCCTCGGATCCCGCGCATCGCGTGTACATGGTGCTGGGGCCCTGGCGGCACGGAAGCTGGGGAATCACGCAGCGGCACCTCGGGTCACTGAATTTCGGCGAGCCGGTGGGAGACGAACTCCGGGAGCGCATCGAAGTCCCGTTTTTCGCCTACTACTTAAAAGATCAGCCCGGCTTCAGTCTGCAGAACACGGCCTCCTACCAGACTGGATCGGACCGCTGGGAGTTTTATTCCCAGTGGCCGCCGAAAAATGTAACCGAACACGATCTTTATCTGGACGCGGACGGTACGGCCAGCTTCGCCAGGCCCGCCGATCTGAACGCCTGGAAGCGATACACGTCGGATCCGGCGAATCCGGTGCCCTATCGCGAGCGCCCCGTGCAGGCGACCTACAGTACGGGATCGCACTGGTTCACGTGGCTGGTGCAGGATCAGCGTTTCGTCGACGGCCGCCCCGACGTCGCCACCTTCGTCACGCCACCTCTCGACCACGACATCACCGTCACCGGCAATGTCATCGCCGACCTCATCGCCTCCACCTCCGGAACCGACAGCGACTGGATCGTCAAGCTCATCGACGTCTTCCCCGACGCTGGCTCCGCACCCTGCTCATCCTGCCTGCGCATCGATCCCGCCGCGCAGACCTGGAGCAGGGTGAATCCCGCCGGTTATGAGCTCATGATCGCCGACGAAATCTTTCGCGGCCGTTACCGCGTCAGTTTCGAACACCCCGCGCCCATCCCTGCCAACACCCCGGAAGAATACAAATTCTCGCTCCACGCCGCCGACCACGTCTTCTTCAAAGGGCACCGCATTATGGTTCAGGTCCAGAGCACCTGGTTCCCCCTCTACGACCGCAACCCCCAAACCTTCGTCCCCAACTTCATGACCGCACAGCCATCGGACTACCGCTCCGCCGTGCAGCGCATCTACGCCGCCTCTCACATCGAATTGCCCGAGCCGCAATAGATCCGCGCCCCGCATCGCCTTGCCGGAAGGATGATCCGGCGGATTCGCCTCGCCGGCGGATATGGTTTTCAGCGCAGGTCCGCGGTAACATCTCGTTCCCAGGGCATCCGCTCGGACGAGTCGGCGGCCCCGCTCAATCCCCGGCTGTTCGCCCGTTGAGGTCCATAATGACCGCCCTGCTGCAGGATATTCGCTACGCATACCGCATGCTTTTCAGGTCGCCGGGCTTCGCAGTCATCGCCATCCTCACGCTGGCTCTCGGCATCGGCGCCAGCACCTCTCTCTTTTCCGTCGTCAACGGCGTCCTGCTCAACCCGCTGCCCTATCCGCGCTCCGCCCAGCTCGTCGCCATCTACGAGAAAAACGCCGGCATGGACCGCGCCCCCATCAGCTATCTCAATTTCCTCGACTGGCAGCGCGCCACCCAAACCCTCTCTTCCCTCGCCATCTACCGTCATAACGACTACAACCTCACCGGCGCAGGCCAGGCCGAGCGCGTCAACGGCTTCATGGTCTCCGCCAGCTTTTTGGGAACGCTCGGCATTCATCCCATCCTCGGCCGCGATCTGCAGCCCGGCGACGACCACATCGGCGCAGCGCCCGTCGCCCTGCTCAGCAATGCCTTCTGGCATCGCCGCTTCGGCGGTTCTCCGTCCATCCTCGGCAAACCCATCGCTCTCAGCGGCGCCGGCTACACGGTCGTCGGTATCCTGCCCGCTGATTTCTCCTTCTACGGCGTCGATCGCGACGTCTACACGCCCATCGGTCTGTGGAACGATCCCTCCTTCCTCGACCGCCGCGTCGACATGAGCGCCCACGCCGTCGGACGCCTTAACCCCGGCGTCACCCTCGCCCAGGCGCGCGCCGACATGGATTCCGTGGCCCACCGCCTCGCCGTCGAATATCCCGAAGCCGACAAGGATGTCGGCATCCAGCTCCTCTCCATGAAGCAGGACATCGTCGGCAACGTGCAGCCCTTCCTGCTCGTGCTGCTCGCGGCCGTCGCGTTTCTGCCGCTCATTGCCTGCGCCAACGTCGCCGGCCTCCTGCTCGTGCGCTCCATGCACAGGTCGTCTGAATTCGCCATCCGGAGCGCTCTCGGTGCCAGCCCGTCCCGCGTCATCCTCCAGCTCCTCACCGAAAGCATGCTGCTCAGCAGCCTCGGAGGCGCGCTCGGGCTCCTGCTCGCCTGGCTTGGGACCAGGGCAGCCGCCGGTTTGCTGCCGGCTGTGCTGCCTCGCGCTGCCGGCGTCTCGCTCGACCGTCGCGTTCTGCTCTTTACCCTTGCCGCTTCTCTGCTCAGCGGCGTCCTCTTCGGCCTCGCCCCCGCGCTCAAATCCTCACGCGCCAGTCTGGAGCGGGCCCTGCGCCAAAGCAGCCGCGGCGCCGGCGGCCCGCGCCACCGTTTGCAGGGAATCTTCGTCGCTGCCCAGCTCGCCTTGTCTCTGGTGCTCCTCGTCGGCGCCGGCCTCATGCTCCGCTCCCTCGCCGCACTCTGGCGCGTCAACCCCGGCTACAACCCCGCAAACGCCGTCACCTTCTCGCTCTCGCTACCCGCGAACTCCAGAACCACCGCCGCAGAAACCCGCGCGCGCCTGCGCCGGTTCGACGCTGCCATGCGTTCCATCCCCGGCGTCAAAGCCGTTTCCGTCACCCTCGGATCGCGCCCCATGATCCACGACTCCGAATTGCCTTTCTGGGTCGAAGGCCGGCCCAGGCCCACGAACGATAACGATATGCCCCAGGCCATGTTCTACCTCGTCGAGTCCGGCTTTCAGCAGGCCATGGGCATTAACCTTGAGCGCGGCCGCTTCATCACACCCCAGGACAACGAGAACGCCCCGGCCGTGGTCGACATCGACGACGTCTTCGCCCGCACTGATTTTCCCGGGCAGAATCCCATAGGCCAGCACATCCATCTCGCCGAGTTCGACATCGAAGCCGATATCGTCGGCGTCGTCGGCCACATTCGGCAATGGGGCCCGGGCGCCGATCCCAAAGCCGCCATCGAAGCGCAGTTCTACTACCCGTTCATGCAGCTTCCGGCAAAGCTGATGCCCCTGGTCGCCGATGGCGTAGCCGTGGTCCTGCGCACCCGCGACGATCCCGCCGCCGTCATGGCGCCCGTTCGCCGTGCAGTCCCGGAATTCGATCCCGGCGCGGTCGTCTACGCGGTCGAAACCATGAACGGCGTCATTGAGAATTCCTTCGCCGCCCGCCGGCTTTCCATGATCCTGCTCTCCGCCTTCGCCGCGCTCGCGCTCGCGTTGTCCTGCGTCGGCATCTACGGCGTCATCTCCTGCCTGGTCGGCGAGCGCACCCGCGAAATCGGCGTGCGCATGGCGCTCGGCGCGCGCCACAGCGACGTGTTGCGCCTCATCCTCGGGCATGGAGCCAGGATGGCCCTCCTCGGCGTCGCGCTCGGCGTCGTCCTCGCCCTCGCCCTCACCCGCCTCATGGCCAGCCAGCTCTTCGGCGTAACCCCGCACGACCCGCTCACCTTCGCCTGCGTGGCTCTTCTGCTCCTCGCCGTCGCCCTGGCTGCCTGCTATTGGCCCGCCCGCCGCGTCACGCGCATCGAGCCCGTGGTCGCGCTGCGTCACGACTGAACGCCCTTCTGCGCCGGGTGAGAGAATACGCCTGTTGCCCCGGGGCGGCCTTCCCACCGCGCCGCTCATCCCTCACGTCGCAGCAGCAAAGGAGCTCTCTTGCGCCGATTCCCAGTCTGCCTCGTTGCCTGCACTGCCGCCACCGCGCTGTTGGTTCTCTCTGCCCTTTCCGCAACCGCGCAGTCGACTTTGCCGCCCGTCCCCCACGCCAAACAAATTCACCTTAAACATGTGCTGGTCATCGGCGAGACCAAAGGCTGGGAGCACGATTCCATTTCCGCGGCCATGGTCGCCATCTACGAAATGGGCCAGCAGAGCGGCCTCTGGGACACCACCCTCCGCACCGACACCGAGCTCCTCACCAAAAAGGACCTGGGCCGCAATGCGAAAAACCTGAATTACTTCGATGCCATCGTCTTCGCCAGCACCACCGGCGAGCTCGACATGGACGACAGCCAGAAAAAAGACATGATGTCCTTCATCCATGACGACGGCAAAGGCTTCGTCGGCATCCACGCCGCTCTCGACACCAATTACGCCTGGCCCGAGTACGGCGAAATGATCGGCGGCTGGTTCGACCAGCATCCGTGGTTCACTTTCGAGGCGCCCATCGTCAACGAAGCTCCTGACTTTCCCGCCGTCCGCCACTTTCCCCACGAATTCGTCAAGTACGACGAGATCTATCAGGTGAAAGACTGGTCGCGCGACAAGGTCAACGTCCTGCTCAGCCTCGACCCCGCCCGCCTCGACTACGCCAACAACCCGCGCATTCACCGCGCCGACCATGACTTCGCGGTCGCCTGGTGCAAAATGTACGGCAACGGCCGCGTCTTCTATTCCACCCTCGGCCACACCGAGGAGTCGTGGCAGGACCCCGACATTCGCAAAATGTATTTCGAGGCAATTAAGTGGGCGTTATGGATGACCGACGGCAGCACCGCCTCGCACCCGCGCCCCGCCGACTCGCCTCAGCCTTGAAAAACCCTGAGGTTTCCTGGCCCGTTGCCGTCTGCTGACGGCGGGCCCTCCTGCTCCTCGATCAGCGCAGTCCGCCGCCCGCATGGACCAGCTCGCCGATCAGCCACTTCGCGTCATTCGATGCCAGGAACGCGGCCACGCCTGCGATATCGTCCACCTGGCCGATGCGCCCGAGCGGAGTCTGCGCGACGGCGCCTCTTTCGAAATCGGAACCCAGCAGGCCGGCGGCATGCGTGCCTTCCGTCTCCACCATTCCGGGATTGATCGAGTTCACGCGGATCTTCTTTGCGCCCAGTTCTTTTGCAAGAACACCTGTGATGGCGTCCACCGCGCCTTTGGTTCCGGTGTACACGGCGCTGTTCGGAGGCGTCAGGCTGCTGACCACGGAACCGATGTTGATG
>DATJTG010000061.1:0-6082 GCA_035503555.1 Acidobacteriaceae bacterium | reverse complement strand
TAATCGAGGTACGAGAGGTGGAAGTGCGGTCCGAGCGTGTTGCTCTCGAAGACGATCGCCAGGCGCGAAGGCTGCGTGTAGGGCAGCGGCTGGATCAGCGCCGCGTCGACGAAGCTGAAGATGGCGACGGCGGCGCCGATGCCGAGGGTGAGCACGACAATCGCCGTGGCGGCGAAACCCGGATTTTTTCGGAGTTGGCGGAGGGCAAACCGGAAATCCTGGAGAATGCTCTCCACGGTGAGGCTGGTGATCTGCGCGGATTCCTCGCGCAGGCGAGCTTCGTTGCCGAACCGGCGCACGGCGGCGTGGCGGGCTTCGCGATGCGGCACGCCGGCGTCGATCAGGTCGCGCTCGGTCTGGTCGCGATGGAACGACATCTCTTCCTCGAGATCGCGGTTGAGGGTGTCGCGGCCGGCGGCGAAGCGAAATTTGCGAAGCGTGCGCAGAAGCCAGTTCATGGGGACTCCGGTCGTTATTCGTCGCGCAGGGCGACCATGGGATCGATACGGGAAGCACGGCGAGCCGGGATGTATCCCGCCAGCGCGGAGACAGCGAGCATGAGCGCCCCGGCGGCGGCGAGAGCCAGGGGATCGTTGGGTCCGACGCCGAAGAGGATGCGCGACATCAGGTGCGGATCTTCAAGTTTGGCCACCAGGTTCAGCCCGAGCATCGCGACGGGAACGCCGATGATCAGGCCGAGCGCGGCGAGGGTGAGGATTTCGCGCATCACCATCCACTGCACGGTGCCGCGGCCGGCGCCGAGGGCCATGCGGACCCCAATCTCGCTGGTGCGGCGCGCCACGGCGTACGACATCAGTCCATAGAGACCGATGCAGACCAGGAATGTGGCGAGCAGCGAGAAGAGCGCGGAAAGCTGCGCGATGAGTTGCTGATTGCCGATCGACGCATCGACCTGCTCGCCGAGCGAAGCAACATTGCTCACGATCACGCCGGGATTCACCTGGGTGATGGCCTTCCGCACCGCCGCGATGACGGCGGCCGAATCGCCCGAATAGCGCACATTGAAGTTGCTGAAGTATTGAACGCGCTGCTGCCACGGAAAGTACGCGGCCATGTGCGGGCGCTCGCTGAGCGAAACGTACTTTGCATCTTTCACGACGCCGACGATTTCAAAGTCGGTGGCATGGGCGGGATCGTTGCCGAGCCCAAAGCGGTGGCCGAGCGCCGACCCGTTGGGGAAGAACCGGCGCGCAAGGGTTTCGTTGACGATGGCGACCGCAGGCGCGTGCTCGCGATCGTGCGCGCTGAAAACGCGGCCGGCGACGAGGGGAATGCCGAACGTCTCGAAGAACTGCGTGCCGACCGCGTTGTAGAGAACATCCTGCGAATTCTCCGTTGTGCGGGGGATGCCTTGCATCAGGAGGGAGTCGGACCATTCGCCCTGGTCGAAGGTGAACATCGAGAAGCTGGCGGCGCGCACGCCAGGCAGCGCCTGCACGCGGTCTTCGATGGTCTGCTGAAGCTGATTCAGGCGCGCATCCTGCGGCAGTCCCGCTCCGTATTCATCGAGGAAGAACGTAAGGACGTTGCGCGCGTCGAAGCCGGTATCGACGCTGGAGAGCTTCATGAGGCTGCGCAGGAAGAGCCCTGCGCCGGCAAGCAGCACGAGCGAAAGCGCGATCTGCGCGACGATGAGGCCGCGTCCGAGAAGATTGCGCGCGGAGGCCGATGCGACGCCGCGGCCCTCCTTGAGCGAAGGTGCCAGGCTCGGCCGCGTGGCTCGCAGAGCCGGGGCGAGTCCGAAGAGTAGCGCTGTGCCCAGCGTGATGACCAGCGTGAAGAGAAGCACCCGCAGGTCGGGCGTGGCGTCGATGGGCAGCGGCCCGCTCTGGCCGGAAGCGAGGTGCAGGAACAGGTCGCCGGCTTTCCACGCCAGCGCAACCCCGATGACGGCCCCGGCGATGGCGAGCAGCGCGCTTTCCGTTAGCAACTGGGCGACGAGGCGGGAACGCGATGCGCCGAGCGCCATGCGGACGGCGATTTCGCGGGCACGAGCAGCGCCGCGAGCCAGCAGCAGGTTGGCGATATTGGCGCAGGCGATCAGCAGCACCAGGCCGACGACCGTCATGAGGATCTCAAGCGGCAGCGACATCTCCAGGCGCAGTTGCGAGAGGCCCCGCGCGCCGGGCGTGAGCTCGATCTGCGCGCGATGCAGAGCTTCCAGTTCCTTCGCCGTGGGGTTGGCGCCCAGATATTGGCTGCGGACGATCTGGCGGAAGAGCGTATTCGTCGAAGCGCTGGCCTGCGCGGCGGAAACGCCAGGCTTCAGGCGCGCGATCAGGTAGAGAGACTGAAAATCACGATCCTCGAGGCCGTTCCAGCCGGGCGAGATTTCTTTCTCCATCGAGAGCGGAATCCAGAAGTCGGGCGACTGGCCGACAGTGACGCCGAAGAATCCGGGCTGCGCTACGCCGACGATGGTGTAGGTGGAGTTCTCCACGCGCAGGCTTTTGCCGATGACTGCGGGATCGCGGCCCTGGCGCGTCCACCACGCGTAGCTGGCAACGGCAACCGGACCGGACCCCGGGGCGCGGTCGTCGTTCTCGTCGAGCGCGCGCCCAAGCGTGGCCCGCACGCCGAGCACGTTGAAGAACGAGCCGGAAACGAGGTCGGCCCGCACAAGCTGGCGCGCGCCCGAATCGAAACTGCCATGCGTGCCGAATTCGATGGAGTTGATCGCCGCGACGCCGGAGAAAACGTCAGTCCTCTGCGCGAATTCGCGATACCACGGGTAGGAGAAAAGCTGCCAGCTCCTGTTCGGCATGCCGTCGGTGCTGCCCACCCAAAGGCCTCTGCCGAAAAGGACGAGTTGCTGCGGCGCGGCCACGGGCAGATTGCGGAGCAGGATGGCGTCGAGCAGCGAGAAGATGGCGGTGTTGGCGCCGATGCCGAGGGCAAGCGAGAGCACGGCGACGAGCGTGAGCATGGGGCTGCGGCGCAGCATGGTGCGCAGGCCGAAGCTCACGTCCTGCAGCAGATGCTCGATTGGCTGCCAGCCCCACGCCTCGCGGCTCCTATCCCCCAACTGTGCGGCGTTGCCAAACCGGCGCGCAGCGGCCTGGCGTGCTTCGCGCGGCGAGAGGCCGTCGGCGACAAGGTCGCGTTCGGTCTGATCGCGATGGAAGGCCATCTCGTCTTCGAGATCGCGGCTGAACTGCTCGCGGCCTGCGAGGAGATGAATCTTGCGAACGATTCGCAGTAGCCACTCCATGACGTGCTCCTTCCGGCGTTAGGCGTCCTGCAGGACGCGGCCGATGGCAGCAATGATCTGCTCGAACTCTGAAACTTCGAGGCCGAGCTGCTTGCGGCCCGCGGCGGTGAGCGTGTAGTAGCGCGCGCGGCGGTTCGTGTCGGTCATCTTCCATTCGGCTTTTACCCAGCCCTGCAGCAGCAGCCGCTGCAGCGCGGGATACAGCGAGCCCTCCTCGACGGTGAGCACGTCGTCGGAGATGCGGCGGATGGACTGCGCGATGCCGTAGCCGTGTAGCGCGCCGCGGGTCAGCGTCTTCAGGATGAGCATGTCGAGGGTGCCGGGCAGCAGATCGGGTTTGCGAGCCATGCAGCTACCCTAGAGAGTCTATGGATAGGATGTCAAGGGCGGGAACCATCTTGACGTCCTCGGTGTCGAATGCTACATAGGGTGCTGGCGGGGAAAGGCGGAGGCCCATGCTGGAGCTGCGCCATGTGTGCAAGCTGTACTCGGGCATTCCTGCCGTGGAGAACGTGAGCTTTACGGCACGGCCAGGCGAGGTGACCGGCTATCTGGGGCCTAACGGATCGGGCAAGTCGACGACCATGAAGATGATCACCGGGCTCATCGGGCGGTCGGCGGGCAAGATTCTCTTCGATGGGCGGCCGATCGAAGAGGACCTGATCGGATTCAAGCGGCGCATGGGCTACGTCCCCGAAGAGCCGCACCTCTACAACCATCTTTCCGGCGAGGAATATCTGACGATGGTGGCGCAGTTGCGCGAGTTGCCGCCGCGCCCCACCGCCGAGCGCATCGCCGGCATGCTGCGTCTCCTCTCGCTCTACGACGATCGGCACGCCTCGATCAGCGGCTACTCGAAAGGCATGCGGCAAAAGGTGCTCATCATCGCGGCCCTGCTGCATAACCCCGACCTCGTACTGCTCGACGAGCCGTTCTCAGGACTGGACGTCGCTTCGGCGCTGGTGCTGCGCAGCCTCATCCAGGAACTGGCCGCGCGTGGCAAGGTCGTGCTGTTCAGTTCGCACGAACTGGATACGGTGGAGCGCGTGAGTCAGCGGGTGGTGATCCTGCACAAGGGAAAGATCGTCGCCGATGACTCGATCGAACGGCTGCGCTCCCTGATGGAACTGACCACCCTGGAAGCGATCTTCTCGCAACTGGCCGTCGAGCAGGACACGCAGGCGATGGGGCGGGAGATGGCGGAACTCATCATTTTCTAGTTATCAGTGGTTGTTTGTCAGTTGGCTGCGAGGAACCAGGCAATGCGGGCAATGGCTGGCAGGATCGTGGACAGGGTGCCGCTGCAGTTTCGCGTGCTCTACCGGCAGTTTTTGCTGCGTGTCGTCGATCTGGAAGCGCTGTCGATGCAGGCAGACGTGACGCGATTGCTGGGGCAGTTCGCCGGGGTGCTGATCCTGATCAGCACGCTCCAAACACTCGGATTCCTGTGGATGGTGGGACCGAAGCAGCCGGCGTGGGCGCTCTTTAACTTCGCCATGGCGAAACTGCTCAGTTTCATCGCCGGCACCATGCTCATCGTCGGGCTCGTCACGGTGATTTCGTGGGACGCGGTCTTTCCGGACCGGCGCGACGCGATGGTGCTGGGCCCGCTGCCGGTGAAGCCGGGAACGATTCTGGCGGCGAAGCTGGCAGCCTCCGGCGCGCTGCTGGGGATCGCGGTGGTCACGCTGAACTTCGCAATCGGCATCGTGTTGCCAATCGTGATGGGCGGCAGCTTCGTGGGGATCCTGCGCGGGCTCTTCGCGTGGTGGTTCACCATGGTCGCGGCCACGGTGTTTCTGTACGGCGCGGTGCTGGCGGCGCAGGGATGGACCGCGCTGCTTCTGCCGCGCCGGCTCTTCCTCCAGCTTTCGGCGGCGCTGCAGTTGGCCGCGTTCGCGCTCTTCCTGACGCAATGGATCTTTCAGCCCGGTTTCGTTAACCTGGCGGTGCTGGGCCAGTATGCCGGACGATGGCCCGCGTGCTGGTTCCTGTGCCTCGAGCTGCAGATCGAGGGCAAGCTGCCGCCCGAACTGTCGTGGGTGGCGCATCGTGCGTGGATCGCCGCGGGCATCAGCACGCTGGCCGCCGCCTCTTCCCTGCTGCTCTGCTACCTGCGCACCATGAAAAAGATGGTGGAAGAGCCTGACCTGCTGCCGGGTGCAGGCAGGCCGCGCTGGCCGATGCGCTGGGGCGATGCGCTCGCCACCGCGATCGTGCAGTTCAGTGTGCGCTCGCTGGCGCGCAGCAAGCAGCATCGTGTGATCTACGCGTTCTTCCTGGCCATCACCTTCACGATTGCCGTCTCGACGGTGAAAGACATCGTCACGGGCGGATGGGTGCGTCCGCTGACGACGGATTTCCTGATGCCGACGCTGGTAATGATGTGCCTCGCGGTGCTCGGCCTGCGGAGCGTCTTCTCGTTGCCGGTCTCGCTCAAGGCGAACTGGGTGCTGCAGGTGACGCAGTTGCGGCCGTCACAGGATTATCTGGCCGCGGCGCGGCGATCGATGGTGGTGATGGCGGCGGGTCCGGTATGGCTGGTGGCGGCGACGCTGTCGCTCTGCTTCCGGCCATGGCCCGCAGTCGTCGAGCACCTGATCGCGCTCGCGCTGATCGGCTCCATCCTGATCGACCTGAGCCTGCTGAATGTCTCGAAGATTCCCTTCGCTTGCTCCTATCTGCCCGGAAAATCGAATATCCAATACCTGTTCTGGGTGTTCGCCGTGGGCTTTCTCCCCGTGGCGATGGAGATTGCGAACTGGGAGGCGCGGTCGTTTGCAAGCGCGCGGCGCACGGCGGCGATGCTCACCATTCTCTCCACAGTGGCGCTGGGGTCGTGGCTGGCGA
>DATJTG010000060.1:0-6688 GCA_035503555.1 Acidobacteriaceae bacterium | reverse complement strand
GCAGACCTTCCACCTGGAAAGCGTAGCCATGCTGTCGCTGTAGGGCTGCTGCGCCGGTTCGCGGTGATCGCGGGCCATGGCTACGGCGACCATTCCGGCAGCGGCATCGACATCGGCGCAGTCGAAGTCGAGAGGGCGGGCGCGGTCCGGACACGGGCTGGCTGCGCCGGCGCTGGCGGGTGCATGCGGTTTCGCGGTCGGCATACTTTGCGCGCATTTTTTCTGGCTGACGCCGGGATGGCTGCTGACGGTTCTGCTGATGTTGTTTGCCGTCGCGGCTGCCGCGGGGCGGATAGCGCCGCGTCTGGCGTGGCCGGCGGCGGGATTGCTGTATGTGGTGCTGGGAATCCTGTGCGCGGAGATCGCTCCGGCGGTTGACCAGCAAAAGCAACTGGCGCTGCTGGCCGATAATACGCCGCGTGTGGTGGAGGGTGAGGTTGTCCGGCTGGGGCCGGTGCGGAAGGTGACCTCGACTACGCCTTTTTCGACGAAGACGTACGAAGAGCATAGCCAGCAGATCGACGTGCGGCTGCAGTTTCCGGCGGATTCGACTGTGCGCGTGACGCTCTATGCGCCGGTGGAAGAGCCTTTTCCGCGGGTCGGATGCGGGGACAGGGTGCGGGCCACGCTGGCGATGCACGGCGAGGAGCGATTTCTCGATCCGGGGGTGTGGGACGCGGGGGAATACCTGCTGCGGCAGGGAGTGGGGGCGCTGGCAAGCGCGAAGCCGGAGAAGTTTGCCGTGACGGGCGCGGGGCGGCGAAGGCTGGGCTGCCGGCTGCATTCGCTACAACTGGCGGCGAGCGCCCGGATCATTGATTACGCAGATGGGGATTATGCCGACGAGGGATTAGCGGCGCGCATGCCCGGGTTCCTGCGTCTCGATTTTCTGCGCATCGGGCATGACGACGCGGCGATGCTGGCGGCGATGCTGACCGGCGACCGGAGCTATCTGCAGCGCGGAGTGCGGGTGGGGTTTGAGCGGACGGGATCGTTCCATCTGCTGGTGGTTTCAGGACTGCACCTGGCGATATTTTCGGGGCTGGTACTGTGGCTGGCGCGGCGGCTGCGGTTTTCGCGGGTGTGGGCGACGGCGGTTACGGTTGCGTGCTCGTTCGGCTACGCGGTCTTCACGGGGTTCGGGCACCCGGTGCAACGGGCGTTCTGGATGGTGACGCTGTATCTGGCCGGCCGGCTGCTGTGGCGGGAGCGGGCAGCGATGAACACGATCGGCGTGGTTGCGCTGGTGATGCTGGCCGCCGATCCTTCTTCCCTTTTCGATTCGGGATTGCAGATGACGCTGCTCTCGGTGGTGGCGATCGCCGGGTTTGCGGCGCCGGCGGCGGAGCGGACATTCGCGCCTTATCTCGGGGCGATGCGCAACCTGGGCATGGTGAGGATCGATCCCGCGCTGCCACCGCGGGTGGCGCAGTTTCGCGTGAGCGTGCGGATGATGGCGTCTTGTCTGCAGCCGGTGACGGGTGGGCTGGTCGCGTGGAAGGCATTTCCCTTCGCGATCCGGCTGGGGCTGCGGATGATGGAACTGCTGCTGGTCTCGTTCGCGATCGAGCTGTTCATGATGATGCCGATGGCGGCGTACTTTCATCGCGTAACGCTGCTGGCGCTGCCGGTGAACCTGCTGATCGTGCCGTTTCTGGGCGTGCTGCTGCCGTCGGCGCTGCTGACTTTTGCGGCGATCCTGATAGCGCCTTCGATTGCGTTCATTCCGGCAGCGGTGACGGCGGCGATCCTGCACACGGTGGTGTGGATTGTTGCGACGTTTTCCGGAATGCGGGCGGGCGATCTGCGCATTCCCGCTCCAGACGGGGGCGTGATTGCGCTGTGGATCGGGCTGGGGATGATCGCGATGGGCGCGGTGCGCATGAGGCGCTTCGGGCTGCCCGCCGCAGTGGTCGCGCTGGCGCTGGGAGCGGCGGTGATCGTGCTGCCGCATCCGATGACGCGGCGCAGCGGCGATCTGGAAGTGACGACTATCGATGTGGGGCAGGGGGATTCGCTGCTGGTGGTGACGCCGGACGGAAAGACGCTGCTGATCGACGCGGGCGGGCTGGTGGGAGCGTCGCCGGAGTCGAATTTCGATGTGGGCGAGGACGTGGTGTCGCCGGTGCTGTGGTCGCGCGGCATCCGGCGGCTGGATGCGGTTGCGATCACGCATGCGCATGCGGACCATATCGGCGGGATGGGCGCGGTTCTGGCGAATTTCCGGCCGCGCGAGCTGTGGGTGGGAAAAAACCCGGATGTTCCGCAATATGACAGGCTGCTGGACGAGGCGGCGCAGCTGGGGACGCGGATTGTGACGCACACGGCGGGCGACGCGTTTTCTTTCGGGAGCACGGCGGTGCGGGTGCTGGCGCCGGAGCGCGATTACCAGCCGGGGAAAGCCCCGGCGAATAACGATTCGCTGGTGCTGCGGGTGAGCTACGGCGGGACCTCGGCGCTGCTGGAGGGCGATGCCGAGGCTCCGAGCGAGGCGCGGATGGTCGCGGAGGGAGGACTGAGATCGGACCTGCTGAAGGTGGGACACCACGGGAGCAGGACCTCGACGACACCGGGATTTCTGGCCGCGGTCGAGCCAGCTTACGCGGCGATTTCGGTAGGCAGGCGGAATTTCTACGGGCATCCGCGTCACGAGGTGCTGGAAGAGCTGCAGGCGGCGCATGTGGCGACGTTCAGGACGGACATGCTGGGCCTGACGAGCTTTTATCTTGACGGCCGGCGGGTAACGGCGGAGCCGTGGGCCGCGACCCAAATTGAAAACGGGCATTGAACGCGGGTCACCGCAAGGTAATCGCCCGGTGAATCTTTTTCGGGCCGGCGGCGTCCACTCGTTGTAGGATGCCTCGCATGGGAGGAAATTGAGTACATGGGATCACACGACACTGCCAGCTCCGCGGATCTTCCCCATCCATCCTTCGACCCCACGCCTGAAGCCGGTCCGGTACAAAGCCCCGCAGAACTGAGAGAAGAACAGCGCAAGCTGCGCCGCCTGCAGATGATGATGGACATGGTGATGTCCGTCATCGGGCAGGACAATACGCTGACCATCGACGAAGCCTCGGAGATGATCGCCGACAGCCGGCGCGCCGCGCTGGCCATGTTCCCGGACAAGGAGCTGGCCTACGACCTCATCTACCGGCCGCGCCTGCAGCGGCTGATGCGCGAGCGGTATCGAATCCAGTAAACCACCCCACGAACGAAGACCTGTTCGTGAGAGCCCCGGTTTCGACTCATTTCGGATCTCTCATTTCGGGTCTATGGACGTCAAGCGGAAGGTAATGGTGCCCCAGAAGAAGCGGGCGCGCATCTGCACGGGCAGGTGCTTCTCGTCGTCTGTGTACCAGATCCAGATATTGCCGCGGTTCTTGACGACGCCGGCGTCGGCGGTGGGCTCGACGCGCAGCGTCTGAAAGGAGCCGGCGGGGGTCTGCACCTCTTCGCGCCCTTCGACCTTCATGGTGACGGGCACGGTCTTGGTGGTGTCGCCGAGAGAGAGCTCGAAGCTCTGACCGACGACCATGGGCTGCGAGGCGGCGTAAAAGATGGCGGAGAGCGAGTCGGTGACGCAGGAGGGGATGGGGGTCTCGTGGCGCTTGCTGATACCGGAAACGAGATTCTTCTCGCTGTAGATGGCCTTGTTCTTCACGTAGTCGAATTTGAGATCGCTGTTGACCTGGCGGCGGCCTTCGACGATCTGCTTGGAAAAGCCTTCGGAGCAGCCAGTGGCGCGATTGAAGGACGACTGAAAGCGGTCGCTGACGCGAAACAGCAGATTGACAGCGCCGGCCGTATCGGCGGTAACGGAGATGCGCTGGACATCGCCGTCGGCCTCAAGATGAAAGGTCACGACTCCGGCGGGGAAGACACGCCAGTCGACCGCGTAGTTGAGGGTCTGCTTCGCGGGAAATACAAAGCCGGCGCGCGGGGCACGCAGCGGGGGCGCCGATGGAGCAGACTGCGGCGGCGTTTCCGCGCTAAGAGTGGCCAGCAGCAACAGGCAGCTAAGAATGGGAAGCAATCGATAACGCCAAATCAAATCCAATACTCACAATGCGCGAAGCTGCCGCGCTCAACCCCAGAAATAGATACGAAGCGCAAGAGCAGCGTAGATTGCCGCCGCACCCATCAGTGCATTGTACTCGCGGTGTTTTCGATAAAGGTTCGGCGAAAATGCGCCGCGCTCGCCGCTGCCGCTGCGCGCCGGGCTGAGGCGCGGAAGCAATCGCGGGACGCTAGCGGCGTAGGCGTCGAAGGCGGAGAACTGTGAGCGCAAGAATGCCTCCTCGGAGCGGATGACGGGAACGTAGATGATGGCGAAGAGCGCGGCGAGGATGAGGGCGATCCAGATGCTGCGCGAGGCGAGCGCAAAGCCGAAGGCGATGAGCATGGAGCCGAGATACAGCGGGTTACGCGTGAAGGCGTAGGGTCCGGTCACGGTGAGCTCCGTATTTTTTTGGACGTATCCGGAGGCATAAGCGCGCAGCCAGATGCCGGGAATGACAAGGATGAGACTTATGGCCATAAATGCCGGGGTGGGCCGGGCGAGCCAGAGATAAAGCGCCGCGAATGCGAAGCCGAGAGGCACGCGGATGCGGCGGGCTATGCTGCTCCAGCGGCCGGGAGTCACCGGACCTCCCTGAGGGAGGGCTGGAGCAAGTCCAGAGCGGCGTCGAGCACGGCTTCCGGCGTGATGGTCAGGAGGCCGGCTTCAGGCGCGGCGTGGCGGGCGTGGTCGCGGCGGCTTTCCGGATGGCGGAGCACGCGGAAGCTGCCGCCGAAGGGGCCGTTGCGGGCGGGATCGGTGGGGCCGAAGATGCCGACGACGGGCCTGCCGAATGCGGAGGCGAGGTGCAAGGGGCCGGTGTCTCCGGCGATGACGAGCGAGGCGAGGCGGGTGAGCGCGATGAGTTCGGGAAGCGTGGGCTGGATGGCGGTTGCGGTGGCGCCGCTTTGATCGACGAGATCCTGCGCGATCGATTCCTCGGCTGGTCCGGCATTGACGATAACGCTGTATCCGGCGTGATGAAGGGTGCGCGCGACAGCGGCGTAGCGGTCGACGGGCCAGCGCTTGGCGCCCCAGCCGGCTCCGGGGCTGATGAGGATGAATGGCGCGGGGACCCGGGCCGCTTTGCCAGCGGCGGAGGGGCTCTCGGGCAGCCAGGGGAGGGTAACCGGCAGGGATTCGCGGGCGACGGCGTTGGCGACTTCGATTGCCTGCTCGATGACGTGGACGCCATGCGTCGGCACGCGCTCGCTGAAGAGCCAGCGCGCGGCGTGTTCGCGGGGCCGGTCTTCGCCAATCAAGCGCGAGGCGTGCGCCCAGCGAGCAATGACGGCGGAGCGTACTGCACCCTGCAGATCGACACAGATGTCGTAGCGGGCTTCGCGCAGCTCGCGGCGAACGCGGCGGATATCGCGGAGGGTTGCCGGGCTGAGGGGCGAACGCGCCCACTGCTTGGCGGGGACGATGTGGATGGCGTCAACCAGCGGCATCTGCGGGTTGCGGACGAGCGGGGGATGGTCTTCAGCGCAAAGGAGTCCGCGCCATTGCGGCTCGACGGCCCAGCCTATGAACCACTCGGGGTGTGCCTGGCGCAGGGCTGTGACCGCGGGCAAGGCATGGAGAATATCGCCCATCGCGCCGAGCCGCACGATGAGCACACGTGACTGCTTTCCTGTTGTGGGCAATTCCTTATTTTCTCACAAGCAGGCCGAGTAATTGGGTGGTCACCGTTGTCTCATTTTCGAACACGACGTCGAGGCGCGCGATGCTCAGCGGCGCGAGGCGCGCGCGATGCGCGGGGGTCAGGCGAACCCAGTCCTTTTCGGTGGTGATGAGGGCGGGGGCGTGGTGCTGGTCGCGAAGTCGCAGGAGCCGGTTGAGGTCGGCGGCGGTGTATGCGTGGTGATCGCGGAATCGCGAGGTTGCGGCGATGTCAACGCCGCTGAGGCGCAGAGCGGCGAAGAATTCTCCGGGGCGGGCGATGGCGCAGAAGGCGACGGCGCGGGCGATGGGCTCGACGACGAGGCGGCGATGGTGAACCCAGATGGGCGCGGTCGGGTTGTAGCGGCGCAGATCAGTTTCGAGGCCGCGGTCTTCGGCGCGGAGCACGATGACGGAGGCGCGACCGAGCGAGGACAGCGGCTCGCGGAGGCGTCCCTCGGGCAGCAGGGTCTGTTCAAGGTCGCTGCGGTGGAGGATGACGATGTCGAGGTCGCGGGCGAGGCAGCGATGCTGGAATCCATCGTCGAGCAGATGAATACGGGGCAGGTGTATGCCGGGAGCGGGTTGCTCACGCTCGGCAAGCGAGCCGGCGGCGTAGCGGTCCGCGCCGACGTAGACGGGCACGCTGGCGCTGCGGGCGATGAGGAGCGGTTCGTCTCCGAAATGCGCGGCGGAGCCGTCGGGGTCAACGCGAGCGATATTGTGCGAGCTGCGGCCGTAGCCGCGGGAGAGGACATCGACGTGTTGGCTCTGCTGCGCGAGCAGTTGCGCCAGGCGAATGACTACGGGAGTCTTCCCTGCTCCGCCGACGGAGAGATTGCCGACGCTGACGACGGGCCAGGCGAGATGCCTGGGCTTGATCCAGCCGCGATCGTAGGCCAGATTCTTCGTAGCGAGCGCCGCGGCATAGAGGGGCACGAGTGGCGTGAGCAGCGCCTGGGCGCC
>DATJTG010000059.1:0-18670 GCA_035503555.1 Acidobacteriaceae bacterium | reverse complement strand
GCCGGTCCGCTCAATCACCTGGTGAATGATGTCCTGTTTAATCAATGTCTTTCCCTCGCCGGTAAAGTGTCCCGATGCTTAGGTTAGCGTAGAAACGTTTTAGAGCATTGTCAATGCGCCGGGCCTCTCGTAAGATGCAATCTTTGAACCCCACACAATTGTCTGTGCGCGGTTCTTTGGACGCATGCGCGCAACAAAAGACACCGCCAGGCACCGGGTGGCGGCAAGGAGAGGCATGGCAATCAAGAGCGACCGATGGATTCGGGAGCAGGCAAAGAAGGGCATGATTGACCCGTTCAGCGAGAAGCAGGTTCGCGAGGGCGTGGTTTCTTACGGGCTTTCTTCCTACGGATACGATCTGCGGGTTTCCAACGAGTTCCGGATCTTTACCAATGTGAACAGCGCCATCGTCGATCCGAAGCACTTCGACGAGCGGTCGTTTGTCGAGGTCGTCTCGGACTCGATCCTCGTGCCGCCGAACAGCTTTGCGCTGGCGCGATCGGTCGAATACTTCCGCATTCCGCGCGACGTGCTTACCATCTGCGTGGGCAAGTCGACGTACGCTCGGTGCGGCATCATCGTCAACGTAACGCCTTTCGAGCCTGAATGGGAAGGCTTCGTCACCCTCGAAATATCCAACACCACCCCGCTGCCGGCGCGTGTCTATGCCAATGAGGGGTTGTGCCAGATCCTGTTCTTCCAGTCCGATGAACTTTGTGAGATCAGCTATGCCGACCGCCGCGGCAAGTATCAGAAGCAGCAGGGAATTGTGCTGCCGAAACTGTAGGCGATATGGACGGGGACGGCGAAGCTCGCCCGGTCATCCGGATCGGGCTGCTCGAATTTGAACCATTGCGGGTCGCGGGGCTGCGCGAAATCCTTGTCAGGCGCGGGGATTTCGAAGTGTCATCGCCGGACCTCGTGACGGCTTTTCGCAAGCCGGATTTCGACCTGATCGTCTTCCTGGCACGGCGGAAGGCTGAGTCGTACGTGCTGCTGGGGCGGCTACGGACGCGGCATCCGGACATGAAGGCGATCGTCATGTCGCCTGACACAGATGACGAGAGCATCATGAGCGCTATTACGGCGGGCGCCAAGGGGTGGCTGGAGGAGACGGCGACGCCGGAGCAGATTGTGCAGGCCGTCGATATCGTGATGAGCGGGTCGATCTGGGCTCCGCGGCGAGTGCTGTCGAAGATCGTCGACCGGGCGCTGGGCAAGGCCGGGGCTCCGCTGCGGTCTCCATGCCCGCGCTTTACCGAGCGCGAGGAGGAGGTGCTGCAGCAACTGGTGCAGGCACGGTCGAATCGGGAGATTGCCGACGCGCTCAGCATCCAGGAGCAGACGGTGAAGTCGTATGTCGCGCGGCTGATGCGGAAGGTCGGCGTCGACAACCGGATCGCTTTGTCGATGCAGGTGGCGAAAGGCGACTGGTGGCGGAACCGGTAGGTTTTCTTTTGCCATGGCACGCGGTCCTGGCAAAGTGGCGTTGCAGGGCAGGGATTGCAGGGTTCGAGGCAGGGTGCGCACGAAGGGGATCGGTGCGCCGGAGGGCTGCGTTCCTGGCCTCTGCGTTAGTGGACAGAATATCTGTTATCGGACGTAGCATCTGACCGAGCCGAGCGACGGGAAGCTTCTTTTGAAGCCCCCAAGTGCGCGCACGAATGGGCATCCGCGTGGCACCCCCAATCACCGACCTGCGCGCCAAGCCGGTCGACGATACCATCGACAGGAATGCCGCATTCGAGATCGCCACACTGGGGGCAGGTTTGAGGACTACTGCACAGGACCTCCGCTATGCCTTGCGGGGTTTCCGGAAGAATCCAACGTTCAGCGTGGCGGCGATCCTCACCATCGCCATCGGCGTCGGAGCCACGGCTGCCGTGTTCAGCGTTGCCAATGCCCTGCTGCTCAAGCCCCTCCCTTACCGGGATGCCGATCGGCTGGTGATCCTCTGGAACACTTCGCCCGGGCTGAACATCATGCAGGACTGGTTTTCGACGGCGCAGTATTTCGACATCAAAAACAGTCACCACGGACTGGAAGAGGCAGCGATTGCCATTGGTGGCAACGAAAACCTGACGGGCAGCGGCGATCCGGAGCGGGTTGGAACCATTCACGTCTCGGCCAATCTCCTGACCATGCTGGGCGCCCGGCCGCAGCTCGGGCGGCTCTTTCAGCCCTGGGAGAGCGATCCGGGGCACGCGCCGACCGCTGTTCTGGGGTATGGGATGTGGGTGCGACGCTTCGGGGCCGATCCGCGTGTGCTGGGTCGATCGATCACCCTCAACGGAAAGGTTTACGAAGTGGCAGGAGTACTTCCTCGCAGCTTCACGCTTCCGCGCGAAGTGCTGCCAACGCTGGGAGGCGCGGAAAAGGCCGATGTTCTGGTTCCTCTGGTACTGGGGCCGGGAGCCGCGACGAATCGGGACCATGAGGACTACAACATCATCGGGAAGTTGAAGCCGGGGATTTCGTTGGCGCAAGCGCGCGCCGAGATGGACACGATCACGGCTACGCTGCGCCACGATCATCCCGATCTGTATCCGCCGAATGGGCGGCTGACGTTCGCGATTGTTCCGCTGCTGGAGCAGGTTGTGGGCGATACGCGACGCCCGCTCTCGGTGCTGCTGGCCGCGGCTTTGGGCGTCCTGCTGATTGCCTGCGCCAACCTCGCCAACCTGCTGCTGTCGCGATCCGTGGCGCGCAAGCAGGAGATTGCGGTACGCGCGGCCCTGGGCGCGGGACGAGCGCGCGTGGTGCGCCAGCTGATGACCGAGAGCGCATTGCTGGCAGTGATTGGCGGCGCTGCCGGCACGGCGCTCGCGGCCATGGCGGTTGCCGGCTTTCGAGCGATGCGCCCCGTGCATGTGCCCCGGCTCGAGAACATCACCTTCGACTGGCGCGTGCTTGCGTTTTCCCTGCTGCTTTCGCTGTTCTCGGGCATGCTCTTCGGGATCATTCCGGCGTTCCGGTCGACCCGCTTCGAACTCATCACCGCTCTGAAGAGCGTGGGGCGCAACGCATCGGACGCGGGATCGCTATGGGGGCGCGGCGGGGCGCTGCGCAAAATTCTGCTGATGGCCGAGGTCGCGCTATCCGTCATTCTGCTGGTCGGTGCCGGGCTGCTGACGCGGAGCTTTGCAGCTTTGCTGGATGTGAATCCCGGATTCAACGCCGATCACGTGCTGACTCTGGGCCTCACCATGACGGGACCGCGCTACGCGGATCGGCAGCACATTGCCGACACGTACCGCGAGCTTTGGACTCGCCTCGACCGTCTGCCTGGCGTCACTGCGGCAGGAGGAATCACGTCGCTGCCGCTCAGCGAGATGTACGCCTGGGGGCCGATCACCATCGAGGGCCGGGTTCTGCCGCCGGGAGAGACATTCATCAATGCGGATGAGCGCATCGTGAGCGGCGACTACTTCACGGCGATGCAGATTCCGCTCGTGAGCGGCAGGCTGTTTACGCAGGAGGACACTCCGGCGAAGCCTGGGGTCGCCATTATCGACGAACAGATCGCAAACCAGTTCTGGCCGGGGCAATCGCCTCTGGGTAAGCGGATCCGGCTCGGGTCCGCCACCTCCCACGAGCCCTTCGTCACGATCGTGGGAGTTGTGGGCCGCGTGAAGCAATACACGCTCGACTCGGACTCCCGCATCGCGCTGTACCTTCCGCACCTGCAATATCCCACGCGGGACCTGAATGTAGTGGTGCGCACAAACGGCAAGCCCGAGAGCGTGGCGGGGCTGGTGACGCGCACGGTCCGCGATCTCGATCCCACCCTCCCCGTGTATGCGGTGCGAACGATGAAGGACCGCGTGGCCGCTTCCCTTGCCCGCCGCCGCTTTGCCATGGAGCTGCTGGTGTTTTTTGCCGTGGTCTCGCTCACGCTGGCCACGCTGGGTACATTTGCGGTGATTGCCGGTCTCGTGAACCAGGGTATCCCCGAAATCGGAATTCGCATGGCGCTGGGCGCAAACCGCGCCCAGCTGTTCAGGATGATCGTGGGCCGCGGGATGTTGCTGGCTTCCTGCGGAGTGTTCGCGGGCCTAATGTCTGCGCTGGCTCTCAGCCGCTTTATCCGCAGCCTGTTGTTCGGGGTGCTGCCGAGCGACCCTGCTACGTATGTCACGGTGTCCCTCGTCCTTGCGGTTTTCTGCCTGCTCGCCACCGGAATACCGGCTGGGCGCGCGGCGAGAATCGATCCGGTGCGTTGTCTGCACAACGACTGAGGCTCCTCGCCGGGAAAAACGCGGTGAGGGCGCCGGGTGAACGGCTGGTGAACCGCGGCGAGGGCTCTTCAGTTCTCGAACTCGATCTCCGATTCCGGCAGGACGTCGTGATCGCGAGCAACCCAGACGCAGAGTGTCGGCAGCAGAAAGACGCTCATGACCAGGTTCGCGATGAGGCCGCCGACAATGACGATGGCAAACGGCCGCTGGGAATCGGATCCGATGCCATGCGACAGCGCCGCCGGCAGCAATCCCAGGGTGGCGACCAGCATGGTCATCATGATGGGGCGCAATCGCAGAACTGCGCCTTCGACGGCCGCTTCCTCGACCGTGTGGCCTTTGGCGCGCAACTGGTTGATGTACTCCAGCATGATCACGCCCGTTTGCACGGAGACGCCAAATAGGGCGAGGAAGCCCACCTCTGACGACACGCTGAAGTTCGTGCCGGTGATGAGCAGCACCAGCAAGCCGCCGATGCTGGCCATAGCCACGGTGGCCAGTATCAACAGCGCCCACTTGAACGACCGGTACATCGTGTAAAGAATGATGAAAATGAGAAGCACCGTGATCGGAACGATGACGGCCATGCGCTTTTCGGCGCGTACTTCGCTTTGATATTCGCCCTCCCACCCGATGTGATAGCCGCGGGGCAGCTTCACTTCCCGATTCACGAGCTGAATCGCTTCTTTGACCGCATCGCCGAGCGGCCGATCGCGCACGCTGTATTTGATGGCCACGTAGCGCTGGTTGTTTTCGCGGTAGATCTCCGAGCCCTCGTCCGCCTCGTGAATCCTGCACAATTGCGCGAGCGAAACCCGCTCACCCGAGGGTGACAGCAGCCGGATATTCTCGATCGCCTCGCGCGTACTGCGATACCGGGGGAGATAGCGAAGGGTCAGGTTGTAGGATTCCTCACCGCGCAGTACCTGGGTGAGCGCGTTCCCGCCGACAGCGGTCTGCACGGCGTCCTGAACATCGGCGACATTGATGCCCCAACGCGCGGCCTGCGCGCGATCGACTTCGATATCGAGGTCGGGCTGGCCCGTGACCTGGAAGACCCCGATATCCGTGATGCCGGGAACGCGGCTCATCACCGACTCGATTTCGTTGGCCTTGTCCTCGAGCATATGCAAATTGTCGCCGTAGACCTTGGTGGCCAGTTCGCCCTTCACCCCGCTCACAGCTTCTTCCATGTTGTCTTCAATGGGCTGCGAGAATCCCCAGATCACGCCGGGAAATTTTTTCGTCAGCTGAGCGTTCATCGACGCGATCAGGTTGTCCTTATCTCCTCGGAAAACCGATCGCCACTCTTCTTTGGGTTTCAGGCCTACGAAGTATTCGGTGTCGAAGAAGCTGGTGTGATCGGTTCCATCGTCGGGACGGCCAGTCTGGCTGGTGCATTCCGTGGTCTCGGGAAACGAGCACAGAATGATTCTGGCTCGATTCGCCAGGGCCACACTCTCATCCGGCCCCACGCTTTGGTCAAGCGTGCCGCGCACCCAGAGCGCGCCCTCGTCGAGATGGGGGAGAAACTCCGAGCCGATGACTCCGCTGAAGGCCAGATAGACGGCGACCATGAACGCGGTAACACCGACTCCGATGGTGAAGCGCTGGTGCTCGATCGTCCATTTGACGGCGTACCGGTAGCGATTCCGGAGCCACTCCATCAAGGGATTTCTCCACTCCTTTGCGCCCTTCGCAAAGAGAACGCTGGAGAGCACGGGGGCCAGGATCATGGAGAACGTCAGCGCGCCGAGGAGCGCAAAGGCCACGGTCCACGCCATGGGGCGAAAGAGCCGCCCTTCAACCGACTGGAGGGTGAAGATGGGCAGATAGGCAGTGATGATGATCCCGATCGCGTAGAAGACCGGGCGCTGCACTTCGTGCGCCGCTTCACCGATGCGTTCGAGCGTGGAACGCCCCGTGTCGTCGGAGTGCGACAGATGACGCACGATGTTTTCCACCATCACCACGGAGCCATCGACGACCATCCCGAAATCGAGCGCCCCGAGGGACAGCAGGTTGGCGGGAATGTTCCTCAGATCGAGGCAGATTGCCGCGAACAGCAGGGAGAACGGAATGGTGCAGGCGACAATGAGCGCGCCGCGGGCATTTCCGAGAAAGAGAAACAGGATGATCACTACCAGGACGATTCCCTCGCCCAGGTTGTGCAACACCGTGTGGGTGGTGAAATGGAGCAGATCGCTGCGATCGATGAACGGAACGATCTTCACGCCCTTCGGGAGAATTTGCGTGTTCAGCTGCGCGAATTCCCTGTGCACGGCATCGAGCACCGGCTGCGCATTCGCGCCCTTCTGCAGGCACAGGATGCCGGAGACGACATCGTCGTTGTTTACCAGCTTGCCGTCTTCGCGGTGGTACGTATCGCCGAACTGGCCGAGACGGATCATCGGGCCCTGGGTTACGTCGGCGATGTCGCGCACGCGGAGCGCGGTGCCGTTCTTCGTGGTGATCAGCGTGTTGCCGATGTCCTGAATGTCCGTCATGAGGCCGACTTCGCGCACGTTGATTTGCTGTGCACCGGCCTGGATGAAGCTGCCACCGGCGTTGACGTTGTTGTTGGCGAGCTGCTGCTCCACCTGCGCGATGCTGAGGCCGTAATCGATCAGCTTGTCAGGATCGAGGCGCACCTGGTACTCACGCGTGGGTCCGCCGAAGGGATTGGTGTCGACAACGCCCGGTACAGACTTCAGACTCTTCTCAATCACCCAGGTTTCGAGGGACTTGAGATTCATCACGTCGTATTCAGGATTCGTGCTGCGCAGCGTGTAGAAGTAGATCTGACCCACCGGACTCCAGTCGGTGCCCATCTGCGGAACCACGCCCGTCGGCAGCGTCACCTGGGAGAGGCGCTCCAGCACCCGCTCGCGGTTTTCAAAATCGGTGGTATCGTCCCCAAAGACCATTTCGACCGTCGACAGGCCGAAGATCGACCACGACCGGACGTGCGCCACGCCGGGAATGCCGTTCATCGCCGTTTCCAGCGGGATGGTTACCTGCTGCTCGATCTGCTCGGCGGAAATACCCGGCCACTGCGCGATTACGTCAACGTAGTTGTTCGCTACGTCTGGATAGGCTTCGACCGGCAACCGCTCGAAGGAAACAACGCCCCACGCAAACAGCAGAACGCCGATGGCAAGGACCAGAAAGCGGCTCCGCAGGGCAAAGTCGACGATCGTCCGGATCATTGCGCCTCCGGCGTTTCGTAGATCGCCAGCCTTTTGTGCATCAGCTGGAAGCGGTGGGAGTGGTTTCTGCCAGCGCGCCGGAGGGCGTCATCACACATTTGCACCCGGAGACTTTGCGGCCTCCAACACCCAAATATCATCTGCAATCAGCCTTCTCGGTTCTGAATCGCGGACAGCGCCGTGCGCTCGACAGGCACTCGGAGCTCACTGGCTGGGCGAATCAGGATTTCCGGTGGGGAAACATCGGACTGCTGTCAGACTATGTTGCGGGGCTTGCTGCGAATCGCTATCTTCGGGACGCAGTGAGGCAGGAACCATTATCTTCAGGACGGACAAGGAAGTTTGGGCGGCTATCTTCAGGACAGTCGAAGCCGCGGTGGCGAACTATCTTTCGGGCGGGTGCGAACCGAAGGGCGCCAGCAGCGCGGCGACGATCGAATCGCTCTCGCAACTAAGGGCTACAACGCGTGCGCCTCAGCTTCCGTCGGGATAGCCGCCGCGGTGGGTGACCATGGGAAAGTGCGGCAGCAGAGCAGGCTGCGGGATTTTGGCGCGCCATCCGTCAGGATGCGGCGTGAGGCCAGCGAAGAGCGGGGACTTCCCTGCTGTGCCGTCGCCGACAATCGGCTCGAGGCGGGCGCGAAGCGCGGTGAGTTCGCCTGCGCCGAACTGTGTGGACCAGCGTTTTTCGATGGCGCGCAATTTCTTTCCGGATTCTTCCTGCGCAAGGAGGCCTTTTTCGCTGAGGCGGATTTGCTTGCCGCGATCGGGCGCGGGCGCCGTGGCGAGGGCTGCGAACTTGTGACGCGCGAGCCAGCCGGTGGAGACGGCGACGTATTCCTTTGAGATGCCGGTTCGGTCGGGCAAATCGCGGAGCGGGGTGGGGCGCTCATCGAGCACGCGAAGGACATTGGCGCTCATGGCCAGTGAAACCGCGGAGCCACTCTCGAATTCGCGGGCCATTGCGACCAGCACGCGCGCGAGCAACACGGGCAAGGGGAGCGCCGCGATGGCGTCGGGAGATTCCTCGAGCGGAGGGATGTCGGTCCTTTTCTTCTTTCCGCCTTGCGGATTTGGATCGCTGCTGAAGAGGCCGTAGCCGACGATGGGCATACAGTCGGGCAGTCCGGGATCGAGATCGGCGGCGAGCTGCGCGAGCGCTGAGCGCAGTTGCCGGAGCTGCGCTGCGCCGAAACGCTCGACCCAGCGCGCTTCGATTTCGGGCAGCAACGGCTCGAAGACGGCACGAACTTTGCGCCCGCCGGGTCGCGCGTGGACGAGCCAGTCGGCTCGCGGGGGCTTCGGGCGGGAGTCAGCGGGATCGGGCGCGAGGTAGATGTACCCCCAGCGCTGCATGCCGTTGAGATTGGTTTCGGTGCGAGCGAGGCGGCGCATTTCTTTGAGCGCGATTCCCTGCTCGGGCACGTGGCGCAGGCAGTTGAAATACATGGCCATGGAGACGAGCCACGGAGCGTGCGGCGCATCGGGTGTGGCGCCGAAGCCGGTGGTGCGATGCGGGAGGCGGCGCTCGGCCTCGTTGTCGAACTCGATCGTGAAGGCGACGAGGGCCTGGGAAAGGAGCGTGCTCAGGGGCGAGCGGGCGGCCATGTCTGGACTTTCTCACGGGTTTGTGCGGGCCGCAATTGGCAACGGCCGGACCAGACGGAAAATTGACGCAAAGTTTCTTGACGCTCCACTACGACTCCGGCTACTTTGCTAATCTCGGTGGTTGCCAGTCGCTTATGTCCCAGACCATTCGTGGCGGTACTGTGCTGTTCTGTCTCCTTGGCTGCATCCTCAGTCTCAATGCTCAGCGGCCTGCGCGCCATGCTCCTGCTCCGGAGGCTTTTCCGCGAACCAGCGTCCATCCCGCGTCGGTGGGCGTCGCGTGGCCGGGGAGCACATGGCCGAGCAGCGGCGGCGCGGCGACGGTCTACTACTATCTTGAGCCGGCTTCGGGCGATGTGGCCAACCTGACTACGGCGATCAGTACGTTCAACGCGGATTTTCCGAACATTATCCAGTGGGTGCAGCTCGAATCGGTTGACGCAGACAGCCCCGATTATGTCGACATCAACCTTGATAGCGGCGACACGAGCGGCGAATGTGAAGCCAACGAGGGCTATGCGGCGATGCAGGGGCAGCCGATGGGCGGCTCCGCCAGCTGCACGGTGACGACGCTGTTGCATGAGATGGGCCACGTGATCGGCTTGTGGCATGAGCAGTCACGGCCAGATCGTAACAGCTACGTGACGGTGAACTACGACAACGTCATCAAGGGCTCGTGGTCGAATTTCGAGATCAGAAACGACAACGAGGAGATCCTCACGCCCTACGACTATGCGTCGGTCATGGAATATCCGGCGTGGTCCATGTCGCGCAACGGCGGCCCTGTCATCGAGAGCATCCCGCCCGGGATTCCGCTCGAGGGAACGGACGGCGTACCGGGAGGACAGGCTGCCGACTACTCGGCGGCGGACAAGGAAGCGATTGAACGGCTGTATGGAGCGGCGCCGAGGACGGTGACGGTCACTTCGAATCCGATTGGTCTGGAAGTGGTCGTGGATGGAAAGACAGTGACGACGCCGCAGACATATTTCTGGGCGCTGGAATCGACGCACACGCTGAGCGTCAACCCCGGCGTGCAAACGCTGACGGGGGAGATTGCGAACAGCACGACACCCGCAACGTTCTACTACACCTACGGGCGGTGGAACGACAGCACGGCGCAGTCCCACACCATCGTCGTGACCCCGGGAGACGGCAGCCCGGCATTTCCGGCCGCGTCGCCGCAGATCGCTACCTACTCTGCGAACTTCATCCAGCTGGTTCCGTACACGGCGACGCAGTATCCGATCGGCACCGGTCTGGTGTCCATTTCACCGCTTCCGCAGAGCTACACTGGCTCGACTTCTCCCGAAGTGGCGAGCGCCAGACTGCCCAACCGTATCGCCGGCGGGGCTCCAACCTTTGGACTCCCAGCGCCCACGTATCCTCCGGTATTTCTGGTGGCCAGGCAACAGGCAACGCTGGCGGCGACAGGGCAACCGGGATGGAGCTTCTATGAGTTCAACAATGCGCCGTACTGGCTGCCGGGCGGATTGGGAGCGAATCCCAAGACTTTCTACGTTCCCGACACCGGGAATTCAGTCGACACGACAGCCGAGTTCAGCAACATGCCGGTCTTTACGGTCGATGTGAGCCCGGATGCCTTCAGTTCGAACCTATACGCCTATGTTGACGGCAACTTCTGGAACACGCCGAAAAACTTCTCTTCCTACTACGACGACTATTCTGGAGACGACTGGTCGCTCGGCACGACCCATACCATCGATGTCGACACGGACGAGTACCCCTACAGCTACGACAGCCGCTACGGGTTCCAAAGTTGGAGTGACGGAGGAGCGCAGAGCCACACCATCGAGGTCCCCGGGGCGAGCGCCAGCTACGTCGCTACGCTCACGCCGGAGTTCGCGCCAGCGACGAATTTTGGATATCCGCCCTGTGGAGGCTCGGCCAGCGTTAGTCCTTCTTCGCCGACGGGCGATGGCTTTTATCCGTCGGGGCAGAGCCTGCAGTTCTCGGCAACACCCGACACAGGATGGACATTCGCGGGCTGGACCTACGATCTGACGGGAACCACGAATCCGGCGAGCCTGGCGTCCAATGACGAGACCCTGGTTTTTGCGAACTTCAACACGACGGACACCCCGCTGACGCTCGCCAGCGTGAGTCCCGGCACTGTGAACGCAGGAAGCGGAGCGTTCACGCTGACCCTTTACGGAACGGGTTTCACGCCACAGTCGCTGGTCGTGATCAATGGGAGCTATCCGACGGTGACGTACATCAGTTCGACGGAACTGCAGGTGAGCATGACTGCGGCACAGGTGACCGCACCGGCCGCCCTCGAGGTTTATGTTGAGAATTTCCCCTCGGGATGGGACGGCTGCGCAGTGTTTGGCTACGCGACGCTGCTCGTCAATAGTCCGCTGGGTCAGGCGTCGTGCTTGCAGGTTCGCCCTGGCGCGGCTTCTGCGCAGATGCTTACAGGACAGGGTTGCGTGGCTCCGCAGCCGAAACCCGAGCCTGGACCGGTTCCGCCTCCGGGCAAGTCGATCGGGATCCCCGCGATGCGGTCTCACGGTAAGAGCCTGGGGCTGAGCCTGCCGTGAGCGCTGCGACTTGCGCGCGAAAACAGCGACGCCGCCCGAAGGCGGCGCCGTGACTGCGAACTGGCACTGGATCTAGAGGGTAGACTCGATTTCGAATCCCCACGCCTCAAGCAGCGACTCCGGGATGTACTTCGAGTTACGGTTCCGGCGAGCCCACTCGCGGAGGCGGGTGGAGCGGACGTACTGGTCCGGGGTCAGCTTGAATTCCTTGACCACCTGCTCGAAGGAAGTGACGGTCGGCACGACCGGGCCGATGGGCTCGGGCTTGCCCCAGTTTGGATTGCCACGACGCTTTGCCATGTACGATTTATCCCCTGCAGTGAAAGTGACTTGCGAAAGTCCGGAGTCAGCACAACAGGAAGCTCCGGTGGTCACAAACCTTTATGATTCTAGGGAATTTTTCTATGAAAATCAAGAGAAAAGTGAGGCGCCCGTTGAACCGAGGCACGTCTTAACCAATTTGTAATCAGGAGGATGAGGTTTGAATGGTCTCCCCCTCGATTGGCCCTTTTAACCCCCACCCCCGCCTGAACCGAGCCGATCTGGGCCCTTTGTTACACTGGTGCCGCTCTTCCGGGGATCGTTGATTGTGCGCATGCGCGCTTGCCTTTCGGCCCTGCCTCTGCTCGCCGTGGCTGGAGTTCCGGCTCTGGCCGACGTGGCCGCCGTTCACCGCGATCGGCTGCCGCAAACCCCTCCCGTTCTGGCGGCACTGGACGATGCCGCCGCGATGGAGCCGTATTCCGATCGCTGGAGCAACAAGTGGATCTTCCCCGTTCCGAAAAAGGACGTTGCTGAGCATCTCAGGAAGGACATTACCGCGCTTCAGGCAGCCGTCAAAGATAATCCCACGAACGAGGAGTTGCTGCTGGTGGCCGGGTTGGTCGCCCACTATGGCTACAACGTCGATGTGGAACACACCGACGAATCGGCTCCCCAGGATCTGGCAGCGGCGGGCAAACTCGACCCCAATGACTTCCGCGTGTCGTGGTTCCATGCCGACTTCATGTGCCAGACGATCAAACCGTCCGTAGGCGCAAAAGAATTTCTTTCGATCGAAGGGTCCCACGCATGGCGCGACCTGCCGGCGGCATTCTGGCGCAACTACGAGCACTGTGCCGCCGTCACAAACATGCCGGCGCATCTGCTGCGCGCGGCCGGGTACCTGTCACAGCTGGCTCCATCAACGGACGACGACAAGTTCTACGAGAGTCTTGGCCACGATCGCATGACGGCGGTCGATCTGACGAGAGACTATGACACTGCGTCTTCGTGGACCGGCGATCGCGATGGCGACGATGTCGCGGTGACCTCGACCGCCTGCGGCGTGCGGTTCCGCGCGAGGTCGACCTGGACGCCAGACCGTCTGGAATTGCAGAAGGGCTCCTGCGTCGCAGTCTTTTCGACCGGGCCGTACAAGGCCCCACGAGGCCCTCTGCATCCGGAGATTCTGCTCATCGCGCAACGCCCGGAAGGTTCAGAAACCCTGGCTGACTTCGCGCAGAAGTTCACGAAGCTGGGCACATTCAGTCCGATGACACCGGCCCACTGTCCGGCATCGCACTGTCTTGCCATGCAGGGCGTGCAGCCAGGCATTTACACCAAAGACGGCGACGGACATCCACGCATTGTGGTCTTCGAACGCGACGAGCCGCCGAATCCCGGGCTCCTTTTCGAATCTCCGCAGGATCCGCCGGCGCAAGGCCAGGGCACGCAGGTCATCCGACCCAATCGAATGCTCGAACGCATCCCCGGTACGCTCTATTACGTGATAGCCCTCGATACCGCTTCTACCATTGAGCAGAGCGCGGACAATGACTTCGATTTTTTCCTGGAGCACACGCAGGTGGAATAGTGGAGGGCTCCGGCCCTAGCCGGCAATGCTCGACACAAACTCCGCAGCGGACACGACGGACGCCCGCCGGGAAAAGACCTTGTCGATGAGGCAGGCGTGCAGGTCGGCATCCATGTCGAGGCAGCAGTCTCTTACCACGATCAGACGGTAGTCAGCGTCGCTGGCTTCGAGGAGCGTAGAGAGGACGACACCGCTGGTGGCGATGCCGAAGAGGACCAGGGTGTCGATTTCCTGCGCACGCAGGATCATGGCGAGATCGGTACCGGCGAAGGCGCTGACGCGATGTTTGGTGACCACGATGTCGGATTCCTCGGGGCCGAGCGCGGGATGGATGTCGCCGCCGGTGCCGTGGAAGAGCTGCTGATGGCGGTCAGAGGACCTGATGGCTCCAAAGAGCATATTGCGCTCGCTCACCTCGGGAAGGCCGGGGCGAAAACCGACGCGGATGTGGATGACCTGCGCCTTGCGGCTGCGGGCGGCCTTGAGCACGTCAGCGCAGCGAGCCAGCATCTCGGGGGCACTGCCGGCATACATGCCGACGATGCCGTTTTGCATATCCATGCTGAGTACGGCGGTGCGCGCCGGATCGAGAGCGAATTCGATGGCCATCGGAGTCTCCTCGGGCTGGGCTATTTATCCATTGCGAACTGGTAGTCGATGATCTTCTTCAACTGCTCGTAGGGCACTTCGAGCATCGGCAGGCCGCGTCCGTCGACGAAGAGCCAGGGCGTTTGATCGACATTGAGATCCTGTCCGAGCTGCATCGACGCGTGAACAGAGTTTTTCGCGGCGTCGTTGTCGGAGCAGGCAGCGATCTTGTCCGGATCGAGCCCGGCCGCCGTGACAGCGTTGCGGAGCGCCTGATCTGCGCCCTGACCGGCAAGCGCTTCCTGGCCGGCGAAGACCGAGTCCGCGTACTTGAAGAACGCGTCGGCGCCGCCCTGCTGCGCAACGCAGGCTCCGAAGGCCGCGGCTTTGAAGGCACTGGGGTGAATGTTGACGAGGGGGAAGCTCTCGAAGACGTAGTGTGCCTGGGGGAAATCCTTGAGGAGCTTCTGGACGATGGGCTCGGCTTCCTTGCAGTGGGGGCACTGGAAGTCGGCGAACTCGACCAACTCATGCTCTTTGCCGGCCGGGCCCTGGGAGGGACCGTCGGCGCGCTGCTGGAGCACGCGGAAGTTGTTGGCATAGGGATTCGCGGCGAAATCGAGGATCACGTAGCCGCTCTGGTCGCTGGAGATGAGGTGGTGGCCGTCGGGCGTGACGAGGAAACTGAAGTCGGCGATCTGCGGGTTGGGCTTTTCCGCTACCAGGGCGGTGACTCTGGCGATACCGGGCGCGGCGGTCTTCTGGATTCCGACGACTTCCCAGACGCGGTTTTCGTCGTAGCCCCAGGAGGCCTTGAGGAAGGCGTTGACCTCTTCCTTCGTGGGCGCGGCAATCGTAAAGTCCGCCGGGTTGACGGGCGGGAATTTAGGTTCGGTTTCCTGGGCCGGGGCGGAGGGGGCATTGGGCACGGACTGCGGAGCCGGGGCGGACGGGGTCTCGGTTTGGGCGAAGGCGCCGGCGGCGAAGGCTACGGTCCCGGCCAACAAGCAGGTAGTAAAACCTCTGTGCATAGTTCCTCTTAGAAAAGATTCTTAAACTTGTACTTTCACGGCGATGGGGAAACGGCGGCCCATGCCGAACGCTTTCGGCGTGACCTTCAGGACCGGAGCCGCCTGCTGGCGTTTGTATTCGCTGCGCTCGACCATTTTGACCACCGACCGCACGGTTTCGAGATCGATGCCCGTCGCAGCGGCAATCTCTTCCGGCGTTTTGTAGTGTTCCACATACGCCTCGAGAATGGGATCGAGGGATTCGTAGGGCAGGAGCGAATCGGTGTCTTTCTGGCCGGGACGCAGCTCGGCTGAGGGCGGTTTTTCGAGAATCGCGCGGGGGATCACTTCCCTTTCGGCGTTGACCGCGCCGCAGAGATCGTAGACGCGCGTTTTGAAGACATCGCCGATGACGGCCAGAGCGCCGACCATGTCGCCGTAGAGGGTGCAGTAGCCGGTGGACATCTCGCTCTTGTTGCCGGTGGTGAGGACCAGCGCGTTGAACTTGTTGGAGAAGGCCATGACCAGGGTTCCGCGGATGCGGGACTGGAGGTTCTCTTCGGCGATGTCGGGCTTCGTGCCCGCGAAGACGGGGGCGAGCACGTGATTCGCTGCGGTGAAGATCTCGTCGATGGGCAGAACTTCAAAGCGAACGCCGAGATTCGCGGCGAGCTGCCGGCTGTCTTCGATGGAGCCGTGCGAAGAATACGGGCTGGGCATGCCCAATGTGGTCACATTTTCTGCGCCGAGCGCGCGGACGGCGATGGCGACGACCAGGGCGGAGTCGATGCCGCCACTGAGGGAAACGACAGCCTTCGTGAAGCCGCATTTGCGGACGTAATCGCGGGTGCCGAGGGCGAGCGCGTCGAGCAGAGCCACGTCTTCGTCGGTCGAGTGGGGATGAATGTCGCCGGTTCCAGCGTGGAGATCGGCGAAGACCAGATCTTCCTCGAAGCTCTTCGCCTGGGCGATGACTTCGCCATTGGAATCGACGGCGAAGCTGGTGCCGTCGAAGACGAGGCTGTCGTTGCCGCCGATCTGGTTGACCATGACGACCGGCACGCGATGGCGGCGGGCGATGGCGGAGACCATTTCGCGGCGCAGGCCGCGCTTGCCGCGCCACCAGGGTGAGGCGGAGATGTTGAGGATCATCGAGGCCCGCTGCTTCATCAGCTCTTCGACCGGATCGACGGTGTAGAGGCGATTTTCCCAGAAGCTCTTGTCGTTCCACGCGTCTTCGCAGATGGTGAGGGCGGCGGTGTGTCCGTTGAGCGGCCAGACGCGCTGGCTCTGCGCGGGGGCGAAGTAGCGCTGCTCGTCGAAGACGTCATAGAAGGGCAGCAGCATTTTGGATTGCAGGCACTCGACGCGCCCGCGGCGGACGAGAGCGGCGGAGTTCATCACATGCTTCCCGGTTCCGGGCAGCGCGGCGGTGACGTAGCCGGCGATGACGCCAATATTGTCCTCGGCGGTGGCCTGGGCGATCTCGGCGATGGCCTGGCCGCACCGCTCGACGAACGCGGGCTTTTCGAGGAGGTCGGCCGGTGGATAGCCGCAGATGGCCAGTTCGGGAAAGAGGACCAAGTCTGCGCCGCCTTCGCTGGCGCGGCGGGAGAAATCCAAAATTTTGCGTGTGTTGCCCTCGAAATCGCCGACGGTGGGGTTGATCTGGGCGAGCGCGACCTTCACCTCTTTAGTGTAGCAACGGCGCCTCGGCTTCCCTTGGGCGTTGACGGGCGCTCGCGCCGCAAGCTACCATTCTAGCCAGCCGAGAGAGGATCGAGCAATGCAGGGACGTACGGCTGCCGTGATCTCTTCATGCCTGCTGACCTGCGCGGCCGTTGGGCAACAGGCGCAGCCCGCGCGCCCCGTGTTTCCCGCTCAGGATGGCGGCATGCGCACGGTGCTCGAGAGCATCGTCGTCCCGCCGATTCCGAATGCCCCCTTTACGGCAACGCTCTCCACGGAGTGGGCGCGCCCGGCAGGCGGCGATGCGACCATCACGCTCGTGAACCAGCGGCAACTGGCGCGCGATGCCGGCGGTCGCCTCTACGAACAACGCTGGGAGCTGGTGCCCAAAGGGAGCAATGTGCGATCGCGCATGAACTGGATCCAGATTGCTGACCCCGCCCAGCGCACGCTTTACAACTGCAACGTGGCGACGCAAGTGTGCGATCTGCTGACATGGAACGCCGCTCCCGACCTAGCCGCCGCAACGCCGTCGCCGCCGATGAACGGGCCTCTGCGCGGTAACCGGGGATCCATCCAGACCGAAAACCTGGGCACCCGCATCGTTGCGGGGGTGGAAACCACGGGCACGCGAGTGACCACGACCTGGAATCCTGGGGTTATGGGAAACGATGCGCCCGTGACCGAAATGAAGGAAACCTGGCGCTCGGCGCCGCTCAGCGTCAATCTGGTTTCGATACGCTCCGGCCCACTGATCGGCACGCAGACGTTCACGGTGACGGAGCTTGACCCCAATCCACCCGATCCGGCGCTCTTCGAGCCGCCGGCGGGCTTTGCGGTACGCGACCAGCGCCAAACGCGGCCGCCCTCCGAATAGCGCGCAGCCGCATTCACAGCACCGGCAGGACCAGTTCGTCCAGCTCGAAGAACTGGCGCAGGACTTCGTCGTCGGATTTCTTCATCTCCGCCAGCGTGCCGAAGAACTGCGCCCTGCCCTGATGCAGGAAGAGCACGCGGTCCGCGAGGCGCTCGGCGAAGCGCATGTCGTGGGTGACGACGATGCTGGTGAGCTTGATCTGGCTGCGAAGCTTGCGGATCAGATTGCCGAGGAGCTTGCCGATTAAAGGATCGACCATGGTTGTGGGCTCGTCGTAGAGGATAGCCTCCGGTTCGGCGGCGAGCGCGCGGGCGATGGCGACGGAGCGCTTCATGCCGGTCGAGAGGTCGGAGGGCAGCAGATCGATCGGGTCCGGCGCGACACCGACCATCTCCAGCAGGCCGCGCACGATTTGCTGGATCTGATCTTCGGCGAGGCCTCGGCCTTCGCGGAGCGGGAACGCGACGTTCTCGCCGACGGTGAGCGAATCGAAGAGCGCACCGTTCTGGAAGACCATGGTCACCTTGTGACGCACGGTCTGCATCTGCGCTTCGGTGAAGCCGGTGATGTCTTCGCCGGCAACGATGATCCGTCCGGCATCGGGCTTCAGGAAGCCCATGATGTGCTGCAGCGAGACAGATTTGCCGACGCCTGAACGGCCGAGGATGCACAACGTCTCCCCAGGCATAACGTAGAAGCTAACGTCCTTGAGCACGTCCAGCGAGCCGAAGGATTTGGAGACGTTTTCGAAGGCGATGTAGGGCTGCCGGTCCTCGCGGCCGTTCTCGGTCTTCACTTCAATGGGGATTTCCGGCGCGTCGCCCATGGTCGCTTGGCTTGCACTTCAGCTTATTGGATTCCGCGGCTTTGCTCCAGTGGAATGCGTGGAGCGGAGGAGGTTGTACTCGTCAGGAGTGTTTACATTGCGGAACCAATCCTGGATGGGCGGGGTGGCGGGCCAGGACGCGGGGATGAGGGATGCGGCCAGGATCTCGACCTCGAAGGCGTCGATCGGTTGGCCTGCGGCCGCGG
>DATJTG010000058.1:0-4839 GCA_035503555.1 Acidobacteriaceae bacterium | reverse complement strand
CTCATCACCCAGCTCGTGATGGCGCTGCACCAGAACGTGCGCTACACGGGCATCGAATTCGGCGTCAACGCGCTCGCGCCGGTTCCGGCATCGGAAGTGCTGCGCCGCCACTACGGCGACTGCAAGGACAAGGCCTCGCTGCTGGTGAGCATGCTGCGCGCGGAGAAGATTCCCGCCTACGTCGCGCTGCTCTCCACCTCCGATCTGCCCGACGCGCAGGAGTCTCTGCCCGGCATCAGCCACTTCAACCACGCCATCGTTTTTGTTCCCGGGACGCCCGATCTGTGGATCGACGCGACGGCCGAATTCGCGCAGGTGGGCGAGCTGCCCGATGGCGATCGCGGCCGCGAGGCGCTGATCATTCGCGACGGCACCACCGACCTGACCCGGATACCGGAGGCGGAGTCGAAAGCGAATCTTCTCGTGGAGACCCGCGACTTCACGCTGGCCGAGCAGGGTCCGGCGAAGGTGGTCGAGACGTCGGAATCGCACGGCGAGATCGACGAGCAGTACCGCGGCTGGTTCGGCAACGTCGACTCCGACGCCGAGCACAAGAACCTCACCGATTACGCCAAGGGCGCCTACCTCGCCGAGAAGCTGGATCACGTGGACCACAGCGACGGCCACAATCTCGCTGTGCCGTTCCGTCTTTCGCTCGAGATGGACAAGGCGAAGCGCGGGTACTCCGATCTGGACGAGGCCGTGGTTGCCATTCGCGTGGAGAACATCTATAGCCGCCTGCCGCGGTGGTTTTCGATCCCGCCGCCGGACGCGCACAAGCAGGACGCCGATGCAGACGCCGACAGCGAGAAGGAGAAGCCCCGCACCGCCGATGTGGTCTTCGATCCCTTCGTGACGGAGTGGCGCTATCGCATTACGCTGCCCCAGGGATTTCAGGTGCGCTCGCTGCCGCCGGATCAGACGGTCGCGTACGGTCCCGCCACGCTGACCGAGCATTTTGAATCCGCTTCACCCACGCTGGTCACCGGCGTTCTGCGCTTCGACACGGCCAAGGGCCGCTACACGCCCGACGAAGCCATGGCGTTGCGCGAGGCGATCTATTCCCATCGCAGCGACGATGCGCTGATGCTGCGATTCCAGCAGACCGGCGCCGCGCAGATGGCGGCCGGCGATGTGCGCGGCGCGTTCGCCACCTATGCGTCGCTGATCGAGCTGCATCCGAAAGAGGCGCTGCATCACGTGCAGATGGCCTATGCGCTGCTCAACGCAGGCATCGGCGAGAAGGCCTGGGCAGAAGCGCGCACCGCGACACAGCTCGAGCCGGATTCGGCGATCGCGTGGCGCGCGCTGGGCTGGACGCTCGAGCACAACAGCATCGGCGTCCGCTTCGGCCACGGCTTCGACTGGCAAGGCTCGGCGGCCGCTTTCGCGAAGGCTATCGATCTCGACAAGACCACCATCGATTCGCAGATCGATCTCGGCATTCTGCACGAGTACGCGCCCAACGGCGAGCGCTACGCCGATCCCGCGCAGCTGGAGCAGGCTTCTGCGCAGTTGCGCGCGGCGCGCGACCGCGACAAAGACGCCTTCGATGCGGGGAACTACAGCGACAATTTGCTCTTCGATCTGCTCTACAGCGGCCACTACGACGATCTGCGCGCCGAGATGGCGAAGCTGCCGCCGGACGCGGCCCGCGACAAGTTCCTCATCGCCGCGGCGGTGGCCACCGATGGCGTGCAGGCGGGCCTGAAGGAGGCCGACAAGGCCAACGGCAACTCGACCGCGCGCAACCAGGCCCTGGGCGCCGCCGGGCAGTTGCTCATCCACATGCGGATGTATCCGCAGGCTGCCGAGATCCTCAACGCAAGCCTGCAAAGCGACGCGGATGCGGCGCAGGCGGCGCGGCAGATCGAGATCTTCCGCACGCTGCAGCCCTACGAGAAGATCCTGTTCCCTGCGAGCGATCCGCGCAGCCTGGTGCAGCATTTTTTCATGCTGACGTTCGGGTCCGACGTGACCGAGGATCAGCTGGCGCCGTTCTTCAGCAAAAACTCATTCGGTTCGGCGAAGGTCCGCAAGCATGTGATCGAGAGCCTGCGCACGGCGCAAAGCGGGGCGCGTGTCGGAGCGGACAACGAAGGCCTGCCGGTGCGGGTGATCGAAGATGTGGTGATCGGGGCCAATCGCTACTCGGTGCAGGGCAACGACACGCTCGGTTACAACGTCACCGTCGCGCCGCTCGGGCGCGAGCCGCACCACTTCTTTGTGGTGAAAGAGGACGGCGCGCTGAAATTTCTCACCGACGATTCGGCCGACCGCGATCTGGGCGCGGAGGTTCTCGAGCTGCTCGCGCAAAATCGCAACGACGATGCGCGCCAGTGGCTCGACTGGGCCCGCGACACCGTGAATCGCAATGGCGGCGACGATCCGCTGGCCGGGCCGCTGCTGCCGCGCTTCTGGAATCTCGGCGACAAGGCCGATCCCGTGCGGATGAAGCTGGCTGCGGCGTCGATGATGCTGATCTCGCCCGATCCCGCCAGCGACGTGCGCCCGCTGTTGCCGTTCCTGCGCGAATGCCGCAGCCACGTCACCACGCCCGACGACCAGACCAGCTGCGATCTGCTGCTGGCCAGCTCGCTGGGCGCGGTCGCGGCCGGCGACGCCTACAGCAACGCTGCCGATCTGCGTGAGCTACACGATCTCGCGCAGAAGCTGCTGACCGCGCAACCCGATTCCGCCGAGGCGCTCGACCTGCTCAGCTTCGCCGACCTCGGGCTCAAGCAGTGGAGCGAGTGGGAGAAGGCCGCGCAGGCGCGCCTCGCGCGCCGCCCCAACGATCCTGATGCGATGCGCAGCCTTGCCATGGCGGCCACGGAGCAGGGCAAGTTCACTGAGGCTCGCCAGTACATGGCGCAGCTCCAGACCGCGGGCAAGGCGCAGGCCACCGACCTGAACTCGCTTGCGTGGTACAGCCTGTTCATCCCTAACGTCGATCAGGCCGCGCTCGACGCCGCCCAGCAGGGCAACATGATGACCAACAACGCCAGCTTCTCCATCCTGCACACTCTGGCCTGTGTGTATGCAGAGAGCGGACGGACGAAGGAGGCGCGCGAGGTGATCCTGAACGGCCTCAAGGCCGGCGACATGGACGAGCCCAACGCCGCAGCGTGGTACGTTTTCGGCCGGATCGACGAGCAATTGGGCCAGTTCGACGCCGCCGCGGCCGCGTATCGCAAAGTCGACAAGCCCGACGGCTACGTCCTCGCCGAGGACACCTGGGTGCTGGCGCAAAAGCGGCTGCGCGCGATGCAGACGGCGGGAAACGCGAAAGTGGCTGCGAAGTAGCAGACCTGCCAACGGTCTCTCAGCTCGTCCCCTGAAACCTGGCAACGGCTCGCCGCGCCGTGGCCATGGCCCAGCTCAGCGCGTCGGCGTAGTCGGCGCGATAGCGGACCGTGTAGTTCTTTTCGCGGCTCTGAATTTTCTGCGCCATCGCCCAGTCCTTGTGATCTTCCACGACAAATTCGCCGTAGTCGCCGTGCTGCACCACGAGCAGTTCGAAGACTTCGCGAATCTGGGGCGTGGTCCGCTCCGCTTCTGACAGCTCGCGATGGGTGATCCCGTCGGTCGCCAAGCGTGAAGCATCGGCGGCTGCGTAGGTCCAGTCGTAGTCGTCGAAGATGATCCAGCCGCCCGGCCGCAGCAGCTTGTCCGCGAGGAAGAACGCGCAGCCGTCGATGGTCCAATTCTTCGGCCCGTCGATGATGCACAGCTCGTACTTCGGCTCGCAGACGCCGTTCGTTGTTCTGCGGCGAATCTCATCGTGCAGGAACCAGGTGTAGCCGGTCTGCATACGCACCACGTCGGCCCACCACGTGAGCCCGCAGCGCGCCAGTTGCTCCTCGGCCGGCGGATCGAACGCCGCGCCCGCCAGATCGACTGCCGTGATTCGCCCCGCTCCGATCTCGTCGAGCGCCGCCGCCATGACGCAGGTTGCGGTGCCGTGCGCGATGCCCAGTTCCAGAATTTCCGCCGGCCGCTCGGCCAGAATTTTGTTGTACAAGCTCTGCGCGTGCTCGGGCGAAATGAACGGAACCCCGCCGACCAGGCGCTGCACCTCTGCAAATTTCATCGCTGCTTCCGGTCCTGCTTCCAGCCTACGAAGCGCATCCCCTTGCGCGTCAACGAAAAACCAGTGCGCGGCGAAACGAAAGGAACGTATTTCCGTCCCTGCTTGACACCGCGCTCCGGCCCGGTAAGCTAAGAGATTCCCGCAAGGGGCCTGGGGGCATCCATACTTTGAAGGTTCGGGTCTTCTATCACGATAAGTGTTTCGACGGAGCGTGCTCGGCGTCGCTCTTCAGCCGTTTTCATCGCGAGCGCGTGCGCCCGGATGCCGCATACGAATTCCACGGCCTCGTGCATCGCGCCGGCGCGCTCTTCAACGAAGCTGACTTCATCGGCGACGAGAACGCCATCGTCGACTTTAAGTATTCGGCCTCGCCGCGCATTACCTGGTGGTTCGATCACCACCTCTCGGCGTTTCTCACGCCCGAAGACCATCAGGACTTTGAGCGCGGCATCGCCGACGGCCGTTACGCCGGGCATCGCTTCTACGACCCCAACTACATCTCGTGCACCAGCTTTCTGGCGCACATTGCGTCGACGAAGTTCGGATTCAATGCCGAGCCGGTGGCCGAGCTGGTGAAGTGGGCCGACATTGTCGACGGCGCGCTGTACGAGTCGCCGCAGCTTGCGGTGGAAATGCCCGCGCCGGCGATGAAGCTCACGCTCATCATCGAGTCGACGCAGGACGCGGCTTTCGTGCCGCGACTGATTCCGCTGCTCACGCAGATGAGCCTCCAGCAAGTGCTCGAT
>DATJTG010000057.1:0-21320 GCA_035503555.1 Acidobacteriaceae bacterium | reverse complement strand
ATGGTGATCTGCGTTCCCTGGGCGTTCTCAGTCACACTGAGGATCACCGTGGAGCGATCGAACTGGGCAGTCAGTACAGCAGGGCTCGCAAGCAACACCGAAGCTGCGAGCAGCGCGCGCAATGGCATATCGTGCTCCTGGGGCTGGAGGAACGGCGGGCGCTGCGTGTGCAAGACGCAAGGCGTCGTACGACGCGCGCAGGCGTACGGTTGCGGGTTGGAGCGGATGGCCAGAAGGTTGAGGGAGCAGGCCCGATCGCTCCAGGGAGGCGCGAAAACTCCAGAAAGTCCTTAGTTTCTGGAACTGCGCGGGCCAGTATCGAGGCTGCGTTCCAGGAGTGTCAAGAAAATTATCGGTGAAGCAATTACCCGCTTCACACCCCGAGAATGCCGCCCTCATCGTCCACGTCGATCTCCTCGGCGCGCGACACCTTTGGCAATCCCGGCATGAGCATCATGCTGCCGGAAATGGGGACCAGAAAGCCCGCGCCCGCCGAAAGCAGGACGTCGTTGATATGGAGCGTCCAGCCCGATGGTGCGCCCATCTTCTCTGGATCGTCCGTGAACGAGTACTGCGTCTTGGCGATGCAGACAGGCAGCCCGGTATAGCCCCAATCGACGATCCGGCGCAGCTTCTCCTGCGCATGCTCGGAGTACGACACACTGTCCGCGCCGTAGATTTCCGTCGCGACCCTGCGGATCTTCTCCTCGTACGGAGCGTCGAGCGCGTAGATGGGCTGCGCCGAAACCGCGCCGCTCCTCTCGATGAGATCGACAACCGCGCGCGCCAGCGCAACCGATCCCTCGCCGCCGCGCGTGAAGGCTTCCGCCAGCGCGCTCGCGACGTCCACTTCTGCGCAGTATGCCCTCAGGCGGCTCAGGTCTTCCGGCGTGTCATGCGGAAAATGATTGATCGCCACGACCACCGGCAGCCCGAAGCGCTGCAAATTGCGCGCGTGGCGGGCGAGATTCGGCAAGCCGCGCTCCAGATCGCCGTCGCCCTGGTTTCGCAGGCTCTGCACCGTCGTCACCAGCACGGCGCACGCAGGGCTGATGCCCGTAACGCGCATCACGATGTCGATGTACTTCTCCGCGCCGAGATCGGCAGCGAATCCTGCCTCGTTCACCACGTAATCAGCGAGACGCAGCCCCATTTGCTGCGCGATCAGGCTGCTGGTGCCGTGGGCGATGTTGCCGAACGGGCCGCAGTGCACCAGAGCCGGAGCGCCTTCCGAAGTCTGCACCAGGTTCGGCAGCAGCGCGTCGGCGAGCAGCGCCATCATCGCGCCCGTGGCTTTCAGATCGGCAGCGCGGACCGGCGTCCCCGATCGTGTAGCGCCCACCACGATCGCGTCGAGACGGCGGCGGAGATCGTCGCGATCCTGCGCCAGTGCCAGGATGGCCATAATTTCCGACGCCGCCGTGATGACGAAGCCCGTGCGCCGGTTCGCTCCGTCGCGCTTGCCGTCGATCTCCACGGCGATGCGGCGCAGGGCGCGATCGTTCATGTCCATGGCACGCGGCCACCAGATGTTCTCCGGATCGAGTTGCAGGTCGTTCCCGTGGAAGAGATGCGCGTCGATCATCGCGGCCAGCAGATTGTGCGCCGAGGTGATGGCGTGCAGGTCGCCGGTGAAGTGCAGATTCACGCGCTGGCTGGGTTCGATCTGCGACAGGCCGCCGCCGGCGGCTCCGCCCTTTATACCGAAGACCGGGCCGAGGGACGGTTCGCGTGACGTGATGACGGCGCGTTTTCCGATGCGCTCCAGCCCCTGGACGAGGCCGATCGCCGTCACGGTTTTGCCTTCGCCGGAAGTAGTGGGCGTCGTCGCCGTGACGAGGATCAGCTTGCCGCGCGCCGGGCGCGCTGGATCGCGCAGGATGTCGAGCTTGAGCTTGGCCGCCCACGGAGCCAGCGGCTCATAGTCCGATTCGCGCAACCCGAGTTTGCGGGCAATGTCAGGGATGGGAAGAAGGGCGTGTATCGCTTCCAGAGTGTCCGCCATGGGGACCTCCACGCGTCATTCTCGCAGAGGCAGAGCCGATTACGGCGATTTGGTCCGCACGGAGGTAATGGTCGCAACAACCAGAGGCGAACAGCCCCCGGTGCGCTTCGTTCTGCGCACCGGAAAACCGCTCGCCTCCGAACAGGTCTACTGGTTCCTCACGGCTGGTACTGCCACAAGTCGTTCAGGTTGCCCTGGTTCCCCTTCGAGTCGTAGCCGTCCCCGCCGAAGAGCCAGAGGTTACCTGTCGAATCGATCCAGCCACCGATGCCGAATCGTCCTCCAGGCACGTTTGCGGCGTTCGGCATTCCCAGCGTCCCGTAGATGCCGGTTTGGCCGCCCGTACGGCCGACCGTGGTGCTGCCGCCCTCCCACGTCCAGGCGTTCGCCGTCGGATCAAACTTCCACAGGTCGTTCAGGTAGCCGTTCACGCCGGCCGAGTCGTAGCCGTCTCCGCCGTAGAGGTAGAAATTACCCGATGCATCGACCCACGTAACGCCGCTGAACCGTCCTCCAGGAATATTTGCGGAAGAAGCGACGCCCAGCGAGCCGTACACGGCAGACTGCACGCTGCCATAGCTGCTGGCCGTGCTGCTGCCTCCCATCCACGTCCACACGCCTGCGGCCTCGTTCGAGCCCGGCGTGTACTTCCACAGATCGTTCAGGAAGCCCTGTGCCCCGTTCGCATCGACGCCGTAGCCGCCGAAGAGCCAGACATTCCCGGACGCGTCGACCCAGCTCATCCCGGCATCGCGCGCTCCCGGCATGTTCGCCGGATCGGGCGTGTTCAGCATGCCGTAAACGCCGGATGCGCCGTTGCCACCGTTGCCAACAACGTTGTCGCCCGCCATCCACGTCCACTCGCCGTGCGTGCCGAGTTTCGGATTGAACATCCACAGGTCGTTGAGATAGCCGTAGGTGCCGGCCGAGTCGACGCCGCTTCCGCCATACAACCAGAAGTTGCCCGCCGCGTCCACCCAGCTGATCGCGCCGTAGCGTCCACCGGGATTATTCGCGGGATCCGCCGTGCCCATCGTCCCATAGGTTCCTGACGGCCCGCCGAAGGGGACGCCGACGCTGTCGCTGCCGCCCATCCATGTCCACTCCCCATGGGAGCCAAGGCTCGGGTTGAACTCCCACAGGTCGTTCAGCTCCCCGGTGACGCCGTTCACGTCGATTCCTTCACCGCCGAAGAGCCAGATGTTCCCGGACGCGTCTTTCCAGCTCGCAACCTGCTCGCGCCCACCGGGATCCGTGGTGGAGGACGGCGTGCCCAGCGTCCCGTAGACGCCGGATGCGCCGGCCGCGCCGAAGCTCGTGCTCGGTGGGGTGACATTGCTGCCGCCCATCCATGTCCACTCACCGTTGGCATACTTCCACAGATCGTTGAGCTGTCCGCCGAAGCCGGTTCCGGTGGAATCCATGCCGTAGCCGCCGAAGAGCCATAGGTTGCCGGAGGCATCCGTCCATGTCAGCTCCTGCTCTCGTCCGCCGGGGATATTCCCGGCCGCAGCCGTACCCAGCGTCCCGTAGATGCCTGTTGCGCCGTTGCCGCTGTTGCCGACAACGCTGCTGCCGCCCATCCACGTCCAGTCGCCCACGCAGATGACGCTTACATTCGTCACGTTCGCGGCGGCTGTTCCCATGCCGTCGTTGACGGTGCAGTTCCGTGTCGCCGGCTGCGCGAATACCGACACGTTATAAGAGCCGCCGCTCGCCACCGGATCGACAAAAGTAAAGTTGCCGTTGCCGCCCACCGGCAGCAGATCGGTGTCGTTCAGCCCCAGATCGTCCTGCAGGATCAGCCCTCCGCCGGTCAGCCCCGCCACCGTTCCGCCGACGGTGTACGTGGTCGAGGCAAGATTCGTGCACGTCACGTTGGCGTTGGTCACATCGGCCGTCGCCGTGCCGATCGGGTTCGAGACCGTGCAGGCCTGCCCCGAGGGGTTCGACATCACCGTGATCGCGTACGCCGCGCCGCCCATGGGAATCGCTCCGTCGAAAACGAATGCGTAGCTGGTATCGCTCGCTCCGACCGTCACGTTGTTCCCGCCGTTGTCCTGCAGCACGAGTCCCGCGGCGCTCACGCCGAGGACCTGTCCCCCAATCGTGTAAGCAGCCACGCAGGCGATGCTCACGCCGGTCACATTGGCGCTGGCTGTGCCGGTGCCGCTGGTGATCGTGCAGTTCTCGCCGCTCGGCTGCGTCAGCACCGTCACGTCATAGGTGCCGGTGATTGCCGTGGCGAAGGTAAAGGTGCTGGAGCTGGCGCTCACCGTCAAATTGTCGCCGCCGTTATTCTGCAGAACCAGCCCGGAGCCGGTCAGTCCCGAAATGGTGCCCCCAATGGTGTAGGTGGCCGGCGGTGGCGGAGTCTTTTTGCCGCCCCCGCAGCCGGTCGCTGCAACGAATGCCATGGTCGACAGGGCGAGAGCCCCGAATCGTATTCCGCTTCTCATCTGCTTACGTCCTTCGTTCGAGAGAGTGAACTGCGATGGTTTGCGACTGCATAGAGGGGTAGTCAGTCATCGCCCTGTTCGGCACAGGGCGAGCCTGAAACGGAAACTGAGCGGACAGGCTGAGCGGGAGGAGTTCAGCCAGGAATCGGGTGCGCGGTGGGGGCGTTCATACACCGCACTGTGAGCACGGCGCGCGGCCGACGCCGGAATGGGTCCGTAAAGGAGGGGCGCGGTTGACGATTAGTGCATGGGGCAAATCACCAGCACGTACCTGTGCTTCGGCGAGAGCCAAAGCGATTTACTCGCGGTCCGCATAGGGATTGCTTCCATGGCTTTCTCGTATACATCGGGTCCCGGCGTGAGTCAACGAATTTCTGCGGGATCAGTGGGATCGTTACGGTCTCGTGAACGGATGTGCCTTGTGCGGGCGTCGGGAAGCCGGTAGGTGAGAATTGAGGTTTTTGCGGATTCCTGGTGGGCGCAGCAGGATTCGAACCTACGACTTCCACCGTGTGAAGGTGGCACTCTACCGCTGAGTTATGCGCCCGAAAAATGCGGGTAGGACGTCTTCCAGACTATCACCCGGATTCCCCTGTACGCCACTGGGTCACCCTCGTCCGCAAACGTCGGTACGGGGCGCCTCCCACTAAGGGCTAAAATGATGCAACTACGTATGGCCCTGCACCCTTCGTCGCCCCGACGCGACGATTTTGACCCTTCCGACGACCGGCCCGAAATGGGCGGACGCCCCCAGGATGACGAGGAGGGTGAAGGCCCGCTTTCGGAGGATGATCCCGAGGGCGATCCGGAGGGGAAATTCGAGGGCTGGGAACACAGTCCAGAAGACGAAGAAACACCGCAACCTGACGACCCGGATCGGGTTAGCAGGGGTATGGCGAGCGTTGCTCTCAACCGACCGATGGTACAGAGCCAGGAAGCCCCGACTGTGCGAGCTGCCGGACCCGCCAATCTGAGCGCTATGACCGACGCGGAGATCATGCTTCGGGTACGGGCAGGCGACGATGCCGGGTTCAACTACCTGATTGAGAAGTACCGGAAGCCGATCGTTAACTTCATGTACCGCATGGTGCATAATCAGGCCGTTGCCGAGGAGCTGGCGCAGGACGTTTTTCTGCGCGTGTACCGGTCGCGCGAGACCTACCGGGCCGAGGCGAAGTTCACCACCTGGCTCTACCGGATCGCGACCAACCTCGGCGTGAACCACGCACGGGACACCAAGCACGAGCGGTCGGCGCAGACGATTTATCTGGACCAGCCCGATCAGGAAACCGGAACGACGCCGGATGTGGCGGATTCCCGGCCGGGCGCCGAAGACGAGATGGTGCGTGACGAGCGGATGAAAGCGATTCGCCGCCACGTGATGGCCCTGCCGGAGCGGCAACGCACGGCAGTGCTGATGCACAAATATCAGGGACTGGATTATAAGGAAATCGGGGCAGTCCTTCACCTGAGCGAGTCGGCAACGAAATCGCTTCTGTTCCGGGCGTACCAGACGCTGCGGGAACGGCTGAAGGACTTTGTGGAACAGGGCTGAGGAACTGGAGAATTGGGGTATTTATGATCTGCCGGAAGATACAGTCGAAGATGCCGGACCTGCTGCTGGATCCGAAGTCGGTGTCGGAAGGCGTCCGGGCTCATGTAGCCGGCTGCGCCGAGTGCGCGCGCGAGCTGCGGGAGCTTGAGGCGACGATGGCCGCGATGGATGTGTGGGAGGCTCCGGAACTGTCTCCGTATTTCGATGGACGCATGGCGGCTCTGCTGCGCGAAGAGCAGCAGAACCCGCCGGCCGGCTGGCTGGAGCGGCTGCGCGCCCGCCTGACCTTCGGCGAGAAGATGAGCCTGCGGCCCGTGGCAGCGGCCGCTCTGGCCCTGGTGGTCGCCGTGGGTGGCGGCATGTACGGGGTCTTCGTCGATCACTCCGCGCCGGCCCCGGCGACACAGCAATCGCAGGTGATTCGCGATCTGCAGTCGCTGGATGAGAACGCCCAGGTGTTCCAGCAGATGAACTCGATGGACGAGCAGGATTCGGGAGACAGCGGTGCAGCGTCTCCGAACTCCCTGTAGGGGCAGGAACGAAAGGCTACGGCTGTGCTGCAGGCAGACAATTACAAGCCGGGCTGTTGGGGCTGGGTGGTTCGCTTTGAGGAGCGGAACGATGAACTCCGGATGCAGGAACAATACGCAGGGCAATGATCGGCGCCCCCGCTATGGGGTTGTAGTCGCTGCCATTCTGCCGCTCCTCATCCTGTTCGGAGGGATTTCGGCTTCCGCGCAGCGTGCGCGTCAGGCGGCGCGACCTCCCGCGGCGCGCCAGGCGCGGCCTCAGCCGAGCCGGCCTGCGAACAAGCAGAACAATCCTTACAGAAATCGGAATGCCCCTTATCGGCCGGCGCAGAACGCGCAGCCGAACCGGCCGGTCCCTGAGCCGTACCGTCCGCAACCCGGCTACCAGATGCGGCCTGCCATGAATGGGCCGCGTCCGGGCCTACAGGGATTCGTCGCTCGCAATCAGAACCTTACCCCCCAGCAGCAGGAACAAAAGCTGCGCAGCGAGCCGGGCTTTAACCGCCTCTCGCCGGAACAGCAGCAGCGAGTGATCAGCCGCTTGCACACTTTTGACGCGCGTCCACCCCAGGAGCGTGCGCGCACGGCCGGGCGCCTCGAAATGTTCCAGCATCTCTCTCCGTCGCAGCAGGCCGATGTGCGGATGTCGACGGAGCGGTTTGCCGCCATGCCGCCCGACCGCAAGGCAATGGTGCGGAGCGCGTTCCACGATCTTCGCCAGATGCCGCCCGAGCAGCGCCAGCAGATCCTGAATTCGGCGCGCTTCGCGCAGCAGTTCACGCCGGACGAGCGCCACGTGCTCGGCAGCATGTTGTCGATCGAGCCGTATCAGCCATAACACTGCGCGCAGACCGCCGCATGTACTAAGAACCTCACGTGGACAATGCGCTCGGGCCCGGCCACATCCATACAGGGAAATTCCTCTTGAATTGAGCGAAGCGGTCCATATAATAGGGCCACCTTTTCCCGGAAATCGATGCCCAGCGACATCAGGAAGCATTTCCGCCAGGGGGAGATTCTCATCCGCGAAGGCGACCCTGGCGACTGCGCATACGTGCTCGAGAGCGGCAACGTCGAGATCGTGGTCGAGCGCGACGGCCAGACCATCCAGCTCGGCACACGGGGCCCGGGCTCGCTGCTCGGCGAGATGGCGATGATCGACGACAAGCCGCGCACCGCTACCGTGCGAGCCCTCGATGACTGCGAAGCGCTCGAGATCACGCGCGACGATTTCGCCCGCCGCGTCGCAACCGCCGATCCCGTGGTGAAGATGGTGATGCGCGTCATTACCACGCGCTATCGCGACATGATCGCGCGCACCGACGCGATGAAATTTATCGGAGCAACGCCGGCTGCGGAAGCCACGGAGCATGCGCACGCCTCGCATGAGGTCGCCCTGTCGTCCATCAAGATTCACAACGAGCTCAAGGCCGCGCTTGAGCGCAACGAAGTGCTTCTCTACTACCAGCCCATCATCGACGTCCAGAACATGAAGATCGCCGGGTTCGAAGCCCTCATGCGCTGGAAGCATCCTGAGAGGGGCATGATTTCCCCCGGCGTCTTCATTCCCGTCGCGGAAGAGGGCGGCCTGATTGTCGATCTGTCGCGCTTCGCGCTCAGCACTTCGTGCGATGCGGCTCTGCAGTTCCGGGCTGCGGCGTCGAAAGATCTCACCGGCCCGGACCCGATCTTCGTTGGCGTCAATTTCTCCGTGACGGATTTCGCCGAAGGCGGCTTCTTCGACCATCTGCAGACCACGCTGGCAGCGAAGAAGGTCGACCCGATTCAGATTCACCTCGAAATCACGGAATCGCTGCTGATGGCAGCACCGGAAGCGGCGAAAGCGGAACTGGACAGATGCCGTGCCATTGGCCTGAACGTCTCGATCGACGATTTCGGCTCCGGCTACTCTTCGCTCAGCTACCTGCACTTTTTCCCGATCGATACGCTGAAGATCGATCAGAGCTTCATCCGCTCGATGGGGAGGCATCCGGCGAGCGTCGTCCTCGTGCAATCCATCATCGCGCTGGCGCACAACCTCGGCATGAAGGTCATTGCCGAGGGAGTGGAATCAGCGCAGGATGCGGCGTTGCTGCGGGACTTCGGCTGCGATTACACCCAGGGCTACTTCTTCTCAAAGCCCCTGCCGTATGAGGCCGCGCTGAACTTCGTGCAAACCTGGAAGGCTCCGTCGCTGGAAAATCCGAACTCGACCACGGTCGCGGTGTAAGCCGCCCACGCCTACTTCCGGAAGAAATTCTTTGCAAGGAAGAGGATGTTCGCCGGCCGCTCGGCCAGGCGGCGCATGAAGTATGGATACCACTCGTCGCCGAAGGGCACATAGACCCGGACGCGATAGCCCTCGTCGATGAGCTTGCGCTGCAGGTCGCGGCGGATTCCATACAACATCTGAAATTCGAACGTACTGGGATCGATCTTCTCTGCGCGGGTGAAATCCTTCGTAGCCTGGATCATCGCCTCATCGTGGGTCGCGATGCCATGAAACACGCCGCTTTTCAGCAGCATCTTCATCAGAACCACAAAGTTTTCGTCAACGTCCTTCTTGGCGGGGAACGCGAGGTCGGGCGGTTCCTTGTACGCGCCCTTGCAGAGACGGATGCGAATGCCGTCGGCGAGCAACGCGGAGATGTCCTGGGCGCTGCGACGCAGATAGGCCTGGATCACGATGCCGACGTGGCCGCGGTTCTCGGGTTCGCTGTGAAGGCGGCGGACGAGGTCGATCGTCGCCTGCGTATATGAAGTGCCCTCCATATCCACGCGGACAAAGGAGTTGGCCTTCACGGCATGATCGACGAGACTGGAAACGATCTCCAGGGCCAGGTCGGGGCTCAGGTCCATCCCCATCTGGGTCAACTTCAGGCTTACGTTGGCGTCGAGCTTCTTCTCTGCCAGCGAATCGAGCAGCCAGTGATAGATCTGCGCGGACTGGCGTGCCTGGGCCGGCCGGGAAATGTTTTCGCCGAGAGCATCGAGGGTGATGGCGAGGCCCTGCCTGCCCAGAAGTTCGGAGGCGCTGAGCGCGTCCTCGATGCGAAAGCCGGCTACGAAACGGGACGACATGCGCCGCCCGGGAGTGGAAGTTTCAACGAATCGACGAAGCCGGGCGTTTTGCGAAAGGGCGATAAGGACGGACCGCAACAAGGGCATCATTCACCAAAATGAGCAGGCGTCGCTCACCAAAATGGGCAAACGTTCATTTTGGCACAGGGATGGAAAAAGCGAGAAAAAATTCATTTGATTTTTCGCACCAAAGAATGAAATTGGGGCAGAATAATGAAGTAACCGTTGAGTTAACTCGCTGGGAACTTCCGGAAATTGTTCGCGGGTGAAATTCAGGCTGTGGAAAACGCGAGCCTGCAGAACGTGCATCCAACTCTGTTGATCAGTCAATCAGAGAGGTTTGCGGGCCAACTTTTCCCTTTGTCCCGTTCGGCAATCTTGCTCGGCAACCTATGGATCAGCGCTCAGAATCTGCCTCGTTCCTGAGGCGGTTTCCGAGGCTCTCGGTAGCGCAAAGGAGACTCGAATTATGGTGAACAATTGCGCCAATCCGAAGTGCGGCAAGCCGCTCCATTACCTGCGTGATGGGCGAATTTTCGTTTTCGATCTGCCGGATCAGCTTTCTGCCATGGGCGGAAAGAAGTCTCGGCGCATCGAGCACTTCTGGCTCTGTGGTGAATGCTCGCGCACGTTGGAGATGCAGCAGTCGAAAGACCGCGTACAGGTCTATGTGCGGCCCAGGACGAGGATCGGTCTCGGCATGACCGCGGCCGAGCACCAAAGCCTGGCGTCCTAAGCCAAATTCCGGGGCGCAATGAGATCGCTCCGGCTGCAAGTTCAGCGCCACAGGGTATCCCTGTGGCCTTTCTTGCCTGGACCTCTGGTTTGACCGGGAATCCGGCAGAACCTATAGTTAAATTCACATGAAGATTTGTCTCACATCCATGGCTTGTTGCGTGTGTTGTCGCACACGGCGCCGGTCTTGTGAGAGTGCAGTGCCTTAGAGTTCTGAATCCGGGCTCAACAGGATCTCCCAAAGACCGCGCCACATGCCTCAGAGGCTGGCGCGGTTTTTCATTTTCGACCGGAACCCGGCGCCAGACGCGGCGGTTTCGAAGCGCACCGCGCCACAACAACCCGGAAATAACCCGGCCAACCAGAAAGAGGAGGAATTGTGGGGATCGCAGCAGAGATCGAGTCGAAGGCCACCGAAGCCGTGGAGTTTCTGCGCCAGCGGCTTGCGGATGTTTCCGACGCCTGCGTCACGAGCAGCTTTCAGGCCGAGGATATTGTCGTGCTGCACATGGTGCGCGAGCTAATTCCCGATATTCCAGTCATTTTCCTTGAGACGGGCTACCATTTTCCCGAAACGCTCGCCTATCGCGACCGCATGACAACCGCATGGGACCTGAACCTGATCAACGTCGCTGCCGAGCGGACGGTCGCCGAGCAGGAAACGCTCTTCGGCATCCTGAACCAGACGGCGCCCGATCGCTGCTGCAAAATGCGCAAGGTTGAACCGCTGTTTCGCGCGCTCGAGGACTATCGCGTGTGGGTGACCGGCCTTCGCCGCCAGCAGTCGAAGTCGCGCGCCAATCTGCGGACGGAAGAGATCTTCGCTCTGCCTACCGGGCACCGGCTCGACAAGCTCAGTCCCCTGGCCGACTGGACGACGAGCGATGTCTGGCAGTACGCGGAAGCGCATGACATTCCGCTGCTTCCGCTCTACGACCAGGGATACAGCAGCATCGGCTGTGCGCCGTGCACCAGTCTGCCGCTCGATCCGAGCGATCCGCGCTCCGGGCGCTGGGGCGGACAAAAGCTCGAGTGCGGCATCCACCTCCAGCAATAACGCGAAAAAAGAGGCCGCTGAGGAGAGCGGCCTTGCTCAGAAAACTTTTCTCGCGTCAGTCGCCGATCACGGGCCAGCCGTTTACCCATGCCAGATTCTTCAGCCACATGTAGAGCGCGCCGTTCTGCGTCATATTGAGCGCGTGGAAGACGATCAGGCTATCTCCGTTGGTGGGGTCGAGATAGGCCGTGCCGCCGCCGGGGGCATTCCAGGTGCCGTCGCTCTGCAGGAGAACCGTACCGCCGCCGCTCATCATCGCAGTCCCGCTCTCGTCGTAGAACGGGCCGTGCGGGCTGGTGCCGCGACCGACTGCCTCCTTGTAGTCGTCGGTTGCGATGTCCTGATTGCAGCAGTAATCGATGGAAACGAAAAGATAGTAATAGTTGCCGTGGTGCACCAGCGAGGAGCCCTCGATGGGATTGCCCGGCACTCCGGGCCGCGTCGCGAGGTTGTAGCGGGTGGTGTTGCCAGCAAGAAGCATGCCGGTCGTGGGATCGATCTGGCGCTGCTTGATCCCGGTCCAGTAGCTGCCATACGTCATCCACACGCTGCCGTCGGTGTCGATCAGGATGTTGGGATCGATGGCGTTGAAGTCGTCGCCGGGCTGCGACTCGAGCACTTCTCCCTCATCCACCCACCTGTAATTCGGATCGGTCGCATCGAGAGTCACGTTGGTGACGAGACCGATGACCGAGCGCTGCGAGCCCAGCGTCGATCCCGCGTAGTACACGTGATACAGGCCGTCAAAATACGAGATATCCGGCGCCCAAAGGCCGACGATGCCGGGAACTTTCGCGACCACCCACGCCGGTATCGCGTTGGGAAAGATGCTGCCGCACGCGGTCCAGCTTACTTTGTCCTGCGAGCAGCGAATGGGCAAATAGTTGCCGAGGGGAAGGCCGATGACATCCGTGGTGAAGGCGTAATACGTCGAGCCCTGCCGGATGATGCTGGGATCGTGAACTGGCTGCGTGTCGCCGGTGAGGGTGTAGGAGGTGAGGGGATCGGCAGCGTTGCTAAACGAAATACTGCCTTCCGAAGACGTAGGCGAACTGGCCTGAACCGCGCGCCCGCAGGCACACAACGAGAGAATCCAGCCCGAGAGCAGGCACACGCCCACCGCCCGGTTGATGCGAGGCATAAAGGAAAGACACCTTTCCAGGAAGTCTGTCCGGAAGATACCGTATGTTTACCGAAGAAACAATACCTTGCCGAAGAAATACTTCACGGCGGGGCAACCAATCGACGTGAGGGTCAGGCGGCGCCTTTTACGCGCGACGGAAACGCCGCAGGCCCGTGGCGATTCCGGCAGCGGCGGCGACCTTCAGCATGTCTCCCGGCAGGAACGGCGCGACGCTCAACGTGAACACGGTACCTGCGGGCTGGTGGCTTACGATGGCGAACCAGGCGGCCCCGGCAATGAGAATCACAACGCTGCCCACGGCAGCCGCCGCTGTGGACGCGGCGAAGCCGCCCCGGCCGATGCGATAGCGCAGCCATCCGGTAAGGGCGGCGGAAGCGGGATACGAGAGCAGATAGCCGCCGGTCAGCCCGAAAATGTGCAGGAAGCCGACGGACCCGATGGGGCTGAGCACCGGCAAGCCGGCCATTCCTTCCAGCAGGTACAGCGCCATCGCCGAAGCAGCCACACCGGGGCTGAGCACAAGGCCGAGCAGCAGCACTGCGAAGGTCTGCAGCGTGATCGGCACCGGCGTAAACCACAGGGGAACCATGATGTGCGCGCAGACAGCCACGAGCAGTGAGCCGAAGACCACGGCAGCGGCACGGCGCGTCCAGACCGAGGCTGCAGGTCGAACAATGGGCAGACTTTGCGGTGCAGTCGATGCGGAATTCATAGCGGTCCTCTGGCTCCGGAGCTAAACGGGATCGTCGTGTTGTTCTATCTGCGACCGGGTGGCGCGGCGGTGCTGCACAATATGCCGCGTCACAGCAATGGCCGCCCAGATGAGCGCGACCGTGCAGCCTACATAGATCGCGTACAGAACCAGCACAGGGGTCAGGATAACAAAGGACGGACGACCTGCGGGACCCGGCGAGCCGTAAGGACCCGAGAGAACTTCAGGGCTGAGGCGCGGCTGCCGCGGGCGGGGTGGCCGGAATGAAAGCACTCGCGGGCCGCCGGAGGACCTCGATCGACAGCGCGAGGGTGACGAGCACCGGAAGTACCGTGTCGATAAAGGGAAAGCCGTTCCAGAAATTGGACGGCCCGCCCAGCAATTCAGCAGTCGCGGCAATCGGCACCGCCGCGAAGTCCCAGCAGAGCAGCAGGAGAGCAAGAAAGCGCAGCGCGCCCGCGAATCGATCCTGCGGTTTCTCGAGGGCGAGAATCAGCAGGGCCGGGAACAGCATGACGTCGTTGTAGATCATTGTCGGCGCGGCCGAAACCAGGCAGAGCGTGACGGCCAGGGCGAGGCTCATCGCAAGCGTGAATTCCCGGGAGCCAGCCCGGCTTCGGAGCAGCCGCAGGAGCGCCAGCCCGGCAGCGATCGCCAGCATTGCCGTCATAACCAGCCCGATCCGATGTCCGAAGATGGCCACCAGCGGCGGAGCCGTATGGCGCGCGTCAGAGTAGTTCGACACCGCCAGGTACCAGTGCGGAATCCATCCAGGCACAAGCTTCTCCGTAGTCTCAAGCAGAATCGCGAGCGTGACCACAAACGCTACGATCAGCCGACCTTGCCGCCGCAGAATCGCCCAGACCAGCAGCCAGAGCAGGAGCGGCAGGATGAGCTGAGGCTTGATGGTGGCGAGCGCCAGCAGAATGCCCGGTAGCACCTGGCGCCCTCTCGCGATCAGACTCCATGCGATGAAGACGAGGGCCGCCACCACCAGAGTGAACTGCTGCAACCGCAGCGCCCACATGGCCGGCCACGAGACGCACGCAAGCAGCACAACCCAAATCCGCACCCGACGCGATACAGGCAGCCCCAGGGTCTTCATCGTGAGACCCAGGCTCCACGCGAACAGCGGCGTGACCACCACCAGGAAGACGATCTGCGCGCTCAGGAGCGTCAGTGGCGCGAGCGGCAGCAGATACAGGATCACGTGCGCTGGGTACAAGAACGGCTGTGCCCTCACATGATACGAAGTCTGAATCGCGGCAAGGATCGAGTCGTTGTAGGGGTCGATTCCATGCAGAGCCAGGCGCGTGCCCGCCCACCGAGGCAGCAAATCGGAGTAGCTGAACCCAAGCTGATAGTCGTCAAGGTGCAGATGCCAGAGGGCGGCCGCGAGCAGAGAGAGGACGCCAAGGACGACCAGAACATCCGTGATGGCGCCCGGGCGCCGCGACCCCTCGAAAGCTTTCACGCGAAACAAGTATAGGAGGAGCCACCAGCCGGACGGATGGCACCTTTGGGGCAGGAGAGATTGCCCGCCGCTGCGGTTCCCGGTAAACTAAACATTCGGCGCTGCGGTCATCCCGCGGCCGCCCGTATCACGCGGAATTTGGCCCGAGGGCTGAATCGCGGAACTCTCGGAGTCCACCATGGCACAGATTTGTGATATTTGCGGCAAAGGGCCGCAGTTCGGCAACAACATCTCCCACGCCCACAACGTGACCAAGCGGCGCTGGAACGTGAACTTGCACCCCGTCCACGCCAAAGTGAACGGTGGCGCCAAGCGTCTGCGCGTTTGCTCCAGCTGCCTGAAGGCCGGCAAGGTCGTCAAAGCCTGAACCAGGCCGCGACCCTCAGAAAATCAGCATCAGTCTCAAAGTTGGACCGGAGCGCTCACGTCGAGGGAGTGGCTCGTCCCGACGCGGGCGTGCGGGTAATGGCAATGCGAATCGCTGCCTCGGGAGCTGTGTCGTCGAAGCGAACACCGTTGCCCTTGCGGACCACGCCCAGCTTATTCCATATCCCATCCAGATCGATTGTCACCGGCGCGTCGGCCATGCGTCCGTACATCTCTTCAAGAACATGTGTCCCCGTACCTGCATCGCCGGCGGCCAGCGTTTTCTGAATTGTCCAATCCTGATCAATCGTGCCCCCCGCGTTCATGATGGCGCGCAGCGCGTCCTGGAGCCCCAGGCGGTTGTGCGTCTGCTCGCGCAGCGTAACGTCAGCCAGCAGGCAGAACTGAGCCCCGCCCCAGTAAGTGCGCCCCCATGCGTGCGTGTGGTCCAGTCCCTGATCGCCGGGTTGCGGATCGCCCTTCGGCATGTCGCGCACCATGTCGGACCAGATTCTCTCCGGCGTCAGGAATCCAGCCTGCACGCGAGCGACCGGCTCCACGTAGACGGCAATGCCTTCTTCAATCCAATGCTGCGCATCGTTCTGCGATGGGAACGCGCCGTGCACCAGTTCGTGGGTCATCATCCAGTCGTCGGACAAATCCTCAACCGTACTGTGCTCTCCGACGCCGATCCGCGTGAAGGCTGGAAATCCGCCCACGCCGCCCCACGTGGTGCCGTGCATGACGCCGGAATCGTCGGCACGCGGCTGGATCAGGACTCGATCGCGCGGAACCGGGAAGCGTCCGTAGTACGTGGCGACTGCGGAGGCCGCGTTCTCGACCCACGCCATCACTTGCGGTGCGGAGAGATCAAGCGAGCCCGGGGCGAAGTCCACGCGAATCGTCGCGCCACCGATGCGAAAGGATTGCGAGGAAGAGACCGGGCTGGTCCAGGGCGGACCCCGATGAGGAAATTGCGCGGCCGCCATGCCGAGAGCGCAGAGCGCAAGCAGCGGAGCGAGAAACAGAACGAGCCTGCGGCGGGCGCGCACCCCGCTTTGCTCCAACGTCATTTCTTCTTCTCAAAATCCAGCGCGACGGAATTGATGCAGTAGCGCAGCCCGGTCGGACGCGGGCCGTCGGGGAACACGTGTCCCAGGTGCGAACTGCAGCGCGCGCACGTGACTTCGATCCGGCGCATGCCGTGGGTATTATCCTCGTGCGTCGCCACCGCTTCGGGGCTAACCGGCAGCCAGAAGCTTGGCCAGCCGCTCCCCGACTCGAACTTCGCGTCCGACGTGAACAGATCGGCACCGCATGCCACGCAGCGATACACGCCTGTTTCGTGATTGCGATAGAGGGCGCCCGAGAAGGCGGGCTCGGTGCCTTTTTGACGCGTCACCCAGTACTGCTCCGGCGTCAGTTGCGCGCGCCACTCAGCGTCAGATTTTTCCACCTGTTCCGCCTTCGCGGATTTCTCGTCAGACATTGCGAATCTCCTCTCCGGTTCGATGGGTGCCGCGCTCACACGGTCGCAATCACTTCGATTTCGACGAGCGCATCCTTGGGCAGACGCGCTACTTCCACCGTCGACCGGGCCGGCTTCACAACGCCGTCCGGCGCAAGATACGTGGCGTAGACCGCGTTCATGGCCGCAAAGTCGTTCATGTCTTTCAGGAACACGACCGTCTTCACCACGTGCGCGAGATCCGTACCGGCAGCGGCCAGCACCGCCTTGATGTTCTCGAGCGCACGGGTGGTCTGTTCGGTAATGCCGCCGTTGATTAACTGCCCCGAGGCGGGATCGAGAGCGACCTGGCCCGAGGTGTAGACCAGATTGCCGATGCGGACGGCCTGCGAATAAGGACCAATGGCTCCGGGCGCGCCGGGGGTGGCGACGACAACTTTCTGCATTTCGCTCATAGGGGAATTCTGCCGGGTCGCACAACCCTGTGGCAAATGGCCGGGGCGCAAGGATAGAATGAAATCCGTTCCCATGAGAATTGTGGTTTTTCGCATCCTGCGTTCCTGTCCTGTCCTGGCGTGTGCTCTCTTCCTTACTTCCGCCGCGTTGGCGCAGTCGACGACGCCTTCAACCGCTCCTGCGAACGCGCCCCAGTCGGCGCCCGCAGCCGGCGAGCCGACGGCCCAGAGCCAGGGCGCCGGGGACCAGTCCACACCGACCTTTCGCGTCACCAGTAACGAGGTCTATCTGGAGTTTGTCGTCAGTGACAAACATGGCCGCTTCATCAAGGACCTGAAGCAGAGCGACTTTGCCCTGCTCGACGATCACAAGGCGCCGGCGCAGGTGTACAGCTTCACGCAGCAGACGAACCTTCCCCTCCGCGTCGGCATCCTCATCGACACCAGTACGTCAATTCGCTCGCGTTTCCAGTTCGAGCAGCAGGCGGCGACATCGTTCCTGCTGTCGATTCTTCGGCCTACGTCGGACAAGGCCTTCATTGAGGGCTTTGACGTCACGCCCGACTACCGCCAGGACTGGACCAACGACATGGACGCCCTGACGCGAGGCATCGACGCGCTGCGTCCCGGCGGCGGCACGGCTCTCTATGATGCCGTTTACAGTGCCTGCCGCGACAAACTTCTCACCTCGCGCGGACAGGAGCCGGTGCGCAAGGCCATCGTGCTCGTGTCCGACGGCAACGACAACCAGAGCCACGCCTATCTGGACGACGCCATCAAGGAGTGCCATCGCGCCGACACCATCATTTACGCCATCAGCACCAACGTCAGCCCCAGCCGCGACCGCGGCGACGATGTGCTCGAGAAAATGGCGGTGGCCACTGGCGGCAAGGCTTTCTTCCCGCAAAACATCGATGACATGCCTGTCAGCTTCGCGGCGATTCAGGACGAGTTGCGCAGCCAGTACGCTCTGGTCTACAAGCCGGCGGACTTTAAGGCAGACGGCGCCTTCCGGCCGATCTACCTTTTCTGCCTCGACCGGCGCTACACCGTTCGCGTGCGCGAAGGATACTTCGCTCCCAAGGGCTGAAGCTGGCTTGCAGGCAGCCACGGTTATCCGGTCGCGGTGGCTATGGCAATTGCACGTTTCCGCAGTCGAAAATCAATCCGGTGAGCACTTCCCGTGAGTCCAACCCGGTGAGCGACGGAGGCTGTGCATGAACCGATTCCCAGGAATCTTTGCGAAACGCGGCTCGCCGTGGATGCTCGCGGCCGCTGGCCTGGCCGTGATGCCGGCGCTCGTGCTGGCTACGAGCGGCGCGGTCGATCCGCCCGCCCCCGCGTCAAACGCCGCCCGCACCCCGATCCTGATGGAGCTTTTTACTTCGGAAGGCTGCTCGAGCTGCCCTCCCGTTGATACCTGGGTGGCTCGCATCGATGCCGCACAGCCTGTAGCCGGCGCTGAGATCATCGTCCTCAGCGAACACGTCGACTACTGGGACCACGACGGCTGGAAGGATCCTTTCTCGTCTCCGGCAATCACTGAGCGGCAGCAGGAGTACGTGCACAACCTCGGCCTCAGCGACGTCTACACTCCGCAGATCGTGGTCGATGGCGCATTCGAGGTTAAGCCCGCCGATGCGCAGCAAACCTCGCAGAACCTCACAAAGGCCGCAGGCACGCCCATGATTCCGGTGCGCCTCTCCTCGGCAGCGGTGAGCGCAGGTTCGCTGACGGGCCACATTGAGGTCGATGGCAGCGCCGACAAGAAGAATGCCGATGTGTTTGTGGCCGTAGCGATCGACAAGACGCTGACCGACGTTCTTGCCGGCGAGAACAACGGCAGGAAGCTTGAGAACGTTGCCGTCGTCAAAGCGATGGTCAAAGTCGGCAAGCTCGAAAAAGGAAAGACCTTCGACCAGCCGTTCACGGTGAAGCTCTGGCCCAACGCCGACCCCGCGAACCTGCGCGTCATCGCTTTCGTGCAGGAGTCCGGCCCCGGCAAAGTCCTCGGCGCCGGCATGACGAAAGACATCGCAAAGGGGCAGTAGAATTGGACCGGGTCAATCTCTATACCGGATTTCCAGCCAAAGAACTGGACGCCTGAAGATGCGGCAAAGTGCACTCCGGAAGAGCACGATGCATGGTTTCGGGCCGAGGTCCAGAAGGCGTTGGACGACCCGAGCCCGATGATCCCTCATGAAGAAGTTATGCGCAAGATGCGCAAAAGGATTGAAGACGTGAGACGAAAGGCGCGCTGAAGAGCACTTCCGCTCCGGCGGCATTCGTCCCTTAAAGACCTCAGAAAGATTTGAAGCGTCTCTGTTCTTGTATCAGGGCACGACCTCGGTCGTGCCGTACAGGCGCGAAACGGGCTGGGCTTTAGCCCCTGAGGGGCGCCATCTTTTGAATCTCCGTCCGACCTCGCTCATTTCGAAGCGCAAGGGTAATCTGCCTCATTGTTGACGGCGATAACTTTGAACGGTTATTTGGTCCAATAATCGGGCGCATGGATATCCGGATCCTCGCCTTTCGGAACGATACCGTCGAACCAGAACGCCCCATCTCCGATCGAAAAGCTGTTGGAGTTGCCGGACACTGACTTGTCCGTTGCGTTGAGAATTTCGCATCGTACTCCCGCGTCGAAGACCTGATCGAAATGAACGAGCAACTCAGCTGGTGTCCGAATCAGCGCGCTTTTTCGATTGAGACTTACTCGCAACGGATAGTTGATGAGTGACGCGACGGTCTGGCGATCATTGCTTGCAAGGGCATGATGGAAGCGATCAAAGAACGCGACGGCCCGCGGGCAGTCGGGCCGGGTGGATTCGTCTTTCTGTGTGCAATTTCCAGTCTGCGACCAGCAGGGAAGCACGGCCGCACTTGCAAGGAAGAAGAACGCCGCCAACGATCGAAATGGCTTCAAGTCGACTCTCACCCCTTCAGCAACTCCTCCAGCCCCGCCTCATCAATCACCTTCACGCCCAACTCCTTCGCCTTGTCCAGCTTCGATCCCGCTTCCTCTCCCGCCACAACGTAGTTCGTCTTCTTGCTCACCGAGCCGGAGACGCGTCCGCCCGCCGCCTCGATCTTCGCCTTCGCGTCGTCGCGCGACAGATTCGGCAGCGTCCCCGTCAGCACAAACGTCAGCCCCTCCAATTGCGAAGTCTTCTTCCGCTTCTCGGCAGTCATCACCAAACCGGCCTTTGCCAGCCGATGAACCAGATCGCGATTCTGCGATTCGTCGAAAAATTCGCGAATCGCCTGCGACACCCGGGGGCCCACTTCGTTCACGCGCTCCAGATCCTCAGCCGATGCGGCCATCAGCGCCTCCATCGAGCCGAACTCTTCCGCGAGCAACTGCGCCGTTCGCTCGCCCACGAAGCGAATGCCCAGGCCGTAAAGAACGCGCGCGAGGCCGGCCTTCTTCGAAGCCTCGATCTCGTCCAACAGGTCCTTGCGCTCCTTCGGCCCGAGCAGTCCCTGCATGCGCGTCTTCTCTTCGCCGGTTTTGCGATCCTTCGTTACGACCTCATGCTGCAGGGTCGCCAGTTGCTCGTCGGTCAGGTGGTAGAGATCGGCGATTCTGCGGACAAGCTTGTGCTCCAGCAGTTGCGCAACCACGGCTTCGCCCAGGCCCTCGATGTTCATCACCCCGCGTGAGGCGAAGTAGAGCAGACTACCCAGGAGGCGGGCCGGGCAGTCGATATTCACGCAGCGGTAGTCGACCTCGCCTTCGGTGCGCACGATCTCGCTGCCGCAGTCGGGGCAGTGTGTAGGGAAGCGGAAGTGCTTCTTCCCGCGCGGATGATCCTTGTCGTCGACCACCTCGACAACCTTCGGAATCACATCGCCGCCGCGCTCGACTTTGACGTAGTCGCCGATTAGCAGCCCGAGCCGCTCGATCTCGTCGGCATTGTGCAGCGTGGCGCGGCTCACCGTCGTCCCGCCGATCGACACCGGCGTGAGCACCGCGACCGGCGTCAGCTTGCCCGTGCGGCCCACCTGCACGCGGATGTCCTCGACCTGCGTGATGCCGCCGCGTGCCGTGAACTTGTACGCGCAAGCCCAGCGCGGAGCGCGCCCCGTGTACCCCAGGCGGCGCTGGATCTCGACGGAATTGACTTTGATCACCACGCCGTCGATTTCGTAACCGAGACTGGCACGATTCGTTTCGGCCTTCGCGATGAACGCGAGCAGCTCGTCGATCGATTTCACTGCTTCGCGGTTGGGATTCACCCGAAATCCCGCGGTTGTGAGCGCGCGCAAAGCTTCGGCC
>DATJTG010000056.1:0-5231 GCA_035503555.1 Acidobacteriaceae bacterium | reverse complement strand
CGAACACTTGCGTTGCAGCTTTCCTTGCCCTTCGTCTTCGTGCTCACAGGTCGCGCACTTGCGTTGCATGCGGGGAACGCCCGCGGCAACACTCGCTCGGACCGGACCGTTCCCGTTTTCATCTTGGGCGTCAGGGGCGCGAACCACCCGATCCGCCATCTGATCCGCTTCACGCTCCAGCGGATCGTCCACCGGTCCGACCTCGAGCTTGGCCTGCAAACGTCCCTCGAAGCGTGCGCCCGAAGAGATTGGCATCGGTTCGGCCGACCCGATACCGCTCGCAATTGACATGCCATTGCGCTCCCGCGAGGAGAAGATGGAAATTCTGCCAAAATTCCATTTTTGATCGGCGAAACGCGAGCCGGCTTGCGCCTTCTGCACTGGCTCAGCGGCCTCGTGTGCGGCAGATCGCGGACTTCGCATTCCGCCCCCGCTTCTTGCCTGGTCCAGGCTTGCCGCAGGCAGCGCCTGCGCCGGGGGAGAAGCAGTTTTAGTGTTTGCGAGGCGCGCGGCAAACATCGATGCTCTCCTCCCTCGCAGCTACACATTGGAAGTTGCCGCTGCCCAGCGAGAAATCGACGCAATCGTACCACGTTTCGCACCAGGGATGCCGTTTTTCTCTCCTGCGGGACAGAGCGCGTTGCGGAAGGAATAAGGTCGTTAGCCGTTCTCAGGATTCGCCGCCAGCTTCCACTTCACTCGCGTGTATGCGACGCGAAAGCCCGTGCGCTCGGCATTGCGCTGCGACTGGCTGCCGTGCAAGATTCACATCCGGGAACGCCATGCCGACGCTCACCTTGACGTAAACGTCGAGGCCGGCAGCTTGTCTTTGTTGAAAAGATTCGCGTCCGTCCAGCTTGCCCATCCATACCTGACGAACCTGGGATGGCTCACGCCCGCCGCCTGCACCACCACCGTCGAGCCGTCGATCTTCGCCGTCGCTGGAACAAACTTCCCGTCCGCGCCCGCGATCTCAAAGCCTGCCGGAGCGCCCTCGCTCGTCAGCCCGCTCTCGGCGTGATCGAACCACACGCGCATCGCCGAGCCCTCGATCGTCGCCTCGCGAAAGAGCGGTCCTGAGTACTCGGACACGCGCTCACCGTAGACGATCGCCCGCGCCGCCAGCGCCAGCCGCGCGCCCACCGTCTGCTTGTCGGGCGGATGGACATTGTCCCGCGTGCCGATATCGAGCGTCACCGCCATCGCCGTGTTGGCCACGGATAAAGTCCGCCGCTGCGCGTCGCGGACCGTGCCCCAGTCCTCGTTCGGCGAGTAGAAATTCGAGATCTGCACATAGAGAAAGGGAAAATTCCCCTGCGCCCAGTCCCGCCGCCAGTCCGCGATCAGGGCCGGAAACTCCTTCACGTAAAGCGGCGCGCGCTCCGGACCGGTGTTCGCCTCGCCCTGATACCAGATCACGCCTTTGATGGTGTACTGCGTTTCCGGGGCGATCATGCCGTTGTAGAGCGCCGCCGGCTCCCATGAGGCAGGATTCGGATGCCAGTGCTGCTCAGGAGGCGGCTGGTGCGCCGCTTCGGCGGCATCGCGCTCGCGCTTTTCCTTTGCCCGAACGGCGGGCTCATCGGCCAGGTCTTGCGCAAACAGCGCCCGTGACCGGAACAGCGGCATCAGGCTCGCGTCTGCAGAAATCCCCATCAGGCTGATCCACGCCTCGACCGGCGTTCCGCCCCAGGTCGTGTCGATCAGTCCCACCGGCACTTTTTCCTTCGCGTTGATCTCGCGCCCGAAGAAGTACGCCACCGCCGAAAATTTGGCTGCTGTCTCGGGATTGCACTCCGTCCACGTCGCCGAGACATCGTTCATCGGAAACTCGGACGCCGTCTCCTCAACGCGCAGCAGCCGCACCGTGGGCAGCGTGGCATGGGCAATCTCTTCGGCGCCGTTCTTCAGCACCGCGCTGTTGGGAAAGCCGGCAAGCGGCATCTCCATGTTCGATTGCCCCGAGGCCAGCCACACGTCGCCGACCAGAATGTCGGATACCGTCACCCCCACGCCGCCCACGCTCCCAGTCGCCGTCAGCGTGTACGGACCGCCGGCCTTCTCCGGCATCAGCCACAGGCTCCATTTGCCCAGGCCATCGGCCACTGCTGTGCGCGTCTGGTTGTGGAAGTGGACCGTGACCACTTCGCCCGGATCGGCGTTGCCCCAGATGTGAATCGGGTTCTCACGCTGAAGCACGGCGTGATCGCTGAGCAGATGCGGCAGCGTGACCTCGGCTCCCGCCACTCCCGCCATCAACATCAAAAGTCCGGCCGCTGCACTGCACAGCTTTTCTGAAAATCTCATCGTTTTTCGAAGTCTCTCCAAGCAGAAATTGTTTCGTGTCTGGAAACGTATCCACCATAACAGCGTCGGCCTTTCCCGTCATTGCATTCGCAGATTGCGGACTGTTCCCGAACAAAGTCGTGGTAACTTCCCCCTATGCCCTTCAAGGAAAGAGCTGTTATCGCCGCCGTCCTCTGTGTCCCCCAGCTCATTTTTGTTCAGTCCTGCCTTGCCCAGACCCCGCCGCAGGCGCAGACCCCGCCGGGCCCGACTGTTCAGGAACGCATTGCCCGCATGATGTCTCCGGGCACCGGCGCATGGACCATTGACCAGTTTGCAAACATGGCGCGGCTGCGCGACGCGGCTCTTGCCGATCCGTACGCGCTGAACCAGCTCCGCCATCTGACCGACAATATCGGCCCGCGCATCTCCGGCTCGCCGCAGGCACAGGCTGCGGTTGACTATGTCGCCGCCGAGATGCGCGCTCTCGGCGCCGATGTGCAGCTTGAAAAAACTACCGTTCCGCACTGGGTGCGCGGCGAAGAGACCGCCGCCCTCACCGCGTGGCCGGGTCAGACGCCGGGAACTACCCAGAAGATTGTTCTCACCGCGCTCGGCAGCAGCGTTGCCACCCCGTCCGATGGCCTCACCGCTGAAGTTGTCGTGGTCAACAACTTTGACGAGGCCCACAAGCTGCCTGCGGGAGCCGTCAAAGGAAAGATTCTGCTCTTCAACGAAATCTTCGACAAGCGCCTCGCCGCACAGGGCAACGGCCTGTCAGCTTATGGGCACGGAGTCCTCTACCGCGCCGCCGGTCCCAGCGTCGCCGCTTCGCTCGGCGCGGCAGCGGTCCTGGTCCGCTCGGTCGGCGGAGCCGACTTCCGCCTGCCGCACACGGGTATGACCTACTACGCGCCCGGCCTGGCTAAGATTCCCGCCGCCGCCGTCACTGCCGAGGACGCCGACCTGCTCGCCAATCTCACGAAGCAGTGTCCGGTGACCATGCGCCTCGTTCTCACCCCGCAAACGCTGCCGCCGGTGCAGAGCTACAACGTCATCGCGGACTGGAAGGGGAGCGAGCATCCGGAGCAGGTAGTGGTCGTCTCCGGCCATCTCGATTCCTGGGATCTCGGCACTGGAGCCATCGATGACGGGGCCGGTATCGTTGTCTCCATGCAGGTGATCCACCTGCTTCAGCAGCTTGGTATTCATCCCAGGCGCACCGTGCGCTTCATCGCCTGGATGGACGAAGAGCAGGGCGGCGAAGGCGCGCAGACCTACGCCCAGGAGCACGCCGCCGACCTCGCCAACCACATCGGCGCGCTCGAGTCCGACCTTGGAGCCGACCATCCTGACGGCGTCACCTATGCAGGAAGCGCCGAGCTTGGCGATTATCTGCGTCCCGTTGCCCAGGTGCTGGATGCCATCGGAGCCTCGACTTTGACGCACGGTGAAGAGGCCGGCGAAGACGTCGGCTTCCTGAAGGGCGTGCCCGGATTCACTCCCACCCAGGACAGCCGCTTCTACTTCAACTATCACCACACGGCGGCCGACACATTCGACAAGGTCGACCCGGCAGTCGCTGGGAGAAAACGCCGCCGTCATGGCCGTCGTCGCCTACGCGCTGGCTGACGCTTCGACTCCAGCGCCGCGATAGATTTGCAAACTCGCAGCAGAAACGCCGTTGAAGAGAAGGGATTTCACGCTAGACTACCTCGTACCATGTTGCGAATGACGACCCGAAGTGCCGCCATCGCTGTAATCGCCTGCCTTTGTTCCCTTTCAGCCCTGCGTGCCCAGGACGCCGCGCCCGACGACGCCGGAAAGAATGTGATCGCCCAGTCCGGCGAGCAGCCGGTCCGGACGAAGCATGCCATGGTGGTGAGCGTCCATCACCTCGCCACCGACGCCGGCGTCGGAATCCTCAAGGACGGCGGCAACGCCATCGACGCAGCCGTGGCTACCGGCTTTGCCCTGGCGGTCGTGTATCCGTATGCCGGCAATCTTGGCGGCGGCGGATTCATGCTCGTGCACTTCGCCGGCGGCAAGTCGACCTTCATCGACTACCGCGAGCGCGCGCCACTGGCCGCGACCGTGAACATGTATCTCGACGCGAAGGGCAATGTCATTCCCAACGCCAGCACCACCGGATACAAGGCCATCGGCGTGCCCGGCTCCGTCGCCGGCATGGTCTACGCCGAGAAGAAGTACGGCAAGCTGACGCTCGCCAAAGTGATGGCTCCCGCCATCCGTCTCGCCAGCCAGGGCTTCGTGCTTACCGACGAGGAGGCCGCAGCATTGCACGACGAACCCCTGAGCATGTTCCCGGAGTCGAAGCGCATCTTTCAGCGCGACGGCAATTTCTATAAAGCCGGAGAAGTCTTCAAACAGCCTGAGCTCGCCGCGACCCTCAAGACCATTGCTGCCGACCCTGACGACTTCTACCACGGCCGCATCGCAAAGCAGCTCGCCGCGGACATACAGAAGGGCGGCGGCATCATCACCACCGAGGATCTCGCCCGCTACTCCGTGAAGGAGCGCGAGCCCGTCATCGGCACCTACAAGGACTACACGATCGTCAGCGCGCCTCCGCCATCGTCGGGCGGCATCGTTTTGATTGAAGCTCTCAACATCCTCGAAGGCTACAACCTGAGCCGCTGGAAAGACCGCACACCCGACGAGATGCACCTGATCGTCGAAGCCTACCGCCGCGCCTACATGGACCGTACCGACTACATGGGCGATCCCGACTACGTGAAGATTCCCGTCGACCAGCTCATCGACAAGAAGTACGCCGCCGCGTGGCGCACCAGCATCCTCGCCGAGCAGGCGACGCCTTCAAAGGACCTCAAGCGTCCCGCCGGATTTCTGCCCCCGCCCCCGACCATGAACGACGTCCGCCACGAGTCGACCCAGACCACGCATTATTCCGTCATGGACGCCGA
>DATJTG010000055.1:0-7178 GCA_035503555.1 Acidobacteriaceae bacterium | reverse complement strand
CACTTCGGTCCTATCGCCGACTACTGCCATCCCCGCTATTACAAGGGGCAGCCGAACCGGCTGTTCCTGAACAAGGGGAACGGAACGTTTGAGGATGTCTCGAAGGAATGGGGCATTCGCGACCATGTGGGCAAAGGCATGGGGGTGGGCGTCGCAGATTACGATCTCGACGGGAAGCAGGACCTGTTTGTCACCAACGACGCCGAATACAATTTCCTCTTCCACAACCTTGGGAACAAGTTTGAAGAGGTGGCCTTCGATGCCGGCGTTGCGCTGCCGGAAGGCGGACAATTCATTTCCGGCATGGGCGTCGACTTCCGCGACGTCAACAACGATGGCTATCCCGATATCACGTTCGTCGCGCTCAACGATCAGACCTTTCCCTTGTTTCTGAACAGCGGAAAAGGCGACTTCCGCGAAGTGACCACGCCGAGCGGGCTGCGCGACCTGACCATGAAAATGTCGGGATTCGGGCCGGCGCTCTACGACTTCGACAATGACGGCTGGAAGGACGAGTTTGTCACCCGGGGGCACGTTGAGTCGCAGCCTCTGCCGGGGACCGATATCGCCCAGCACAACACCGTCTTCCGCAATCCGGGCGCCAGCGGGAAATGGGAAGCCCTCACCGAGCAGGCTGGATTCGACGCCGCGCCGCCGGAGAGGCATCGCGGGTGCGCGCTCGGCGATCTCGACGGAGACGGGCGGGTCGATGTGGTGGTGACGGCGCTCTCTGCTCCCGCCGAAATCTGGATGAACCGCAGCGAACACTCCGGCCACTGGCTCGACGTCGCCCTGCGCGGGACACGCAGCAATCGCGACGGGATCGGGGCGCGGATCAAAGTGGTGAGTGCGACGGTTGGCGCCCAGTACAACCACATGACCACCAGCGTCTGCTACGCGTCCTCGAGCGACGGACCGGTTCACTTCGGCCTGGGCCCGGATGTAAAGGCCAGTACGGTGGAGATCCACTGGCCCTCCGGTACCGTCCAGACCCTGAGCGACGTCAGGGCCGATCAGGTGCTGAAGGTGACGGAGCCGAGCGAGCCGTCTTCCCCGGCGCACTGATCGCCTATTTCCCGGGACCTTTTTGCTGCTGCTCGGCCGTCAGCTGATCGACGATGGCGCGCTCGCGCTTGCCGTCGTCGGGGCGATGAAGCTTGTAGTAGAGGCTGGCCAGTTCCACGTGAGGCTCCAGCCATTTGGGATCGTCGGCGATTACTTTTTCAAGAATCTGCGCGGCGTCCTGGTACTGGCCTGACGTGCTGAGCCACATGGCGGTTTCGTAGCGCGCCAGCGTCGACGTGGGATTCAACTGCAGAGCCTTCTGCAGATAAGTCTTCGCCTCGTCCATGTTGCGCTCTTTGTAAAGAATGGCGCCGAGATAGAGGTTCGCCTCGAAGTCGTCGGGGTTTTGCTGCAGTGCCTGGCGGAATGCACCTTCGGCGGCTTTCGAATCGCCGTCCTTATCGCGCGCGGTGCCGGCGAGCGTGCAGAGGCCCGGCAGGGCAGGGTTCAGTTGCATGGCGTTGTCGAGATCGCGGCGCGCCCGGTTGAATTCGTTGAGATCGAGGAGCGTGGAGCCGGCGAGCATCCACGAGTCGGCGCTCTTCGACAGGGCTGCTGACTTCTCCACGCGCTCTGCGCCATCGCGGGGATGACCGGCGGCGATCAGAGCCTCGCCGAGAGCATATTCGAAATCGGAGTTGCCGGCGTTCTCCGCCTCCATCGGCGTCAGCATGGCAACCGCGTCGGCGGCTTTGCCCGTTCGCGCGTCCGCATCCCCCAGCAGGATGGCAACCCGCAGATCGCGTGGCGTTGCGCGGTGCGCGGCGTCAAATTGCGCCCGGGCGTCGTTCAAATCGCCCTTCCGGGAATAAGCGAGGCCGAGATCCAGGTGCACCGATGGCTGCTGCGGATCGATCTTCAGCGCGGCCTCGTATTCGGCGATGGCTTCATCCACTTGTCCGGAATGGGCGAGAGCAGCGCCCAGATTCACGCGCGCTGCCAGAGTATTGGGACGGACAGCCAAAAAGGCCCGATAGTCTCGGATGGCAGCGGGAAGATCGCCCCTCTGCTGCTCGTCGATGGCGCGGCTCAAAAGCTGGTCCGGCGAAGCGGACGGAACCTGCGCGAGCGCCGGCAGCAGCCAAACCAGGGTAAGAAATGCAGCGCCCATTGCCCACCAGAATAGCCTGTTTGCCAGGGGTTAGCTGCGCGATAATGAAGGGTTGGCGGGACCTCCTATGAAATCGGCATCTTCTTTCTCTTCCTTTCTCCTCCTTTCTGTGCTCGCGTCCGCGGCCCATCAGGCGGCAGGGCAGTTGCCGACATCCGCAGCCGGGGTGACGAGCCAGATCACGCGCCCGGATTCGATCCAGGACGAAGGCTACTTCGGTTTTATGGCGAATGCCTCCGCCAGCATCCGCGCCGGTGGAGGCGTCTCCGGCAAGGTTGTCCTGCAGGGCAGCCCGCTGCTCTGGGACCCGGTCCAGGTGGTGCTGTCATGCGCGCCCGGCAAGGCCGACCTGACCGCCAATACCGACGCGGGAGGCTCGTACGTGATCGACCATGTGAATGTGGGCAAAGCGTTCAGCATGGAAGACGACGCGCTGAGCAAGCAGATGATCCAGCACTACGAGGGATGCAGCTTGTCCGCGCCCCTGGCCGGCTTCCACTCGACGTCCGTCACGATCACCCAGAAGAATCTGCGCGATGACCCGTACTTGCAGAACATAGTCCTCACGCCGGACGAGCATGCACCGGGCACGGCGTTCAGCACCGTCGGGGAATCCAGCTCGCCCGATGCGCTGAAGGCCTTTGACAAGGCCCACGACGACTGGCTGCACCAGAAATACGAAGCGGCCCAGGACGAACTGAAGCAGGCTGTGCAGCTCAGCCCGCAGTTCGCCGAAGCGTGGTTCATGCTGGGACGGCTGCAACTCGGTTCCAACGCGGCCGCCGCGGAGGAGTCATTTAAAAAGGCACACGCGGCCGATCCCAAATACGTGCCGCCATGCGTGATGTTGGCGGGGCTCGCCATGACCAGGAAGAACTGGTCCGAGGCCGGCCAGTGGACGACGACGGCCCTGGCGCTGGATCCGGGTGGAACGGCGCGCTTGTGGTATTTCAACGCGCAGGCCGACTATCACCTGGGCAGAAACGAGGCTGCGCGCACCAGCGCTGCGAACGCGCTCGCGATGGATCCGGAGCACGAAGTGCCCCATGCCGAGGAACTGCTGGCTCTGACTCTGGCCGCCAAAGGTGACTATACCGACGCGGCCGCGCACCTGAAGCACAGCCTGAACTACATCACGACGGGCCCGAGCGCCGACCTGATCAAGCGCCAGCTGGCTTTTATGGAACAGCAGAGTACGGCAAAAAAATGACCCCCGGCCGGCCGCCGAGCAGAGGGTTACCGACGCCGGCAACCCCTGAGAATCTGTAACTATCCAACCTGCTGCTAATCTAAAAACTGTCCCGTACAAGAGCATGGCGCCGCGCTCCGGCCGCTTCCCAGTTTCCTGACGCCGGGAAGACCGCGCAGAGCCCGGTTTGCAACCATCGAGCGGAAGAGCCCGCACGACGCGAAAGGTCCTTTGGCAGAGCTGCATTACGACGAGGCGAACTGGACGCCCAGCCATAACCCCTGGCTGGTGGCGCTCGTAGTCACCATGGCGACGTTCATGGAGGTGCTCGATACCTCCATCGCCAACGTCGCTCTGCCGCACATGGCCGGTTCGCTGGGTGCGAGCGAAGAAGAAGCCACATGGGTCCTGACCAGCTACCTCGTGTCGAGTGCCGTGATTCTGCCCATCTCCGGATGGCTGATGCAGCGCATGGGGCGCAAGCGCTTTTACATGACCTGCGTGATGCTCTTTACGGCATGCTCGCTCCTGTGCGGGCTGGCTCCTTCGCTGCCCATGCTGGTGTTTTTCCGGGTTCTGCAGGGGATTGGCGGCGGAGGCCTCGCGCCGAGCGAGCAGGCGATTCTGGCCGATACGTTTCCCGTGAGCAAGCGCGGGCAGGCCTTCGCCCTCTACGGCATGGCGGTGGTCGTGGCGCCGGCCATTGGGCCCACGCTGGGCGGGTGGATCACCGACAACTTCAACTGGCACTGGATCTTCTTCATCAATTTGCCCGTGGGCCTGCTGTCTCTCTACCTGACGCAGCGGATGGTCGAGGATCCTCCTTATCTGAAGGAAGAGCGCATCAGCGCAGGAAGCCGGGTCGATTTTCTGGGACTTGGCCTGATCTCGATCGGCGTGGGCTGCCTGGAGTTCGTGCTCGACAAGGGCCAGGAGAAGGATTGGTTCGGCGACATCACGATCCGTAGTTTCGCGATTCTGGCGGTCTGCCTGCTCGTCCTGTTTGTCTGGTGGGAGTGGCGCCACGAGGATCCCATTGTCGACATCCGGCTGCTGAAGAACCGCAATTTCGGCACCGCCGTCTTCCTGCAATTTGTGCTGGGCATGGTGCTTTTTGGAACGACTGTGCTCATTCCGCAGTTCCTGCAGGTGCTGCTGGGGTATACCGCCGAACGAGCCGGCATGGTGCTGTCGCCGGGGGCGCTGGTGCTGATGTTGACCATGCCGCTCGCCGGACGCATTGTGGGCTCGGCGAAGTTCGATCCGCGCCTGCTGGTGGCGATCGGCTACGCAATCACAGCGGCGGGATTGTTCAACCTCACGCGCCTCGATCTCGGCGTTTCGTTTGGCCAGGTTACGCTGTGGCGCGCGTATCAGGTGATGGGGCTCTCGTTCGTCTTTATTCCGATCAGCACGCTGAATTATGTGGGTGTACCGCGAAATAAGAACAATCAGATTTCGAGTTTCTCAAACTTCGCCAGGAATATCGGCGGCTCCGTGGGGACGGCGCTGCTGACTACGTTCCTCGAGCGGACGCAGCAGACTCACATTGCGACGCTGGCCCAGCATGTGCAGCCGGGTGGCGTTCAGTACTCGCTCTTCCTCGACGCCACGAAGAACGCGCTCATGCGATTCGGTCAAAGCGCCGACGCCGCTAGCCGTCTCGCCATCGGGAATGCGTGGCAGACTCTCAACCTGCAGGCGCAGATGCTGAGCTATCAGAACGCGTTCTGGGGGCTGAGCCTGATCATTGCCTGCCTCATTCCGCTCCCGTTCATCATGCGGAGGCCTCCGCGCACGCGGCCGTCAGCCGAATCGCTCGGCGGCCACTGAGGGCCGAATCCCCTTGTGGCGCCGGGGCTGGCCGCATATTCTGAGGGCACGCCAGCGGCACAAGGGAAACAATGGACTTCGATAATCTGCGGACTTTTCTGGAAGTCAGCCGCCTGAGGAGCTTCTCCAAAGCGGCGCAGCGGCTGCTGCGCACCCAGCCCGCGGTTTCCGCGCAGATCCGCTCGCTCGAGCAGGAAGTCGGAGCGCGGCTGTTCGACCGCGACGGCGGCAAAGTGACGTTCACCGCGGCGGGCCGGCTCTTCGAGCCGTTCGCGGAGTTCTGCGTCGATCGCCAGAAGCATATCCTGCTGGCGATTGCCGAGCAGGAGCGGGCTCCGCGCGGGGAACTGGCAATCAGCGCCAACGAGGCTACTCATTTGTATGTGCTGCCGCAGGTGTTTGCGCAGTTCCGGCATCAATATCCGCGCGTGGTGCTGAGTGTGGTGCGCGCCGAGCGGCTGCGGACCCTCGAGAGCGTGGTGAATCGCGAAGTGGATTTCGGAGTCGTATCTCTCCCCGCCCGCGATTCGCGGCTCACGGTGGAACCGATCCACCGCGATGAGCTGGCGCTGGTGGCGCCCAGGGGACATCCTCTGGCGGCGCGGGCAACGGTACGGCTGCAGGAACTCACGAAGGTTCCGCTGCTGCTGCCTCCGCACGGACGGCGGCGCGAGCAGCTCGACGAGCTGTTCCGGGTCAACGAGCTTTCGCCCCGCGTGGCCATGGAAGTGGAATCGAGCGAGATGCTGAAGCGCTACATCAGCGCGGGCCTGGGGCTGGGATTTCTGCCGCGGACCAACGTCGCGGAGGAAGAGCGAACCGGCTCGCTGCATCTGCTAACTCTGGAAGGCGTGCGGCTGGCGCGCGATCTGGCGCTGGTATTCCGTAAGGACCGTCAGCTCTCGCGGGCGGCGCAGGAATTTCTCGACATTGCGACGCAGCCTTTCAAAAAACGCGACCAGGACGGCGTGGCTGGCAAGGCGCGCAGTGCCGTATGATTGAAAACAGCGTGAATTCCTGAGCGGCATGCCCCACGCACGGCCCGGTTGTGATACTTTTCATCGGGGTGCGATTTCAGGCCGGTGGAAAACCGGTTTGGCAGGATGTCTGCGCCAACCGAAAACATTCCCTGCGGAGGAATTGAGAATTGGGAAAAAGCATGGTCCCGAAGCGGCTGTTCTTTACGAAAGGCGTCGGGAAACACAAGGAGCGGCTGACCTCGTTTGAGCTGGCGCTGCGCGATGCCGGCATTGCGGCACAAAACCTGGTGCGGGTATCGTCGATCTTTCCGCCGCAGGCAAAACTGGTTCCTCGCAAGGAAGGCCTGAAGTATCTGAGCCCCGGCGAAGTTGTCTTTGCCGTGGTGGCCGAGAATTCGACGCGGGAACCGCATCGTCTGGTGGCTTCGAGCATCGGCGTGGCAATCCCGGGCGATCGCAACACCTACGGTTACCTGAGCGAGCACCACAGCTTCGGCGAGACGGAAGATCAGGCCGGCGAATACGCGGAAGAACTGGCGGCCGAGATGCTGGCGACAACGCTGGACGTGGAATTCGATCCCGACAAAAGCTGGGACGAGAAAAAGGAAATCTACCGCATCTCGAACAAGATTGTGCGCACCGCCAACGTCACGCAGTCCGCCATTGGCGACAAGCGCGGGCTCTGGACGACGACCATTGCCGCGGCGATCCTGATTTTCGAATAGCCGGAGGGTTTTTTGAGCGAGGCGTGGGCCGCGGGGGCCTGCGCCTTTTGCTTGTTTCTCCGTTTTTGTAACTGTAGCGAGATCCAATTATGGCGAGCGATACGAACTTCCGCGTCGGTCTGGTGCAGATGAGCTGCGGCCCGGATCCGGACGCCAATCTGGAGAAGGCGGCAGAGCGCGTGCGCGAAGCGGCGCGGCAGGGGGCGGACGTGGTCTGTCTGCCGGAGCTGTTCCGCGCGCAGTATTTCTGCCAGCGCGAAGACATTGCCTTGTTC
>DATJTG010000054.1:0-17536 GCA_035503555.1 Acidobacteriaceae bacterium | reverse complement strand
GACGGCCTTTCGCTCGCTCGGCGACGAGCACGGTAACTGGCAATACGTGAATGACGAAGCCCAGATCCGGTGGAACGACGGATCGAACGACTGCATTCGCAAGGTCGGCGCCTGGTACAAGAAGTACTGGTACGACACCGATCAGGCCTTCAGCGGGACGCCGCACAACGTGACCGACGCCCGGAATGTGACGGAAAACCCGCGCGGCGTGGACTAGCCAGTTTCGATCAGCCGACGCCATCTCTCGGGAACATCCTCACATCCCACTGATTCAGAGCGTGTTATTCGCCGAGGTGCATCCACGGCCTATGCGTCGCGAGCAGCCAGCCGAAGGAAGGCTCGGTCTAGTCCCGGGACGACAGTGCCGGATTCCCACTGCAGCCCTGGAATTGCCTCCAGCACCGAATCCGTGCTCTCCGTGGTGAAGACCAGCAGATGCCCACCCGGGGCGAGACGTGTCGCCGCGGAACTACAAGCTTCAGCCATGCGGTCAACCGCGCGCAGGGTGACGCAGTCAAAAATGCGTTCCTCCGCCATCTCCTCCACCCGCCGATCCCAGACTTCCGCCCGCAACTCCAGAGTACGAACGACTTCGCGCAGGAAAGACGCTTTCCTGCTCTGCGACTCCGCCAGGGTGACGGCGAGATCGGGCCGGCAGATGGCGATCGGAATGCCGGGCAGTCCGGCGCCGGAACCGTAGTCGAGAACCGTATGCGCTCCGGCAGGCAACTGCTCGGCGGCAAAGATGCCCTCGGCGAAATGCCGCTTCACGATCTGTTCCGGGTCGCGCACCGCAGTCAGATTCATGCGCGAATTCCACTTCACAAGCAGCGCCAGATAAGCCTCAAACCGGGCGATTGCGGCAGGCGTCAGATGGGCAGGGAGCGTGTGAGACATTGGAGGACCGGTTTCCCTAGTATGCCTCGCTTCAACACAAAGCCGCTCCGGCTATGGCGCAGCTACCGGGTACCTGTGCTATGCTCCGCGCCATGGCCACCACCGTTGCACCAGCAGCGACCCGGACCCCGCGCCACGCTGCGCTGGTCCGCGTGACCCACTGGATCGCGGCGGCGGCCTTCCTCGCTCTGCTCGTCACCGGCTTTGAAATCGTCATCTCGCACCCCCGGTTTTACTGGGGTGAAACCGGCAACGTGAACATGAAGCCGCTGTTCACCATCCCTATCCCGGCATCGCGCGACACGGTTCCGACGGGGTACAAGTACGTGATGCCGGATCAGAACGGCTGGAGCCGCTATCTGCACTTTGAGGCGGCCTGGGTATTTGTGCTCACCGGCGTCCTCTACGGCATCTGGGGATTCGGGACCGGGCATTTCCGCAAGAATCTGTTGCCCGCCCGCGCGGACCGTCGCTGGGGCGCGATCTGGACGCGCGTCGCTCGATACCTCAAACGCGCCCCGCCCGACGCCGGCGAAGCCTCCGCCTACAACGTACTCCAGCGCCTGACCTACCTGGCCGTCATTTTCGTCCTGGTCCCGCTCACCATACTGACCGGCCTCGCGCTCTCTCCGTCGTTCAACTCAGCCGTACCGGAGATCGTGAACGGATTCGGAGGACGCCAGTCGGCGCGGACGCTGCACTTCTTCCTCTCGTGGGCGCTGCTGTTCTTCGTGGTCGCGCACGTCACGATGGTTGCGGTTTCGGGCTTCAGGGTCCGCATGCGCGCCATGATCACCGGGCGCAGTGTGGCCTCGGCGCAGGAAAACGCAGGAGAACGAGAATGAGCGGTATCTCGCGGCGCAAATTAATGACCTCCGGGTTGGCGGCGGCGGCCGGGGTGGCCTCGCTCGCCGCGGCGGATCGCATCGCAAAGAAATTTGGCCTGATTCCCCCCGACCATGGCGGCCTCTATGGCCCCGGCGAAACCCTCACGTACGCGGCGCAACGGCTGCTCACGCGACACACTCTGGCCCGCGAGTTTCCCCGCAGCATGATTTCGAAATCGCCATTCCGGAACGAAACCGCGCCCCCGACCAAGGAGTTCCTCGCACACCAGGCCGTTGGCTTTGCCGACTGGCGTCTGACGGTGGATGGCATGGTGGCGCATCCTCTGTCGCTCTCAATCGCCGATCTCCGCGCCATGGAGCGGCGAAGCCAGATCACTGAGGTCGTTTGCGAAGAGGGTTGGTCGTACGTCGCCGAATGGATTGGTACCCCCCTCCATTCCGTCTTGCAGGAGGCCGGCGTTGCACCGGAGGCGCGCTACGTGGCCTATTTCTCGTTTCAGAAGGACTGGTGGGACAGCGTCGACATGGCCGACGCGCTCCATCCACAGACCTTTTTGACCTGGGGCATGAACGATGGCGATCTGCCCGTGGGTTTTGGCGGACCTCTGCGTTTGCGGGTTCCCAGGCAGCTTGGCTACAAGAGCGTGAAGTACGTGACGCGACTGACGGTGACCGATTCGATGAAGAAGTTCGGCAAAGGCCTGGGCTCCGCATCGCCCGAGGGCGGCTACGCCTGGTACGCGGGCATCTGAATCGCGACCTGCCCATTTTGGGGAATTCCGGCCCATGCATGACCACCTTTATAATGGGCGCACCCATGGAGCAGGTCTCCCGCCACCAATGCCTGATCTACGCCGGACCGCCCTCGCGGCATCTGGCGGCGCTGGCGGTCACTTTGCGAGCCAAGTTGTGGCGCAACTACCGCTGCCTTTATCTGAACAGCCCGTCGATGGTCGCAGGGATCCGCTCGTTTTTGGCGGCTGCCGATGTGGACGTCGAAGAGGAAATTGCCCGCGGAAGCCTGGTGCTTTCGGCCGAGCAGGGACATTTGGTGGACGGGCAGTTTGACGTGCGGCGGATGCTCGAAACGCTCGACGGCGCGCTGGCTCAGGCGCTCCACGATGGCTACGCTGGTCTTTGGGCCACCGGCGACATGACCTGGGAGATGGGTCCGCAGCGGGACTCCTCGAAGCTGCTCGACTACGAGTGGCACCTTGAGGAATTCATGCGGAAGCACCCAGAGATGAGCGGAATCTGCCAGTATCACGCCGATACACTGCCGCGCGAGATGCTGCGGCACGGCCTGCTCGCCCATCGCTCCATCTTTGTGAACGAGACGCTGTCGCTGGTTAATCCGCAGTATCTGCGGCCGGAGTCGGTCACCGATGTCGCAGCGAACACCATCGAGATCAACGCGGCCCTCGACCAGCTTTGCGAGCTGAACGGCGCCGCCGACTAGCCTCGCCAGCTACTCAAGCCGAAGCGCGGTCATCGGGTCCACTTTCGTTGCGCGTCGTGCCGGAACCCAGACCGCCAGCAGCGCGACCAGGCACAGCAACAGGGGCGTTGCCACAAAGGCCATCGGATCCCACGCCTTCACGCCAAAAAGAAAGCTGGCCAGGAAGCGCGTCAGCCAGAAGGCCCCCCCCAGGCCCACCACCACGCCCAGCACAGCGAGTAGCATTCCCTGGCCGATCACCAGACTACGCAGATTCCAGGCCTGCGCACCCAGCGCCATGCGAATCCCCATTTCCTGGGTGCGCTGCTGCACTGAATACGTCATCACTCCGTAGACTCCAATCGCCGCCATCAGCAGCCCCGACAATCCAAAAATCGTCAGCAGCACCATGTTGAAGCGTTGCCTTCCGATGTTGCTAGCCTCCACCTCGTCCATCGTGCGGATATGGGCAACCGCCAGGCCACTGCTGGCTTGTCGCAAAGCGGCCTCAATCGGGGCCCGGGCCGTGTATGGATTCTCTCGCGTGCGCACGATCCAATAGAGCGGCGCCACCGTGGAGTTGAGCGCTGTCTCGCCGTCCGGCATCTGCGCAATCGGGATGTACATCATCGGACCAGGCTCCTGTTCTACACTGCCATTGCGCGTATCGCCGACGATGCCGATGATCTGGCGCGGCGGTTCCGCAAACGCCGGTCCCGCGCCGGCTCCGATCAGAATGCGATCGTTGAGCGGATCGCCTTTCGGCCAGTATTGGCGCGCCATCGCCTGGTTGATGACGGCCACCCATGGCGACGACGCGTCATCGTGCTCGGTGAACACGCGGCCACGCAGCAGAGGAATGCCGAAGCTGGAGAAATACCCCGAAGTAATGGAGTAGAAGCCAGCGCCACCGGTGAATGGACCATTGCCCTTCGGCCGCCCGACAATGTCGAACCCCATTCCAAAATTCGAGTACAGCGGCAAACAGTTGCTGGCCGCCGCATCGAGCACGCCCGGGAGCGCCCGCAGCCGCTCCTGCCCTTCGCGCACCACTTGCGCCACTGGCGCAGTCGTCTGAAAGCGGCTTCCGCTGATTGACATCGTCATCGTCAGCACGTTATGCGTCGTGAAGCCCGGATCGACGTCGTTCAGCTTGCGGAAGGTGCGAATCAGCAGAGCCGCACCGATCACGAGGACCAGGGCCAGCGCGACTTCACTCACGACGAGGATGGAGCGAATTCTGCCCTGCCGGAAGCTGATCCCGGAGCGGCTGGAGCCCTCATTGAGCGCAGCCGCCAAATTCGGACGCGATGCGGCAATCGCCGGGATCAATCCAAAGAGGATGCCCGTGAGCACCGAAACCCCGAGAGTGAAGAGCAGAATATTGGGATCCAGCGTGACCCCGGCCCCGGTTTCAGTGATCCGCGGAATGTTCCCTGGATTGATGCGCAGCAGCAGGCGCAGGCCCAGGAAGCCGATGACCAGCCCCAGAAATCCGCCGGCCACCGCCAGCGCGAGGCTCTCCGTGAGCAACTGGCGGATGATCTGGCCACGGCCGGCGCCGATCGCCGCTCGCGTGGCCAGTTCGCGCCGGCGCGCGGAAGCGCGAGCCAGCAGCAGATTCGCGACGTTCGCGCACGCGATGAGCAGCACGAACCCCACCGCACCCAGCAGCACCAGGAGCGGAAAACGCATATCGCCCACCATGAATTGCTGCAGAGAGACAATGCCGAATCCGCCGCCCGGCGGAAGAGAATGTTCCCCATAAGCGCGCCGGAACTGATCCGCGACCAGCTTCATTTGTGCGTTCGCCTGCGCCAGCGACACTCCGGGCTTCAGCCGTGCCACGGCTGTAAAGTTCACCACCATCTCGTGCGAATTCAGATCGAACTGATCCGGAAGCCAGAGATCGACCGGCGCATCGGTGACGAAGCCGCGCCCGATCACGCCCACCACCTGGTACGGCTGCCCATCGATCTGAATATTGGTGCCGACGATCTTAGGATCGCCTCCGTAACGCTGCTTCCACAGCCCGTAGCTGAGCACCGTCACGCGGCCGCCGTTGGGGCTGTCTTCCGCAGCGGTGAAGGTCCGCCCTTCCAAAACCGGCGCCCCAAACAGAGGGAAATAATCTTTGGAGACGTGGATGGCCTGCACCTGCTCCGGCTGATCTCCGCCGGTGAGGTTCGCCCCCGATCCGCCCCAGTCATAAGCGGCCACCTGCTCAAAGATCCCGCTCTGCTGCTGCCACAGGGCAAACATGGGAACGCTGGCCGCCGCGAACGGCCCCTGGTTGGTCTTCAGCACGATCTGGACCAGCGCCTGCGGATCGGGATAGGTGAGCGGCTTCAGCAGTACCGCATCGATCACCGAAAAAACCGCCGTGTTCACGCCAATACCGACAGCGATGACGAACAGCGTGATTGCAGTGAAGCCTGGCGTTCGCGCCAGTGAACGCAACGCGAAGCGCAGATCGCGGGCCGCATCGTCGAGCCAGGCCACGGAGCGATTGCGCCACACCCGCTCCCGAACCGTCCGCGGGTTGCCGAAACGCAGACGCGCCCGCCTCCGCGCTTCATCGGCTGAGGCGCCCCGCGCCGTCTGTGCATCCTGCTCATGAGCGAGATGCGACTCGATCTCCTCGGCGAGATCTTCGTCTTTCCGCGTGCGATCGGTGGAACCGTGCAGCTTCATCGCGATGCCTCCGGGTTCTTTAATTCCGCTTATTCGGTTTCCTGGCCCAGAATCAGATCGATCGCCCGCGTCATCCGCCGCCAGCGACTCGTCGCCGACGCCAGTTCCTTGCGGCCTCGCGGTGTCAGGCGATAGAACTTTGCCTTGCGATTGTTCTCGCTTACGCCCCATTCCGAAGCCAGCCAGCCGCGATCTTCCAGTCGATGCAGCGCCGGATAGAGCGAGCCCTGCTCGACCTCGAGCGCGTTCTCCGATGTGCTCTCGATCACCTGCGCGATCGTGTGTCCGTGCGCCGGCCCCATCACCAGCGTGCGCAGAATCAGCATGTCCAGGGTGCCTTGCAGCACATCGCCTGCGTCCGGCGGTCGTTTCAATACCATGAGCGCGCCCTCCACTCGAATGACTATGGGAACTACTTATACTCCACGCGCCTGGCTATGGGAAGGGACATCGCGCCAAATAAAGCCGATTCCCGCGGTTCCTGGTTCCTGGTCTCTGTTCCCCCTGGGACACTTCCGAAAGTGACCGGTAAGGCTCCTCTCGCACCCTCTATCCGGCCTAATCTCATGCCATTCCAATCCCTCCAGGGAGGATGAAATCGATGGCCCGCACGCTCGCAGCGCCACGCAGTTTCCCGGGCAGTCGCTTCGCTATGGCGGTACAAAGAAATGCTCTTGGCTCGGCCTTCATCGCCGGCCTGGCGATGTTCGGGCTCGCGTCGAATGGCACTTGCCTCGCCGCGCTCGAATCCCCGCCGCTCAACTCGCGGAACGAAGTTCCCGGCCGCGTGAGAGCGTCCGCAACCGGCACAGAAACGAATCCCCGCCCAGGCGGGTGGGAGAAATCACGCTCCGGCCGCATGAGGTCGCGAACATGCCGAGCCTGAACCTCATCGGCGGATGGCTGGGCAGGCTGGCCGGGGTCATCTCTGGCGCGGTGATCGGCCTCTTTTTCCATCGCGAAGACTGGATGGGCGGCTATGCCTCGTACCGGCGCCGCCTCACGCGGCTGGGACACATTTCCTTCTTTGGCCTCGGCTTCCTCAATCTGCTCTTCGCAGCGACCGCGCGCGATCTCGCGCTGGCGGGCAACGCGTTGTGGGTGGCCTCGTGGGGGCTGCTGCTCGGAGCCGTCACCATGCCTGTGTGCTGCTTCCTCGCCGCATGGCGCAAGCCGTGGCGGCGCCTCTTTCCGCTGCCGGTGTTGTCGGTGACCACCGGAATTGTTTCCATCCTGATCGGAGGTCTGCGATGAAACTCGGACTCATTGCCATGAGCGGCGTTCGTGCCCACAATGACGAGCTCACCGCGCTCGGGTTGACGCTCCCCGGATTTGTCGAGCGCAACCGCGTGATCGCCTCGCTGCCCAGTCTCGGTCTGCTTACGCTCGCAGGACTCACTCCGCGCGACGTCGACCTGCGCTATCTCGAAGTGCCCGAACTCGCTCAGGTTGGTGGCGTGCCCGAGGAATTCGATGCCGTCGCCATCTCGAGCTTCTCCGCGCAAATCAATGAGGCCTATGAGCTTGCAGATCGCTATCGTGCCCTCGGCACGCGCGTCGTCCTCGGTGGTCTGCATGTGAGCGCGTTGCCCGACGAAGCTCTGCAGCACGCCGATGCCGTCGTGGTCGGCGAGGGCGAACCGGTTTGGCCTGTGGTAATTCGCGATCTCAAATCCGCACGACTGCAACCCGTGTACGACGCCCGCGGCGCCGGCTACACGTTCGCCGCCTCGCCCATGCCGCGCTTCGATCTGCTCGACATTGAACGCTACAACCGCCTGACCGTGCAGACGCAGCGGGGCTGCCCTTTTCGGTGCGAATTCTGCGCCGCATCGATTCGTATCTCCCCCAGTTACAAAATCAAGCCGGTCGAGCGGGTCATCGCTGAAATCCGTGCGATTAAATCTCTGTGGAGCCGCCCCTTCATCGAGTTCGCCGACGACAACTCCTTTGCCAATAAAAGCCACTCCAAACAACTGCTGCGCGATCTCGCGAAAGAAGACATTCGCTGGTTCACTGAGACCGATCTTTCCGTCGCGGATGATCTCGAACTGCTCAACATGCTGCGCGACGCCGGCTGCGCGGAGATTCTGATCGGCTTCGAGGCGACGACGTTTTCGAGCGTTGATGGCCTCGAGCAACGCTCGAACTGGAAGGCCAAACGCGTCGACAGCTACCTCGAAGCCATCCGCCGGATTCAGGATCGCGGTGTTCGAGTGAATGGCTGCTTCATCCTCGGGCTCGACAGCGGCGGCCCCGATTCCTTCGACGCAGTCTGGAATTTCGTTCAGCAAAGCGGGCTCTACGACGTCCAGGTCACGGTGCAGACCGCGTTCCCGGGCACGCCTCTTTACGCGCGGCTGAAGAACGAAGGCCGCATTCTCCGCGACGAGGCGTGGGAGCTGTGCACTCTGTTCGATGTGAACTTCTGCCCCGCCCGGATGAGCGTCGCGGAACTCGAGTCGGGGTTTCGACACCTCGTCGGGCAAATTTATTCCGACGAATGCACGAGAGCACGCCGCGCCGAGTTTCACCGCAACTTTCGAAAGCGCCTTCGCAGCCAGGCTGCCTTACCGCGCGAAAAACGCTCCGCTGCAGCGGACACGCTTTTCCCGCGGATGCAAAGTGCAGCCGGCGGCGATTGACCGGGAACCTCGCGGCGGTCGCGCTTCAGTCCGCGACCGACTCCCGAATCATGCGTGGCTCCCAAACCTGAGCAGCATCGACGAATGCCTGGAATAACCCCTGCGCCGACCGGTTCTCCTGGAACACGCGCTCGGGATGCCACTGCACGCCGACGACGAAGTGATCGCCGTGCGTTTCCGCCGCCTCGATCACGCCGTCTTCCGACCACGCAGCGCGGATAAGCCCATCGCCGAGAATCCCGACCGCCTGATGGTGGCTGCTGTTCACCGCCAGCGAATTTCGCGAGTTCAGGCCGAGCATCCGCCGCAGGCGCGACTTCGCATCGACTTCGATCACATGGGCATCGGGCACCGCGCGCCCGGCAGCGTGGTTCACATTGGACTGCACGTGCTGGATCAGCGTCCCACCGCGCCACACGTTGAGCGCCTGAAACCCATAGCAAATGCCAAGCAGCGGCTTGTAGAGATTCGACGCATCCTGGAGCAGCAGTTCATCGACCGCCTCGCGCTCCGGATCCGAATCGCTGCAGGAGGGCTGTCTCTCTTCGCCGTATTTCTGCGGATTCACGTCGGCAGGGCTGCCCGGCAGCAGCACGCCTTCGCAGTTGGCCACCAGCTGCGCCACGCGCGCGGGCGAGTTAGAGAGAGGCACCTTCACGGGCACGCCGCCCGCCGCTTCAATGGCCTGCGCGTACTGCGGCCAGCTCCGCTCGGTGTATTCGCGGTCCTTCGAATTCGGTTCGGGAATGGCTATGCGTGGAGCTTTCATGGTTTCCGCGCCTCCTCAGACAACTCGCCGACACCCCTGCGTGCTTCGAAATCCGAAGTCTCCTGTGCCTTCCGCGCACCGTCCCCGCCCGGCGGTGCGGGAGGTGGCTGAGCAGGTCTCTCAAGCCAGGAGTGCTCATAATATAACTCTTCAATGCGTTGCTGGAGGAGGGCCGTCAGCCGGTCGGCCTGTTTCATGGTCAAGCCCTTGGTTTCAATCGGTTCAGAAACCACCAGCTTCACCGGCACCGGGTGGAACTCCGACGAATGAATGGGCAGCAGTTCCCATGTGCCGATCAGCGCCATGGGGATGAGCGGCACCTGCGCCTTGATGGCCATGAAGACAGGGCCCTTCATGAAGGGTTGCAGATAGCCCGACTCCGTCCGGCCGCCTTCGGGAAAGATAAACAACGGCATTCCCGATTTCAGCGTGCGCACCGCTCCGAGCAGGCTGGCGATCGACGCGCGCGGATCCGAGAGGTCGACGCCGCACTGACCCGAGCGCCGCAGCCACCATCCGATGAACGGCAGCTTCCACAAATCGTGCCGCGCAACGATGCGGAACTGGAACGGCAGCGCGCTGAAGATCGCCGGCGTATCCATATAAGAGAGATGGTTGCAGGCGTAAACCGCGGGCTCGCCCGTCAGATATTCCGGACGCAGAATCGTCAGCTTCGCGCCGCTGGCCTTCATGCAGGCGCGCGCCCACGCCTGGGCGATGCGGTGCTGCCGATGCCCGGTCTTGTCCCACAGCGATGCGATCAGCGACGCGCTGCCGAAGAAGGCGGTCTCCAGAAAGAAAACGGGCGCGCGCACGCCGTAGCTCACCAGCCGCTCGCCAAACGGCAGAGGATTCGGACGCGGGCCGAGAAGCCGCCTGGCGCTCATGGCCGCGAGGCTCCGCGATCGAGCAGAAGCTGGCGGATTTCGCCAACGAGGTAGACCGATCCCGCGACGACTACGAGTGTGCCAGGCGCAGCCTCGGCGCAGGCCCGCTCGAACGCAGCGTGGGGATCGGCAGCAGCGACCGCGCGGACGCCGGCCTCTTCAGCGCAGACGGCGAGTTCCCGCGCTGTGGCCGAGCGCGGCGATGCAACCGGCGTAGTCACGACCAGCGCAAAGAGCGGAAAGAGGATCTGCGCCATCTCCGCGAAAGCCTTGTCGTGCATGCAGCCGAAGATAAGCATTGGACTTGTCGAACCGGGGTCCTTGAGCAGCGATGACAGTGCGGCGCGGAGCGTCCACACGCCGGCAGGGTTATGCGCGACATCTAAAAGAACAGCGGTCGGCGCTCGGCGATCGGCGCTCGGCACAGCGAACATTTCCAGCCGTCCTGGCCATTGGGTACTGCGGATGCCGGCTTCGATCTGCGCCGCGGTTATTGTGTAACCGTGGTGCTGACGTAATTCCACAGCTGCGGCAATAGCGAGCGCGATGTTGCGGCGCTGATGCTCGCCCCATAGGGGCGAATCCACCTGGACGATCTCGCCCAGAATCGTGAGAGGATAGCGATTCCACAGGACGCTTCCTGGGCCTGAAGCGCGCTCCCTCGTGCTCCGTGCTCCGAGCTCTGTGCTCCCGAATGGAATGTATTCCGCGGCGTTAATTCCGCGAACCTCGAGCGCAGTCGCTGCCTCTCCAATGGCCTGGTTCGCTTCGGGGTGCTGCGGCAGCGTGATGAGCACGCCGTTCTGTCGCAGAATGCCTGCCTTCTCGTGCGCGATAAGCGGGATCGTGTCGCCCAGCCACTCCGTGTGATCGAGCGAAATATCCGTAATGACGGAAAGCAGCGGATCGACGACATTCGTGGCATCGAGCCGCCCGCCCATGCCCACCTCGAGAACGGCGATATCCACCCGCGCCGCGGCGAAGGTTTCGAAAGCGAGCGCGGTGAGCGCTTCGAAAAAGCTGGGAGACGCCGGCAGCGCACCATCGGCGATCAGCCGATTCGCGCAGTCGTCGACCCGAAAATAGTGGCGTGCGAAATCTTGGTCTGAAATGGGCGCGCCGTCGATCCGGATGCGCTCATTGACGCGGAACAGATGAGGCGAGGTATAAAGCCCGGTGCGCAGGCCGGCGGCCTGCAGAATCGCGGCAAGCGTCGCGGCGGTCGATCCCTTGCCGTTGGTGCCCGCGATGAGGATCGACCGGAAGCGCCGCTCGGGATGGCCGAGGGCGGCAACCAGCGTCTGCATTTCCTCGATGCGGAACTTCCGACGTGGCGCGCCGGGGGCGGCGTGAAGTTCGCCGGCACGGGCATGCAGACTGTCGAGCGCCGCAGCGTAGGACATAAAACTAGGGTATAGGGTTTAGGGGTTAGGGTGTAGGGTCACACGCGAGCGAATGGCGACCCGGCACAGAGGCGGCTTGGGCGTTCGCCATGTACAATCTGCCCATTCTTCGCCAGCACAAGGGAAAGCACCGAACGAGAGCATGAGTCTGGTCGGCCGCACTCTCGCGCATTACGAGATCACCGGGATCCTCGGGTCCGGCGGGATGGGCGAGGTGTATCGCGCGACGGATACGCGAGTGGGCCGCGATGTGGCGCTCAAGGTCCTGCCTGCATCGATGGCTGGAGACCCCGATCGGCTCAGGCGCTTCCGGCAGGAAGCCCGTTCCGTCGCCGCGCTGAATCACCCGCACATCGTCACGCTCCATTCGGTGGAGCGCGAAGGCGATGTCGAGTTCCTCACGATGGAAGTGGTGGACGGTGACACGCTCGACCGAGCGATTCCGGAAAAGGGAGCAGCGTCCCGGGAGAGCGCGCGAAATTGCCGCGGTACTGCGCGAGATCGGCGATGGCCTGCGGATCGCGAGCGCATCGAGCGAGCTGAGTTTTCAAAATCTGGCCCAGCAGCGTGATTACAGCAGGAAGCCACCGAACCGTTGCGCCGCGGTGAGCCGGATTTCCGACGGTGGACCTTTGATCGCAGTGATGCCGTTCCAAAGCCTGAGCACCGATTCGGAAAACGAGTATTTCAGCGATGGGCTGGCGGAAGAAATTCTGGAGGCGCTGAGCGGCTTGCAGGGGCTCACGGTCGAGTCGCGCGCGTCGTCGTTCTCGTTCAAACGCAAGCTGGCGGAGGTGAGCGAGATCGGCGGCAAGCCGCGCGTGGCCAATCTGCTGCAGGGCAGCGTGCGAACGCCACCCGGAAGCCGTTGACCACATGGAGCGCGCCGTCGCCATTTCGCGAGCCCCGATCTTCCTGGGCGTGCTGGCCTTCGTCTACGGCAATGACGCACGCGCAGCCGACGCGCGCCAGATCCTCAGTGAGATGGAGGATCGAAGGGCCCAGGGCGAGTATGTGCCGGCTTTCGCGCTGTTTAACGCCCACCTGGGCCTCGAAGACTTGCCGGAGATGCGAGCCGCCCTCGCGCAGGCCATCGCGGAACGCGCGGCTCCGCTGTCGCTTTCCATGTGCGGCGGCGAGTGGTTCGACCAGTTCCGCAGCGACCCGGAGATCGACCGCCTGCGTCGGGAATTATATGGGTCGTGAGGAAGCAGCCAGAGACGTTCAGTGAGAACCGGCCAGCAAGAAGCTCTCAGCGAAAAACCGCCTGCCAGCGTCTCTCCCCGAAAAACGATAAACTTACCGTGGCATGATCCTTCCGTTTGTCCGCGAATTGCTGGCGGACATGGAACATACCCCCGCATTTGAACAGGCAAGACGCCACCTCGCCCTTGCCCGTGGGCGTCGTCGTGTCTCCGGACTCACCTCAACCGCCCGCGCCCTTTACATCCCCCTCTTCGCGCGCTCTGCAGGCGTCCCAGCCGTCGTCCTTGTCACCGATAACAAGCAGGCCGACGCGATGCACGTCGCTCTGCGCGCCGGGTGCGAGCTGACCGGAGCCATCGATCCTGCCCGCGTGCTGCGCCTGCCCGCGCACGACGTGCTCCCCTTCGAAAATTTGTCGCCGCACCCCGACATCCAGGAGCAGCGCGCCAAAACCCTGTGGAAGATCGCCACCGGCGAGGCTTCGATCGTCGTAGCGCCAGTCGAAGCCGCGGCGATGAAGCTCTTTCCCGCTCCTTTCTATGCGGGGCTGGCGCAGATCCTTCGTCGCGGCGAAGAAGTCGACGTCGATACCCTGCTCGCGCACCTTACCAGCATCGGCTACACCCGCATGGATATCGTCGAGATGCCCGGGCAGTTTACGCGCCGCGGCGGCATTCTCGACATTTACTCGCCGGAGGCGGACCGCCCCGTGCGCTTCGAGTTCTTCGGCGACGAAATTGAGTCCATCCGCAAATTCGACCCCGAAACGCAGCGCTCCGCGGCCCCGCTCGACGAAGCGCGCCTGTTGCCGCTCACCGAAACCCCGGTTACCGAGCGCCTGCTGGCGGCGGTGCATGCGCGGCTCAGTGGTGCGCGCGTCTCCGCGAGCGACGATCCTGAGATGGTGGAAGAGGCCATCGCGGCCGGCGGCGTCAGCGTCTTCCCTGGCTGGGAGTTTTTTGCCGGCGTCAGCGGCGCGACCGGCACGCTGCTCGATCTCTTCGCCAAAAGCACCCTCTTCGTCGAAGAGCCCGCCATGGTGAAGAACCAGATCGATCGCTGGTGGAACAAGCTGGAGCAGCGCCACGAGCGCTCGAGCATCGGCTCGCTGATGACGCCGGAAGACCTGTACGGACGGCCGGAATTGTTACTGGCGCAGTTACAATCCCACGCCGGCATCGATATCGACCAGCTCGGCGCCATTGATGTGCTCGAAGACGACACGACGCTGGGCGAGATCGAATTCAACTCGCGCTCAACGCTCCGCTTTCACGGTTCCATCCCCGCGCTCGTCGAGCAGATCCGCAACCTGATGCAGCAGGAAATCCGCACCCTCCTCGTCGCTCCCAATCAGGGTGAAGTCGAGCGCCTCGCGACGCTGCTGCGCGAGTACGAGCTGCCCTACCGCCTCGGCAGCCGCATGCAGCACACCGGCAGCGAGACCATGTACGACGAGTCCAGCTACCTCGCCGGCGATATGCGCACGCCCGTCATCCTGCGCACCGCGCTGGCGACTGGCGTGAGTCTGCCCGATGCCCGGCTCGTCCTCTTCGGCGCGCAGGATTTCTTCGACGAAGCCGATATCACCCCACGCCCGGCTCCCAAAAAGTCGAAGACCGCAGCCTTCGTTTCCGACTTCCGCGATCTCGCCGTCGGCGACTACGTCGTCCACGTGGAGCACGGCATCGCGCAGTACCACGGCCTGCGCGAGATCGAGCAGGATGGCGTTTCCCTTGAGTTCATGATCCTGGAGTTCGCCGAGGCTGCGCGTCTCTACGTCCCCCTCACGCGCCTCGACCTGATCCAGAAATACCGCTCCACTGAGGCCGGCCCGGCACCCATACTGAATCGCCTCGGCTCGCAGCAGTGGGCCAAAACCAAAGCGCGCGTGAAAAAGGCCATGCAGGATATGGCCGACGAGTTGCTGAAACTCTACGCGCAGCGCAAAGCGGCCGAGGGCCACGCGTATCCCGCGGACAACGAATTCCAGCGCGAGTTTGAAGACGCCTTGGATTACAACGAAACCGACGATCAGATCGCCGCGATCGCGGACATCAAGCGCGACATGGAATCGTCGCTGCCCATGGATCGCCTGCTGTGTGGCGACGTGGGCTATGGCAAGACCGAAGTCGCGATGCGCGCTGCGTTCAAAGCCGTGCAGGATAGCCGCCAGGTAGCAGTGCTCACGCCGACTACGGTGCTCAGCTTCCAGCACTTCGAGACCTTCAAAAACCGCTTCCGTCAGTTCCCCATCAAGGTCGAGATGATCTCGCGCTTCCGCACACAGAAAGAGCAGAAGCTGATCCTCGAGCAGGTGGAGAACGGCCGCGTCGACATCCTCATCGGTACCCATCGCCTGCTGTCGAAAGATATTCAGTTCCACGATCTCGGCCTTCTCGTCGTCGATGAAGAGCAGCGCTTCGGCGTGCGCCACAAGGAACGGCTGAAGCAGATGCGGCGCGAGATCGATGTGCTCGCCATGTCGGCCACGCCGATTCCCCGCACGCTGCACATGTCTTTAGTGGGCCTGCGCGATATGAGCGTAATCGAGACGCCACCACGCGATCGTATGGCGATTCAGACAGTCGTCGCGAAGTTCGACGAGAAGCTGATCCGCTCCGCTGTGGAAGTCGAGCTGGAGCGTGGCGGCCAGATTTACTTCGTTCACAATCGCGTGGAGACGATCTACGAAATTGCTGTGAAGATTCAGGAGCTGGTGCCGGCGGCGCGTGTGGTCGTCGGCCACGGTCAGATGAGCGAGAACGAGCTGGAGAAGGTGATGCTCTCGTTCATGCATCACGAGCACGACGTTCTGGTGGCCACCACGATCATCGAGAACGGCCTCGACATCCCGCTCGCCAACACCATCATCATCAACCGCGCCGATCGCCATGGGCTGTCGGAGCTTTACCAACTGCGCGGCCGCGTGGGGCGCTCCAATCGCCGCGCCTATTCCTACCTGCTGATCCCGCCCGAGCAGGAGCTGACCGACGTGGCGCGCCGCCGCCTCGCCGCGCTCAAGGAGTTTTCCGACCTCGGCGCCGGATTCAAGATCGCCGCCCTGGATCTGGAGCTGCGCGGAGCCGGCAATCTCCTCGGCGGCGAACAGAGCGGCCACATCGAAGCCGTTGGCTTTGAGATGTACACATCGATGCTCGAAGAGGCTGTCGGTCGGCTCAAAGGCGAGGAGCGGGTCGAGCGCCCATCCGTACAGCTCTCGCTCGGCATCGCGCTGCGCATCGACGAGAGCTATATCGCCGAGGAAAACCAGCGGCTCCGTATGTACAAGCGCATTGCCGGTGTCGAGAACGACCATGCTCTCGACGAAGTGCGCGCCGAACTGGAAGACCGCTACGGTCCGCTGCCGGACAGCGTCCGCCACCTCTTGGAAGCCGCGCGCCTCCGCATCGCGTGCGAAAAGATCGGCGTCGCCCAGGTCGATCGCAAGCGCGACCAGCTCCACATCCGCTTCACCGAAAGCGCAGCCGTCGATCCCGGCCGCCTGATGAAGCTCGTCGCGAAGAACGCCAAACGTGGTGCGCAGTTCACGCCCCAGGGAGTTTTGCGCTTTCCTCTGAAGGCGATCAGGCCGGAAGAGGTTCTGGCTGAAGTCCGCGCGCTGCTTGAAGAGCTGACGTTACAAACCGCAGCGGTCTGAACCTCAAATCCTGCGCAGGACTGCCTATTCCTGGAAATACCGGAGCAGGCCCGCGAAACCTTCTACCTCCAGCAGATGCTGCCCTCCCGGCGCGACGTCCAGCCCATCGTGTTCCAGCACCCACGTGTGCGGATGGTGAATGTAGACCGCGTGCAGTCCGCACGCCAGGGCCGGATTGATATCCGAGCGTGGGCTGTTGCCGATCATCCAGGTCGTATGCGGCGCCAGTTCGTATTTCTCGCAGACATAACGGTACGCGTCAGGATCCTTTTCGCGCGGCACCTCGACCGCGCTGAAGTGCTCGCGGAGGCCGGAGCGAGCCAGCTTATCGACCTGCTCGTCCTGATTCCCTTTCGTCATCAGGATCAGGCGGTGGCGCAGGGCCAGTTGCGGCAGCGTCTCGGCGACTCCCTCCAGCAGCTCAATCTCCTGATCCGCAATCGACTGCGCGAAGCTCATAATCCGCTCGTGCTTCTCGGCAGGGATGGGCGCCGTCGTGAGCCGCTCGAAGCAGGTGATCAGCGCACGCCGGAAGCTGCCCAGTCCGTAGCCATGCTGGCGAACATTCTCGCGCTCAACCTCGTTCAGCTTCTCGCGCACCTGTTCGCGTGTGTATTCCTCGTGGTTGAGATAGGAAATGAACGCCGCGATCGCGCGCTCGAAGTAAATGTTGTTCTCCCATAGCGTGTCATCGGCATCGATCAGCAGCGTCTGTCCGGGCGAAAAATGGAGGGCTTCGCTCATGGTCTCTCAGCCAGCGTAGCAGTCCGGCAGAAGGAGGCATCCAACCGTCATGGTGAACCGACACAAACAGGGGACCCGGGATACCGTTTTGTCCCGCAACTCTATTCGATGGATCGGGTTACCACAAATGGAATCCAATTCCAGGGTCCATCCCAGACTCTTGAGGTGCGCAACCCTATGGAAAGACTGCACCATCTTTTTCGCTTTTTATACGTATTACTCCTGACCCTGGGTTTCGCGTTGTTCTCCTGCGCGCGAGCACGCGCCGACGCCGCTCTGCTTCTGGAGGAGCCCTTCGGCGACTTCGGCGCAATGAATCCAACCGGACATGCGGCGGTCTACCTCAG
>DATJTG010000053.1:0-16723 GCA_035503555.1 Acidobacteriaceae bacterium | reverse complement strand
TCGGTCAGCAGCAGTTCCTGGTGCTGTTCCTCATGGTGCAGCCCGAGCACGATGCGCGTCCGGGCTTCCTCCGGCAGATCGCCCGCGGTCAGCTCTTCCATGGCCGCGTCCACCGCCCGGCGGTACTCCAAAATCTCTTCGGCGGTCGGCCGCGAAAACGAGGCGCGCAGCTTCTTCTCCGGCTGCGCCGAAACCGCGTTGTAGTAGCTGTTGAAGAGCCAGACAAAGTCGAGATGGAAGGGGCGATAGCCGCGCGAGAATTCGCGCAGGACGAAGGTTTCGAAGAACCAGGTGGTGTGCGCCAGATGCCACTTCGCCGGGCTGGCTTCCGCGCACGACTGGACCATCATGTCTTCCGGCGTAAGCGGCGCGCAGAGCGCGAGGCTCCGGCTCCGCACGCGACAATAGTCTGCTGTCAGTTGGGTCGGAGTCAGTACGCTCATCGGTCCGTCCTGTGTCCTTTGTCTTCCCTCGGAGAGGGCGGGTGCGCGCTTGAGGGAATGTCCGCCAGAGTACCACCCAGCGGTTTCCATAAGAAAAGTGGATGCGCGGAATTGAAACGCGGCTTCATTATTCCGCGCGGCGGTTCGCGGGAACGCCGCCCCAGGGGTTAACGTAATGGGTAAAGGACGGCTCCCAGGCCGCGTCTTTCCCGCCAGGGGTGCGTCTATCTTGCATCACCAGGAGGCCCTGGCGTTCAGAGCCGGCGGTCACACAGATGAAGATGCTCTTTTCCGGGTTGGCAGGGTTGGTGATGTGTCTCGCCGTTTTCTCCGCCGGGGTGCAGGCGCAGGACGCCGCGCCGCAGAGCGGCCAGGGCCAGGGCCGCGGCGAAGGCCGCGGCATGGGCGGCATGTTCATGCAGGGCGGCAACAGCGCCCACGGCACGGTCACCGCCGTCTCCGGCAACGAAATCACGGTTAAGGACGAGCAGGGGCAGGCCTGGAAAATCGAAACCGGCGTTAACACCCGGTTCATGAAAGACCGCGAACCCGTGAAAGTCTCCGACATTCACGCCGGCGATGTGGTCTTCGCGGCAGGCAATGTCGATGATCAGGCCAAAAGCGTCGGCGCCGCCTTCGTCGTCGTGCTCGATCCGCAGCAGGCCGCGCGCATGGAGAAGATGCGCGCCGACTTCGGCAGGACCTGGACCGCCGGCAAGATCACCGCCATCAATACCGATGCCCTTACCGTCACGATCGAGCGGCCAGACAAGGTCGCGCAGACCATCGGGGTCGATGAGAATACAACCTTTCACAAGCGGAACGAAGACATCACCTTCCCCGACATCAAGGTCGGCGACATGGTGCGCGCCGAGGGCGCGCTCAAGGGCGGCAATTTCCTGGCCACCAGCCTCGCTGTGATGGAATTCGGCCAGCGCGGCCAGGGCCGCTTTGGCCAGCCCGGCGGATCGCCGGGTGCGCCGGGAGCACAACCGGGACCCCCGCCACAGCCCAACGCCACAACGCCTCAGCCTCAGAATCCACCGCAACGGTAAGGCCAGACTGAATCGCATGACGTCCTCGATCCGCTTCCGCGCTCTCGCTGTCTCCGCAGTCCTGGCGGCCCCGCTGGCCCTGGCGCAAACCGCGCCCGCAGCCGCTCCCGCTGAGGCAGGCGCCGCTCCGGTCCAGGCCGCAGCCGCCCCCGCCCAGGCCGCGCCCCCGCCTGCCCAAACGGGTGGCACGATTCACGGGACGGTCAAAGACGGCAACGTTCCGCTCCCCGGCGTGAGCGTCACGGCCGCCAACAGCCTCACCGGCAAGCGCTACAGCACCACCACCGACATCACCGGCAGCTACACCCTCAACATTCCGCAAAACGGCCGCTACGTGGTCCGGACCGACTTCGCCGCGTTCGCTGCCTCGACGAAAGAAGCCGTAATCAACGCGGCGGCGCACGATCTCACCATTGAATTCGGCCTTGAACTGGCCTCGCGGGCTCAGGCGCAGCAGGAAACGGCCCAGGCCGGCGGAATTCCCGGAGTCGGCGGCGCACGCCAATACGGCGGCTCCGGCGCGCAGGCCCTCAGCCTTCTCGGCGCGGCCTCCGACCTCATCCAGGCCGGCGCCGGCAGCTCTGAAGCGGGCGCAGCCCTGCCATCGCTGGCCGGCAATTCCGACTTCTCCTCCGGCGGCGAATCCGTCGCCGTCACCGGGCAAACCGGTACGACCAATCCCTTCGCCGGTGTCGATTTCGGCGGCATGCGCGACAGCATGGAACTCAACCAGTCTCTCAGCGGCGGGACCGGGGGAGGACCGGGCGGCGGTCCAGGCGGGGGCCCGGTCATGATCGGCGGCGGTGGTGGTTTTGGCGGCGGCGGCGGATTTCGCGGCGGTGGCGGGTTTCGCGGCAACTTCCGCAACTTCAAAGCCAATCAGCCGCACGGCGCAATCTTCTGGAACGGCGGCAACGGCGCTCTGAACGCCGAGGATTTCGCGCTGCGCGGCCAGGCCATTACCGAGCCGGCTTACATGTCGAATCGCTTCGGCGCCACCATCGTCTCCGCGCCTTACATTCCGAAGCTGCTCACGAACGACAAGAGCGACATGATCTTCTTCACCCTCTCGGGTACGCGCACTTCCACGCCCTTCGATCAGTACGCCACCGTGCCCACGGCTGCCGAGCGCGGCGGCGACTTCACCGGCCTCACCACGCAAACCGGCGCCCCCATTACGATTTACGATCCGCACACCGGCCAGCCTTACGGTCCCTGCACCAGCGGACCCAACGCCGGCAATCCGGCATCGCAATGTATCCCCGCCAAGGAGATCCAGTCGCAGGCCACCGCCCTGCTCAACTACCTCCCGCTGCCCAACCTGTCCGGCACCACGCAAAACTACCAGCGCCTCACGACCAACCAGAACAACCAGACCATGTTGGGCTTCCGCTACATGCACAGCTTCGGCAATTCGAACGGCGCCAGTCCCTTCATGCGCATGGCGCGCCAGTTCCTGGGGGTGGGCGGCAAAGGCGTCACGCAAAGCATGAGCGCCAACTTCAACTACAGCCACAACGCTTCCGACAGCCCCAACATCTTCGCCCAGTTGGCCGGGAAAACGCAGCTCAATCAGTATTCGCTGCAACTCGGCTACTCCATCGGCAAGGGCCGTTTGGTGAACAACTTTACCGGCTCGTGGAACGACAGCCACACGCAGTCCACCAACTTCTTCTCGAATGTGAGCAACGTGGCGTCGACGATCGGGCTCACCGGCCTGCCCAATACCCCGCAGCTGTGGGGCCTGCCCGACGTCGAACTGAACCAGTTCACCTCGATGGGTGAAACGCAGCCGAGCTTCGTCCTCCAGGAAACCGCGAGCGTCGGCGACATGAGCTCGTGGATTCACGGCAAACACAATATTCGCTTCGGCGCCGATTTCCGCCGCGTGTACTACGACATGATCGGCAACACCAACTCCACCGGCTCCTATGTCTTCACGGGCTTGTTCACCCAACAGCCCGGAACCGGCGGCACCAGCGGTTCCGGCTCCAGCGGCCTCGCGCAGACCGGATCCTCGCTCGCCGATCTTCTCCTCGGTCTGCCCCAGGAAACCACGCTGCAGGCCGCCTACCAGGAAGCTCACCTCCGCGAGAACAACATTGACGGCTTTATCCAGGATGACTGGCGCGCGATGAAGAACGTTACTCTCCTCGCCGGCGTCCGCTACGACTACTTCTCGCCTTACTCTGAAGAGCACGATCGCCTCGCCACCCTCGACACCGGCGACAACTTCACGCAAGTGGCCGATGTGACGCCCAACGGCGTCGGCCCCTTCACTGGCAAATATCCCCGCGACCTCGTCTACCCGGAGAAGAACAACTGGCAGCCGCGCCTGGGCATCGCCCTCCATCCCTTCAGGGAAACGACCATTCGCGGCGGCTATGGCATCAACTTCACCGTCGGCCAGTACGTGAAGTTCGTGCAAAACTTCGCCTTTGAGCCGCCCTTCGCCGACGTTCAGAGCAACCTTGTCAGCACCACCGCCGACGCTGCCGGCGTGCTCAGCTGCACGTCGTTCTGTCTGGCGAACGGATTTCCGGCCCCCCAGCCGCTGGGCAATTACTCCGTCGACAAGAACTACCGGCTGCCGTACGTCCAGGTCTGGAACCTGAACATCCAGCGCACGCTGCCCTGGCAGGTCGTCCTCAACGTCGGCTACAACGGCTCCAAAGGGACGCGCCTGGACATTGTCGACGCGCCCGGCCGCTTCACCACCATCGGCCCCGGAGGCGTGCCGGTCACCACGCTGCCCAACGCCATTTACGACTGGGAAGACTCCCTCGCCTTCTCCAACTACAACGCGCTCACCTTCAGCGCGCGCAAGCGCATGAGCGGCGGCATCTTTCTTGGGGCCACCTATACGTATTCGCACGCCATCGACGACTCCACCTCCATCGGCGGCAACGGCGGCTCCGGCAACGGACTCGTGCAGAACTGGCAGGACATCCTCGCCGAAGAGTCGAACTCCAGCTTCGACGTTCGCAACAAGGTGAACGGCAACTGGGTCTACGAGCTGCCTTTCGGACCTGACACCCATTTGCTGACCACGGGCTGGGTCGGCCACGCCCTGGCCAACGTCAACGTCTCCGGCGATTTCGATTTCACTTCCGGGACGCCGCTCACCCCGCACTACGCCGCCACCGAGGAAGACGTCTCCCGCGGCACCACGAATTCGCTGCGGCCCGATCGCGTGATCGGCGCCTCGCTGACGCAGGGTGGTGGCAAGCTCGACAACTGGTTCAACAAAGACGCTTTCGCCCCACCCACCGGCGCTTACGGCACGGCTTCGCGCCTCAGCATTCCGGGGCCGGGCACCGTCTCCGCCGACATGTCGCTTTCCAAGAGCGTCCGCTTCAGCGATACCAAAACCTTCGAAATGCGCGCCTCCGCGGATAACGTCTTCAATATTGTGCAGTACTCCGGCGTCGATTCCACCCTCGGCGATGCCAGCTACGGCGAAGTCACCTCCGCTGCCGCGATGCGCTCTTTCACCTTCATGGGGAGGTACCGGTTCTGATGACGCCGAGATCGCTGCATCGTTCGCGCCGCACGGATGCCGCTCGCTGTGCTCTCAGCGCGGTGCTCTGCGCTCTGCTTCTGGTGCCCCCGGCCATAGCGCAGAATCCGACCGCATCCCAGGATCAGTCCGGCACCATCACCTTCAAGGTCAACAGCGAGCTCGTGCTGACCAACGTCGTCGTGCGCGACAAAAAAACCGGCGACATCGTGAAGGGTCTCACGGAAAAAGATTTCACCGTCACCGAAGACAACAAGCCGCAGCATATCGTCAGCTTCGACTTCGAGAGTGTCGATCAGGCCGCGCCGCTCAGTGAGGCCACCATCAACGCCAGCGCCCCCAATGGCGTCTTCGGCGCAAAAGCCGGCACCGCGACCCAGGAAGAGCTGCGCAACCACCGGCTTATCGTGATGTTCTTCGACATTACGTCGATGCAGCCGGATGACATTGAGCGCGCCCAGGAAGCGGCCCGCGATTACATCAACAAGCAGATGCATCCGGCCGATCTGGTCGCCGTCGCCTCGCTCAATGAAACGCTCTCGCTCGATCAGGACTTCACCGCCAACAAAACTCTGCTCCTGAAGGCCGTCAACAGCTACTCCGGCACGCAGGACAACGGCTTCCAGTCCGGCGCAACCAGCACCACGAATCAGGTCGAGGACTCGAGCGCCTTCACGCCCGACGAGCAGGAGTACAACGACATCAACACCGATCGCGAGCTTTTCGCCATCGAAGACATCGCCAAATCCCTCACCTATCTCAACGAGAAGAAGTCGCTGCTCTACTTCTCCGGCGGCATCCAGCGCGACGGCATCGAGAACCAGGCATCGCTCCACTCCGCCATCAACGCCGCGGTGCGCGCCAACGTTTCCATTTACAGTGTCGATGCGCGCGGCCTGCAGGCCATCTCGCCGCTCGGTGACGCCACCACCGGCAGCCTGCGCGGAGCCGGCGCTTTCAACGGCGCAGCTCTGCAGAACAACCTCGACTCCAACTTCGACACCCAGGAAGTGATGGCCACGCTTTCGTCCGACACCGGAGGCAAGGCCTTCTTCGATTCCAACGACTTCTCGCCTGCGTTCGATCGCATCCAGCACGACACCTCGGCCTACTACGTCATCGGTTACCACTCCACCGATCTGCGCCGCGATGGCCGCTACCGCCGCCTCTCCATCAAGGTCAATCGTGCCGACGTTAAGCTCGAGTATCGGCCCGGCTACTACGCGCCCGCCGATTACAAGCACGCGACCCGCGACGAGCGCGAGCAGCAGCTCAACGATGAACTGGCCAGCGATCTGCCGGCTACGGATATGGCCGTCTACCTTGAGGCGCTCTACTTCCGCACCGGCCCGAATCGCTTCTTCGTCCCCGTCTCGCTCGTCGTACCCGGCTCGCAGATTCCCTTTGTGAAGGGCGGCGACCGCGACAAGGCCACGCTCGATATTATTGGCCAGGTGCGCGACACCGCCGGCCACGACATCGGCGACATCCGCGACACCGTCAAGCTTGCCGTCGACGAGTCGCAGCAGGTCCGCCAGAAAAACGTGCAATACACGACCGGCTTCAATCTGCCCACCGGCAAGTTTCATGTGAAATTTGTTGTGCGCGAAAACGAAACCGGCCGCATGGGCTCGTTTGAAACCGACCTCACGGTGCCCGATCTGCACAAGGTCCCGCTCAAGATGAGCTCCGTCGTGCTCGCCAGTCAGCGCATGCCCGCCGGCAAGAAGGAAGACAGCCCGCTGGTGCGCGACGGCCAGCAGTTCGTGCCCAACCTGCCTCACGTTTTCCGCCAGGATCAGCACATGTACCTGCTCTACGAGGTCTACGATCCCGCCCGTGCCGCCACCCAGGCCGTCGCCGCGGCGCCTGCGAGAACGGACAAGGGCGCGAAATCTTCAGAGAAGTCCGCGGCCGAGCCGGTCCGCGTGATGACCAGCATCGAATTCCTGCAGGGATCCGCCAAGGCCTTCGAGACGCCGCTCATCCAGGCCACACAGCTCAATGAGCCGGATCGCGGCGCGGTCGCCTTCCAGTTCGACGTTCCGCTCACCGACCTGAAACCCGGAACCTACATTTGTCAGATCAACGTCATCGACGACGCGGGCGGCACGTTCACGTTCCCGCGCACCGCTGTGCTCATCCGCCCCGCTCCATCAGCGGCGACGCCCGTACCCGCGACATCGGGCGGCGGTAACTAGTCTGATTCCTGCTGTTATCGCGCGCACCTGTTTCGTACCCCTTTATCCACGGAAAATTCATCGCACACACTTGCGGCTGGTCCCCGACCCTGGGATAATCGGGTCAAACTAAAGGAGGAGCTTCGCTCCGCCGAGTGAACCGCTATAGCCGCCAGGATGTTCTCCGCATACTGCGCATCTCCTCACGGCAACTCTTCGCGTGGGAGAAAGCGGGACTCATCGCCTCCTCTGCCGACTACGGCTTCGACGGCCTCGTTCAGCTCAGAAAACTTCGCGATCTCCGTGCCATGCGCATCTCCGCGTCCAGCATCCGCGCCAGCGTTCACGCCATGCGCGCGGTTTCCGGCATGGCCAACCCGCTGCTCGAGGCCGGCGTCGCGCGCCGCGGCCCGCGCCTGGTTTTCCGCCACTCCGGCGCCGCCATGGATCCCATCGCTCGCCAGTTCGAGCTCGATTTTGAGGCGGGCAACGCGCGCCTCGCCGCCGTCGGCTCCGCAGGCATGACCGCCGCGCAGCGCCAGAATCAGGTCAACACGCTGTTCTTCGACGCCGTGCGCTGCGAAGAGCAGGGCAAAATTGCAGAAGCCACAGCGCTCTACGAACAGACCCTGCAAATTGAAGAGCACGCGCCGGCCGCCATCAACCTCGGCACCATCCTCTACAACCAGCGCCAGTTTCTTCGCGCCGAGCAGCTGTACCGGCGCGCCACGGTTGCGAATCCGGAGTACGCTCTGGCCTGGTTCGATCTCGGCAATGCGCTCGACGAACTGCAGCGCCTGTCCGATGCGATCGAAGCCTACAAGATGGCCATCCGCCTCGCGCCCGGATACGCCGACGCCCACTACAATCTCGCTCTCGCCTACGAGCGCAGCAGCGAGCGCCGCCGCGCTCTGCGCCACTGGATGGCCTACGCGCGCCTTGACCCGGTGGGCCCGTGGTCGAATCACGCGCGCCTGCAGGCAAGGAAGATCCTCGACCGCGAGCAGCTTGCCATCGTCTGGCGCCGCGGCCGCTCCGGCTGCCCGCTCCTCCGGCGCTAGCTTTCGCTGCCAGCCACCCGCTATTCTCTGAATCCCATCACCGCGATTGCGTTGGGATGCTTGCCGGCGGACATCACCGTGAACAGCGAGCCCGTCACCGCCTCGCCCTTCGGCTTATAGCTGATCGTCCGCAGCACGGACACGTCTCCCGATACCGAATCCAGCGCCAGCAGCAGAAAGCCGTCGTCGGAGAGCGCAAGCGGTCCCGGCCCATCGCCCACCTGCACCGTGTGGATCAGCTTCCCGTCATCCACCGAATAGGCGGCCACCGTGTTCGCCGCGGAATTGCTCACCCACAGCGTCGAATTGTCCGCGCTCACCACGCCGCCCCACGGATGTGCGCCGATCACATACGCTCCGCCCACTTCCGCGTTGCTCGTGGCGATCTCTGACACCGTATCGCTCCCGTAATTCGATACGAAGATCTCGCCTCCGTCCGGTTTCAGCGCCAGATGCACCGGCGTCTGCCCCACGTCGAGCAGATCGAGCAGGTGATCGCTCTGGCTTCCCGGCAGCTGCCCGTGCTCGCGCGCCAGGCCGATCACCATCACCTGATGCCCGCCGGTGCACGCCACAAACGCCCGCGACGAGTCCGGCAGGATCACCGTGTCTCCTGCCTGCGGGCATCCGCTGAACACCGCGCGCAGCCTCAGCGTCTGTGCGTCGATGACGCTCACGCTGCTGTCGCCGCGATTGGCCACCACCAGCGTCCTGCCATCCGGCGCGATCTTGGCGGCCACCGGCTCATCGCCCACGCTCACGCTTGCAATTTCGCGCCAGATCTTCAGATCGACAACCGACACGCTGTTCGATCCCGTGTTCGCCACGTAGGCAAGCCCGCCATCGCTGTCCACATCGATCGACGACGGATCCTTGTGAACCGGAATCTTGGCTGTCACCCGATTCGTCTTCGCGTCGATCACGCTTACCGTTGCGCTGCCGCTGTTCGCCACATATACTTCATCGCTTTTGGGATTCACAGCGATGGCCGTTGGATCGTCGCCCACCGCAATCGTGCCTGCCTGCTGCATGTTGACCAGATCGAGCACCGTAACGGAGTTGCTGCCGCCGTTGGTGATCCACGCGAATTGCCTGAAGTCGGAAGGGTAGCGGGGAAAATGCTTTCGCCTGCATCCGCTCAGCAGGAGCGAAGAGCCCAGAGCCCCGGCCAGCGCCACGCGCTGCCACGTCCGCATCCTCGATCGTCCTGCCTGGCGCTTCCCGATCATCCGCACCAGAATACGCGGAAACTCTCCCGTCCTGATCCGCGCGTCTACCGCGTCACCGCCTGCTCCACGTGGATGCCTCGCGGCACCTCGCGGTGCAGCACTGCCGCAATCTGCGAGCACTCGTCGATGAGCTGCACAAACTGGTCCGGCAGAATCGACTGGGCTCCGTCGCTCAAAGCCTTGTCCGGCTCGTGATGCACTTCCACGATCAGCCCATCCGCGCCCACGGCCACCGCCGCGCGCGCCAGCGGCAGCACCTTGTTGCGCTTGCCCGTCCCGTGGCTCGGATCCACCAGGATCGGCAGATGGCTCAGCCTCTGCACGGCCGGCACAATGCTCAGGTCCAGCGTGTTCCGCGTGTGATCCGCGAAGGTCCTCACGCCGCGCTCGCACAGGATCACCTCGTAGTTCCCCTCGCTCATGATGTACTCGGCCGCCATCAGGAACTCATCCAGCGTCGCCGCCAGCCCGCGCTTCAGCAGCACCGGCTTCCGCTTGCGCCCGGCGGCTTTCAACAACGAGAAATTCTGCATGTTGCGCGCGCCAATCTGGATCACATCCCCGTACTCGGCCACCAGTTCGAGCGTCTCGTGATCGATCGCCTCGGTCACGATCCGCAGCCCGAATCGTTCCCGGATTTCCGCCATGATCTTCAGCGCTTCCTCGCCCAGCCCCTGGAAGGCATAGGGCGATGTGCGCGGCTTGTATGCGCCTCCGCGGAAGAACTGCGCGCCCGCCGCCGCCACCTGTTCGGCAATCGCGAACGCCTGCTCGCGCGATTCAATCGAGCACGGGCCCCCGATCATCGCCACGCTGTTGCCGCCGATCGCCGCGTCGGTCCCAGGGAAGCGGATGACCGTGTTGTCTTCCTTCACGTCGCGGCTCACCAGCTTGTACGGCTTCGAGACGCGGATCACCTCTGCCACGCCCGCCATCTCTTCCAGGTTCCCGCGGTCCACTTCGCCCTGATTGCCGGTGATGCCGATGGCCGTGCGCGTGGCTCCGGGCATGGGATGGGCGCGAAAGCCCAGCGTTTCAATGTGTTCGCATACCGCCTGCACTTCTTCCTGGGTAGCCTGCGCCTTCATGACAACGAGCATGACGGACTCCTCATTTCTTGCTAACCCTCAGTTTATGCCATGTCTCGGCCCGCACCCAGCGAGGTGCTCCCTGCGCGGCCAGCGCTTTGCACCGGAGTCATCGACCAAAAGATAGGTATTGAATTACAACCCATCAATCGCAGAATAAATTTTCGATCTCGCGCGAAACTTCTACGGTCGTTGAGGGTCCACATGCTTGTGAGAAGTCCCGGCGGGCTTCTTCACAGCAACCCTCCTCGGACAACGAGGCCGCTGCACGCAGCGACGGCCTCGTTGATTTTTGTTCGCTCTTCTCCCCTCTTCGCCTATTTCGACGGATCCACCAGGGCTCCGTACACCGTCGCATGGCTGCGATACAGCAGGCTGTGATTGTCTGAGCCGCCCATCCGCTGGATCATCCCCACAAACACAACGTCGTTTGCCGGATCCACCCAGAACCACGTCCCTGCTGCGCCGTCCCAGAAGAAAGTCCCCGGCCCGTCGGGGAGCGCTGCTGCCGCCGGATCGAAGATGACGGCGCAATTAAACCCGTAACCGAAGCCTGGCCGCATCACGTGCATCCCAGCGCCGAACTGCCCTGTCAGCAGGTTCTCCCCGAGCTTGTTGGTCGTCATCAGGTGCACCGTCGCTGGCGCCAGAATCCGCTGCCCTTTCAGTTCGCCGCCGTTTGCCAGCATCTGCACCAGCCGGTAGTAGTCGTCGATGGTCGACACCAGCCCGCCTCCGCCCGAGGGCATCGTCGGCTGTGTCGTGTAGTCCGTCGGCGCCTGGCCCGCCGGACTCGTCGGCGTCAGATGCCCGTCGGCCTCCGCCCGGTAATTCGTCGCAAACCGCGCGCGCTTGTCCTCCGGTACGTAAAATCCGGCGTCCTTCATCCCCAGCGGCGTAAAGATGTGATCGCGCATGAAGTCCGGCAGCGTCTGCCCCGACAGCTTCTCGACGATGTATCCCTCAATATCCATCGACGCGCTGTAGCTCCACTCCTTGCCCGGCTGATAGGCCAGCGGGATCTTCGCCAGCTTGTCGATCATCTCCTGCAGGTTTGCGGAATGCATCACGCCTTCCTGCCGGTACATCGCATCGATCACGGTATTGCCGAAGCCGTACGTGAAGCCTGCCGAGTGCGACATCAGCTCCCTCATCGTCGGCGCATGTTCCGGATCGGCGAGGATCATCTTGCCCTCGTTGTCCATGCCGGCAAACACCTTCAGGTGCGCGAACTCCGGAATGTATCTCGCGATCGGATCCTGCGGCTGCCACTTTCCCTCCTCGTACAGGATCATCATCGCCACTCCGGTCACCGGCTTGGTCATCGAGTAGTCGCGGAAGATCGTATCCTTCGTCATCGCCGCGCCCGTCGCCATGTCGCGCTGTCCATAGGTGCGGAAATCGACGATCTTGCCGTGCCGCGCCAGCAGGGTCACCGCCCCGGCCAGTTGCTTTTGGTCGATCTCGCCCTGGATGAGCGCGTGCAGCCGCTCCAGCCGCTCGCTCGAGAAGCCCACGCTTTCCGGCGTCGCTGTCGGCCACGCGCCCTCAGCTGCCGCGGTCTTCGTGCCGTGCCCGCCCTTCGCCGGCTTCTGCGCTGTCGCCGTCGCCGCCATCAGCATCCCCAGGGTCATCACTGCGAGCAACCGGGGTCCACGCCCTTTCTTCATGCTGCTTCCCTCCGCCAGCCACTCTACCAGCGAATTCCCCCGACAACGGATGACTGACGACCGGCAACTGACGACGGACGACTGACAACCGGCCCTCCCAGCCGCTATCCTGCTGCGTCACACCATTTCTCCGGAGACTCGCCTCTCGTGAACAAGCTCTGCCCCTCGGCCGCTGCTGCCGTCGCCGACATCCCCTCCGGCGCCACCCTCATGCTGGGCGGCTTTGGCCTCTGCGGGATTCCCGAAAACCTCATCGCCGCGCTCGTCGACGAAAACCGCCGCCGCGGTCTCACCGGCCTGCACACCATCTCCAACAACATGGGCGTCGACGGATTTGGCATGGGCCTGATGCTTGAGGCCGGCATGATCGCTTCGCACACCGGCAGCTACGTCGGCGAAAACAAGCTGCTCGAAGACAAAGTGATCAAAGGCGATCTCGATCTGCGCCTCACGCCGCAGGGGACCCTGGCAGAGAGGATTCGCGCCGGGGGCGCCGGCATCCCTGCGTTCTACACCCCCGCCGGCGCCGGAACCATCGTCGCCGAGGGCAAGGAATCGCGCGAATTTGATGGCAAAACCTATCTCCTCGAGCGCTGGCTCCGCGCCGACTTCGCCCTCGTCAAGGCGTGGAAAGGCGACCGCACCGGCAACCTCATCTATCGAAAGACCGCGCGCAATTTCAATCCCATGATGGCCGCGGCGGCGAAGATCACCATCGCCGAAATCGAAGAGCTGGTCGAGCCGGGCGAACTCGATCCCGACGTCATCGTCACGCCCGGCGTCTACGTCCAGCGTCTCATCGTCGGCCCTCAGTACGAGAAGCGCATCGAGCGTCGCACGCTCCGCGTCCCGGCTTCCGCATAATCGGCAATCCCACGCGGGTACCCCATCCACGCCCCAAGGCTGGCTCGGGTGGAAGGTGCCCGGAGTCGAGCGAATCTCTGGCGCCCCACACCGGCGCGGTTTTCGCGGCTGTGGGGCGCCGCCTCCGCAGCTCGTCTCGACCTCAGGGCAAAAGCATTTGCATATGGCAATAATCCCTAGTATGTTAGTAGGGAATATATGGTTAAGCTCGTTCGCGGATGAAATTTTCCCCCGCGGAACGGGCCGGGCCCCGTACCCCGGTTTCCAGAAAACAAGGAGAATTCCAGGTGGTCAAAACTCTTTACGCAATTGCGTCTGCATCGCGTCGCCGGCGGTCGCTCTTTGTTTCCGCTGTAGTTCTGCTGCTGGCCATCGCGGCCGCCAGGCCCCTCGCCGCCCAGGACGACATCACCACCCGGAACGGATCTTCGGGTTACAACGGAGCTTATGTCACAGGACCTGCGTCCAATCCTCTCAGCTTTTTGAATGGCGCCGCATTTCGGACCACCGGCATTCAAGCTCCCTATGACTTTCACGACTTCGCTCCGGTTACCGACCTGGACGCGCTGTTGCCTCATTGGGTCGACTTCCAGGCGGAGGAGCGTTTCCGGTATGAGGGTTACGACAACTCCAGCTTCAAAGCGGGAACGAACGACCGCTACCTGCTCAACCGATTCCGTTTCCAGATCGACCTGCATTCCCAGAGCTGGCTTCGCGTTACCGCGCAGGTGCAGGATGCGCGCGCGGGCTACCAGAATCCACCGCTCGGCCCGCCCAACACGAACGAATGGGATCTGAAGCTGGCTTACGTTGAAATCGGCGCGCCCGAGCAGCACTGGTTCAGCCTGCGCGTTGGCCGGCAGTTAATCAATTACAACAACACGATCATCGCCAACTCCGAGTGGCGCGATCAGGCCCGCTCCTATGACGCCGCCGTGCTCAACCTCGATGAAAAACAGGTGCACCTGGGAATTTTCGCTGCCTCGGCCGTCGTTCCCCAGACCCACGGTGTCAGCCCTCACCAGGAAGGGAACAACATCTACGGAGCCTACGGCCGCATCGACAGCTTCGTTGTGCCGCATTCGGACCTCGAGCCGTTCTTTCTGTGGCGCGTCCAGCCGAAAGAAGTCGTCGAGGCCGCTGTCGGCAAGACGACTGCGAAGGAAGACGAGAAGGCCGTTGGTTTGCGCTTCAAAGGCGTAGCCCATGCCTCGCTCGATTACACCGGTGAGTTCATCCACGAAGGCGGTGAGGTCGGGAACCAGGGAATCAATGCCTGGGCCACTCAGGAGGGAGCCGCTTACCAGTTCCTGAACGCAGCGACCAGGCCGCGCATCTTCGCCCAGTACGACTATGCGTCCGGCAACAGCAGTCCGAAGGTCGATACGAGGCACACGACCTTCGACACGATTTACCCCACCGCACACGACCGTTTCGGCATCTCCGATCTCTTCGGCTGGCAGAACATTGAAGCCGTGCGCGCCGGAACCACAGTGGAGCCACACCGGAGGCTCACGATCACAGCTCAGGGACTGGATTTCTGGGCGCCTGCGGAGCTTGACGCCATCTATAACACCTCCGGCAGCGCGATCGTCTACAACAAGACCCCGCACGGGCACCACGTGGGTGCCGAGATCGATGGCTACTCGTGGTATGAACTGAACCGGCACTTTAATCTCGGCGGCGGATACGCCTACTTTGGCGGCGGCCAGTTCCTCACCAACGTCACCACCAGCCATTCGTACAATACGTTTTACTTCGCGCTGAACTTCAAAGACCACGGGAAACAGGAGAAGTAGGCCGTCACTGCGCAGCACGGATCAGGAGCGCCCGGAGAGGCGCCTCCTGTCCGCAGATTTTCGTTCGCGCCACAAAGGTCAGATAGCGGGCAGGGAGCTCCGCTCGCCAGCGTGTGACGATCAACTGCCGCAGAGATCGGCGACCGAAGTGTTATCCATGATGCGGGCGGTGGCGTCGCGCACATCCAGCAGCAGCTTGAAGAGCGGCCGATGTTTTACGTCCGTCTTCACCCGCCGCCGCAGCGACTCCGCGTCTTCAAAAGGCGCCAGCGGTCCGTCGATTCTGCGCAGCACTTCACCCAGGAAGATCTTCTCCGGTGCTCGCGCCAGCTGATAGCCGCCGTTTGCGCCGCGCAGGCTCGTCACCACGCGGATCCGCTTGAGATCCCGCAAAATGGCTTCCAGAAACTTTTCCGGCAACTCTTCTTCCTGGGCGATGTCGCGAATCTTCACCACGCCCTCGGGATACTGCCTCGCCAGCACGGTGAGTGCCTGCAGAGCATACAGTCCCTTCTGAGAGATTCTCATGGGAAGCAAGTTTATCAGCGCAGGAAACCTCAGTAGCAATCATTAGCAACCGCGTTCTCTGTTACTAATACTATAAACTCTACCAAGTTAGTAGAGATATTCAAAGCACGCCATCTGCTTCCATCGCTCCGTATCCTCGCCAGCCTGTAAACTGACTCCTGGAATGAGCGAGAAAATCATCGCCCTGATGGTCAGCCTCATCGCGGCCGGCGGATACGGCGCCGTCGTACTCCTGATGGCCATCCAGTCGGCCTGCGTTCCCGTCCCGTCGGAAGTCATCATGCCCCTGGCCGGCTACGCGCTTGCGCACACGCAGCTGCAGCTCGTCCTGCTGGCGACCGTCGCTTCGCTGGCCTCGAACCTCGGCTCCATTCCCGCTTACTGGGTCGGCGCCAAAGGCGGCCGCCCCATGGTCGAGCGCTACGGCAGCTGGATGCTCCTCAGCCGCCGCGACCTCGACCGCGTCGACCACTTCTTCGCGCACTACGGCTCCATCACCGTCCTCATCGGACGCATGCTGCCCATCATCCGCACCTTCATCGCCTTCCCTGCCGGCGTCGCCCGGATGAACCAGGTCCGTTTCCACATCTACACCTTCGTCGGATCCTGGCCGTGGTGCTACGTGCTGGCCTGGGTCGGGATGCGCCTCGGCGCTTCCTTCAACACCGATCCCCGCTTCAAGGCCGTCTTCCACCGCTTCCACCTCTCCGTCGAAATCCTCATCCTCATCGGCTTCGTGTGGTTTGTCTGGAGCCACTGGAAGAACCGCATCCGGCCGAGTGAAGCCTGAGCCGGAGCGCCATCCCGGTTTCCTCGTGCGGTTTGGGGAGACGAGGCGGAATCAACCTGGCCCCTGACCCGTTCACCCCCCAATTCCCCCCATTCACCCGCCGGTAATTTGCGAAATTTCCCGGCGGGCGAGACACTAACTGTTTGGTTTGCGTCATTTTTTCCACGCAATTGTGACTACGGAAAGGCAGTGTAATGTCAGCAGACAAGACAGCAGGTAAAGGTTCCATTCAGCCCGCGAAGGGCAAATTGGGGGTCATGGTGGTGGGCATGGGCGCCGTCGCCACCACGTTGATTGCCGGCGTTGAAGCCGTGCGCAAAGGTCTCGCCAAACCGATCGGCTCCGTCACCCAGATGGGCACCATCCGCCTCGGCAAGCGCACCGATAACCGCACGCCTCTCGTGAAAGACTTCGTTCCCCTCGCCGACCTCAACGACGTCGTCTTCACCGGATGGGACATCTTCCCCGACAACATGTTCGAGGCCGCCAGCCACGC
>DATJTG010000052.1:0-12229 GCA_035503555.1 Acidobacteriaceae bacterium | reverse complement strand
CATCCAGTCGCGCTACCTCGGTACCAAGCGCTTTTCGCTCGAAGGCGTCACCGCGCTCATTCCTTTTCTCGACGAGTTGCTCAGTCGCGCCGCCGAGCTCGGCGCTGAGCGCTCCGTCATGGGCATGAGCCATCGCGGACGACTCAGCGTCATGGTCAACACCTTCGGCAAGCCGCCCATCGACATCTTCGCCAAGTTCGAAGACGTCGATCCGCGCAGCATCCTCGGTGGCGGCGATGTGAAGTACCACGTCGGCGCCACCGGCAGCTTCGCCGCGCGCAACGGCTCGACCGTCGCTCTCCATCTCGTCTCCAACCCCAGCCACCTCGAGGCCGTCGATCCGGTCGCGATGGGCCGCACCCGCGCCCGCCAGGACCGCATCGGTCCTGACGGCGTCGATCGCGTGCTCCCCGTCGTCATTCACGGCGACGCCGCCTTCGCCGGTCAGGGCATCTGGGCCGAGACCATAAACCTCGCCGGCATCGACGGCTACACCGTCGGCGGCGGCATCCACATCATCGTCAACAATCTCATCGGCTTTACCGCCGAGCCGGAAGAATCCAACTCCACGCGCTTCTCGACGGATCTCGCGAAACGCCTCCCCGTCCCCATCTTCCACGTCAACGCCGAAGACCCCGCAGCCGTCGTGCGCGTCGCGACGCTCGCTGCCGAATATCGTTACGCCTTCCACACCGATGTCGTCATCGACTTAATCGGATACCGCCGCCACGGCCACAGCGAAGTCGACGATCCCACCGTCACCCAGCCGCTGCGCTACGCGCGCATCAAAGAGCACCCGCCGCTCTTTGAGATCTACGCAAAACAGATCGGCGCCGATCCCGCCGCGCTCTCTCAGGAACTGCACGACGAATTCGCCGAGGCCCAGAAGCAGGCAAAGGGCGTAAAGAAGAAGCCCGTCCTCGTGCAGATGCCCGACTACTGGGCGCCGTACGTCGGCGGACGCCACAACCCCGATCTCGAAGTCGACACCGGCCTTCCGCGCGAGAAGGTCGCCGCGCTCGCAGAAAAGTTGACGCAGTACCCCGACGGCTTCCACATTCACCCCAAGATCAAAAAGCTCCTCGATCAGCGCGCCTCCATGGGCCGCGGCGAGCAGAAGTTCGACTACGGCATGGCCGAGGCCGTTGCCTTCGCGTCACTGCTCTCTTCCGGCACACCCGTTCGCCTCAGCGGACAGGACTCGCAGCGGGGCACCTTCAACCAGCGCCACAGCGTCCTGATCGACATCGAAAATGAGCAGCCCTGGATTCCGCTCAACCACGTTAGCGCCGATCAGACGCCCTTCAGCGTGTACAACTCCATCCTTTCCGAAGCTGGCGTGCTTGGCTTCGAATACGGCTACAGCCGCGACTATCCGGAAGCACTGATCCTTTGGGAGGCGCAGTTCGGCGACTTCGCCAACGGCGCGCAGATCGTCATCGATCAGTTCATCGCCGCCGCCGAAGACAAGTGGGGCCTCCTCAGCGGCGTCGTCATGCTGCTGCCCCACGGCTACGAGGGCCAGGGCCCCGAGCACTCCAGCGCTCGCATCGAGCGCTACCTGCAGCTCGCCGCCCACCACAATATCCAGATCGCGCAGCCGTCCAACGCCGCGCAGTATTTCCATCTGCTGCGCCGCCAGGCGCTGCGCAAATGGCGCAAGCCGCTCATTGTCTTCACACCGAAGAGCATGCTCCGCCATCCTGACGCTCTCTCGCCGATCGAAGATTTCTCCCGCGCGCGCTTCCTCCCCGTCATCCCCGAGACGGAGATCCGGAACGCCCAGCGCCTCCTGCTCGCCACCGGAAAAATCGGCCACGAGCTCCGCGTCGAGCGCGCGAAGCAGAAGGATTCGACCACCGGTCTCCTCTTCCTCGATCAGCTCTACCCGTGGCCCGAAGAAGAGCTCGAGGCCGCCGTCGCCCAGCATCCCGAGGCCCGCGAAATCGTCTGGGTTCAGGAAGAGCCGTCGAACATGGGCGCGCTGTGGTTCGTGCTGCCGCGCCTCAAGCGCATGTTCGCCGACCGCCAGGTGCTCACCATCAAGCGCTCTGCTGCCGCCAGCCCCGCCACCGGCTCCGCCAAGGCGCACGACATGGAGCAGAAAACCCTCATCGCCCTCGCGCTCCAGGAGAATCGCTAAAGTCAAAACAAAAGCGGCCGGATTCCTCCGGCCGCCCGTTCCTGTTTTCGGTTCCCTACTCCTTGTCCTTCCCGTGCCAGTGCATCTCCCACCCCAGATACCGTGTGGCCGCCTCATACACCGGGCTCGCCACCTGCGAAAAGTTCGCCGCGACGTGGTGCTCGAAGCCCTGTTCGCAGATTTCATGCAGCAGCTTCTGCAAATGCGGAATCTTCGCCACGCCCGCGCCGCCGAATGTCTCCAGCGGATCGTTCGTGAATTCGCCTTCGCCGACATACCCGCGAATCTTTCCCTTGTAATCGTCGGTTGAGAAGCGCACGTAGCTCATCGCGCCTGGCTTCACGCGGCCCACGCACGTGCCGAACGTATTCTCTTTGCCCACGGTCCCGGCGATGATCGCCTGGAAATCCATCACCACGTCGGCAAAAAAGTGCTTCGGCAGATTCGAGCAGTGGAAGCACACGCATTTGTTCTCGTCGTCGCCGTAGTTGTTGTTCCAGTCCAGCAGCGCCGAAGGCGTCTGGCTCGCCAGCGCCAGCGCATGCATGCTCACCGTGCCCATCACGTCTGTCTCGCAGGCCGCCGGCAGCAGGTTGTCGCTCATCATGCTCATGATGGTGCACGGCACCACGCCGAAGTTCTCTTCGAGCGACGTCCAGCACTGGATCGCCGACACCGTGCAGTGCGCATCCTTCATGAAGCGCTCCACCGCCACGCCCAGCTTCGCCATCTTCAGCAGCGCCGCCGCCGGAACCTGCTGGGTCGAAACGTAAGCGTTGATCGCATCCAGCTTCGCCTTCACGTCCTTCTCGTCGTCCTTCATCCGGCCGATTGTGCCGAAAATGTCCGACAGGTCCAGCGTCACCACCGAAATCCCGTACCGCTCCAGCAGCTTCTCGCTGTAGCGCACCGTGTTGAACGCCTGCGGCCGCGCGCCGATCGCGCCAATGCGCAGCTTCTTGAGGCCGTTGGTCACCCGGCACACCTTCGTGAACCAGTCCAGGTCCTTCGCAAACTCCCCGGTGCTCGGCTGCACCGTGTGCTTCGCGGTGAGCGAGTACGGAATCCCGTACTGCATCAGGTTGTTGCACGCCGACATCTTGCCGCAGAAGCTGTCCCGCCGGTCGCTGATCTTCATATCGTTGCGGCGATCGGGCGTCGCCTGCACCAGCACCGGCACATCCAGCTTCGAGTAGCGAATCGAGTCCGCGATGCCGCGCTCGTCGCCAAAATTCGGCAGCGTCACCAGGATGCCGTCAATCTCATCGCGATGCTTGCGGAACAAATCGCCGCATCGGATGGCGTCGTCGTGGGTTTCCACCGAGCCGAACTTCGACTCCTCCGGGGTCAGCGCAATCGTACGGATGCCCGCTTTCTCCAGCACGCCCAGCATTTCGTCGCGGCCTTCTTTGGCCAGGTGATCGGGGAAGAATCCGCGGTTCCCCACAATGAGTCCAAACGTGAGCTGCTTGTTTTTCATATTCGTCCTTTGTCTGCGTGTACGTCCGCGCGAAAGCCAACCTTAGTGGTGTTTGCGAAAGCGAATCGTGTAAAAGAGCCCGCCCGCCGTCATCAGAGCGCCCCACCAGATAGGCGCGTGCAGTTGCTCCAACACCGTATGCGTCGCCGGCGGATGGCCGAGTTCCCAAAGCCCGGTGGCCAGAATCAGCACGCCGTAAACGAGCAGCAGCACCCCGGAAAACAGCCAGATCGATGTGTGTCCGCGCATAATAACTCTCCGCCGTTACCAGAAAATGATGTTGAGGGCCACGAAAGCCACGGCAATAACGCTCGCCCAGATGATGGGCTTCTGATACCAGTGATCGTCGTGCTCCTCAGGAATCTTCGTTGCGCCGTAAACCAGGCCGTCCAGCTCGGAGACCGGCTTCGGCGCCGTCATGTAGCTCACCACCACCGTGACGATCACGCATACCAGCAGCGACCACATCGCGCGATACATATCCGCGGCCATCGCCTTCGCATCGGCCGACAGCGCGACGTACCGCAGCGCGCTGGGATCGAATTTCACCCACATGAACAGGCTTACCGCCGTCGCCGTGCCCGCCAGCAGCCCCCAGAACCCGGCCGCTTTCGTCGCCCGCTTCCACAGCATCCCCAGCAGCACCGTGCCCAGCAGCGGCGCGATAAAGAAGCTGAACAGCGCCTGCACATAATCCATAATGCTGCCGAACGACTGCACCAGATACGCCGTGCCCACCGAGATGATCACGCCGATAAACGTGCACCAGCGGCCCATCGAAACATAGTGGCTGTCGCTCGCCTTCTTGTTCATGAACGCGCCGTAGATGTCGTACGTCCACACCGTGGCAAACGCGCTCACGTTGCCCGCCATGCCGCTCATGAATCCGGCAATCAGCGCGGTCACGCCCAGCCCCAGCAATCCCGGCCCGCAATAGCGCACCAGCATCAGCGGCAGCACCTCGTTGTAGCTGTGCATTCCCGTCGCCACCGCCTGCGTTTCGCCCACCAGGTGAAACGGCAGCACCGACAGCGCCAGCAAACCAGGCAGAATGACAATAAACGGCACGCACATCTTGAATCCGGCCCCGATGATCGGAGCCATCCGCGCGGCGCGTAGATTCCTCGCCGTGAGAACACGCTGCACCACCAGAAAGTCCGTCGTCCAGTAGCCCATGCTGATGGCGATCGCCAGCCCGAACACCAGCCCTGTCCAGTGAATTCCCATCGGGTTGTCGCGGAAGTGCGCCGTGGTGCTCCACAGATGCGTGTAGTTCGTGGTGCCCATCCGCTCGGCAATCTGGTGCTTCAGATTCGTCCATCCGCCCGCCTCGATCAGCCCGAGGATCGGAATCAGCAGCGCACCCAGCCAGATCAGCAGGAACTGCAGGATCTCGTTGAAGATCGCCGACCGCAGCCCGCCCAGCGCAACATAGATTGCGACGGTGATTGACGACACCCAGATGGAAAAGCTGAGATTCCAACCCAGCACGACCTTCATCACCAGCGCCATCGAGTACATGTTGATGCCGCTCATCAGCACCGTCATGAACGCGAAGCACACGGCGGATACGCCGCGCGCCCCATCGCCGTAACGCAGATGCAGATAGCCCGGAACCGAGTGCGTCCGCGAAATGTAATAGAACGGCATCATCACGATGCCGAGGAAGAGCATCGCGGGAATCGCGCCGATCCAGTACCAGTGCGTCGCCAGGATGCCGTACTGGTACGCCGATCCCGCCCAGCCCATCAGCTCCAGCGAGCCCAGGTTGGCGGAAACGAAGCTCAGGCCCGCGATCCACGCGGTCATCTCGCGGCCCGCCATGAAGAATTCCTCGCTCGTGTTCGAGGATCCCTTCAGATAAAAGCCGATGTAGATGACGAACGCGAAATAGATCGCGATCACGGCGATATCGACGCCGGAAAGATGAACCAGCGACTTCGCCGGCGCCGCAACCCACTCGGCGAGGGCGGCAGTTGTCATTGCGAGGGTCATGCCTGGTCGTGCCTCGGTGTGCGTCAGGGTGCGGGAACGGGAGCGGGGATTCCGGTTCCGGGTTTAACCGCGTTGCCCGTAAGTGGCCTTTGCGCCGTGCTTACGGAAGTAGTGCCGGTCCAGCAGGGCTTGCGAAACCCCGCGGCATCCGGGGTTCAGCGTTGCCGTGTAGAACGCCATGCGCGCCACGGCTTCCAGCACCACCGCATGATACGCCGCGTCCATCGCGTCCTTGCCCCACGCAAACGGAGCGTGCCCGGCCACCAGCACGCCCGGCACTGCATTCGGATCGAGCTTTTCAAACCGACGCACGATTGCGTTGCCTGTGTTCAGAACGTAGTCGCCACCAATCTCCTCCGCGCTCAGTTCTTCCGTCACCGGAACCGGTCCGTAAAAGTAATCCGCGTGCGTGGTGCCGTACGCGGGGATCTCTTTGCCCGCCTGCGCCCAGCCGGTCGCATATTCAGAATGCGTGTGCACGACGCCACCGATGGTGGGAAACGCGCGGTACAAGACCACGTGCGTCGCCAGATCCGACGACGGCTTCAGCTTCCCTTCGACCGTGCGCCCGTCCAGGTCCGTCACCACCAGATCCGACGGCTTCATCTTGTCGTAATCCACGCCGCTGGGCTTGATCACGATGTGACCCGACGCGCGATCGATGCCGCTCGCATTGCCAAACGTGTAGAGGACGAGTCCGCGGCGCACCAGTTCGAGGTTCGCTTCGAGGACCTGCGTTTTCAGTTCTTCGAGCATTTCTTCAACAACCTTGTGCGGCGGTGGCGTGTGCTGGTAAAGGCCGCGGCCATTCTAACTAAATCGATGTAGTTTAGTCGATGAGGAAACGTTTACTGCCTCCCGACGGTAATTCACCCCACTGCCCCAGTCAAGTAAAACAGTATTCCGCATCGCGTTCTCCGTGCTCTCTGTGCTCCACGGCTCGTACCCGCAAGACCCACCTCGGCCTACCTTCCCCCGCCCGTCCCCGCTCCATTGAAATCCGCAACCCCCACCTGCACGCTGGTTTTGTCTTCTTTCCCCTGCCGAAACGCCCACGCGCCATAGACGCGGCCGTTCCACGCCGCCAGCGCGTTGTAATCCCCCATGAACACGCCCGAGGGATCGATGGGAGTCGTCGTCCAGGCGTAGTTCGAAAACGTCCGCCCGCCATCCGTCGAGCGCGCCAGCGCCACAATCTGCACTCGGTTCTCCGGATCCTCGCGCCGGTCGTAGAAAACCACATTGACCGCCCCGGTCACAGGATCGACCGCCAGCCACTGGAAGAAATGATCCGCGCCGTTGTGCACCGGATCGTTATTCACTTTCACCGGCTCGCTCCACGTGCGCCCGTGATCGGCAGAGATGCTGAGAAAGATATCGATCTCGCCGTTGCGGTAATCGCTCCACGTCACGTAAAGAGGCCCGCCCTTCGCGCCGCCCCGCGGATCGATCGCGATCTGCGGGAATCCGTTCGCGCGATCCATGCCGTCGATCGCGTACATGATCGGTCCTGTCGAGAGGATGTCTTTCGCTCGCGAAAACGTCCTGCCGCCGTCGTGCGATTCCACAAAGTCGATCTTGTCCCGCTCCGACCAGATGCCGTACACCGTGCCGTCCGGCCCCACCGCGCCGTCAAAGCCCTCGAGCGCCCCGTTGTCATCGCGCGGCAAGCCGCGGTCGCGCGCAATCTCGATCGGCGCCGACCACGTCAGCCCATCATCGGTCGAGCGCGAGAATAGCATCTGCGAATCCTGCAGCGTCCACCGCGTCCAGCCCACATAGAGGTTGCCCGCATAGCGGCTCTTCGAGGTGTCGCTGAGAAAATACGGCTTGTCCTCAAACGGAATCCCCGGCTGCGTTGGCTGCGCGATCACCGTCCGCAGCTCCGGCTCCCAAGTTTTGCCCCCATCGAGCGAGCGTTTGAGAAAAATGCCGTTGCGCGTCGCCCCATGCGCCCAGTAGTTGAAGGTGCCCAGCTTGTCGAACGCGATGAATCCCACAATCGCGTGCCCCTGCTTGTCGAACACCACCGAGACGTCGCCCGACATCTTGTAATCCGGCGGAGCCACGCCGCTCGCCAGCGTCCACGTCTTCCCCGCGTCGGTCGAGTAGCTGGCCTGCGCCGTGTATTGAAACACCGCCACCACCTGCTGCGGATTCATCGGATTCACCGCAATCCCCGGCTCCGACCACGTGCCAGGCTGCGCCGAAATCGTCGTCACCTGCGCTCCTGGCGCGAGCGGAAGCTGTTGTGCGAATACGGGGAATGTGAATCCAAGCGCAGCCAGAACGATCGATCGAACCATGCGCACCATTATCTACGCGAGACGAGGATCCGCGTTTCCAGTACCAGTCTCTTCGTGTCCTCGGTGAACTCTGTGGTGAAATCCGCGCTCGCCTCGGCTGGGGCAAAAGTTTGCGCTGAGAAGCCCCGCTACTCCGCCACCGTCAACTGCACCGGCGTCGTCGCATCCACCCGCGATCCCGCTGGAGGACTCTGGGCAATCACCGTCCCCGACGGCGCCGACGGCTGCGTTGCCGCAACCTGCGCATTCGTTGCACCCACCGCCGGCAGATGCGTGTCCACCGTCTTCAGCGGAGCCATCTGCAGACCCGCGTGCGTCAGAAAAAACGCCGCCGCGGTAAAAAGCTGCCCCGTCACATCCGGCATCACGTAGGCCGGCAACGGCGGCGCCGCTGCCGGCGCGGCCACCAGCAAATTCACCACAGGACTCGCCACGCCCGAGGCGCCCGGCGCAGGACTCTGCGCGATCACGGTACCCGCCTCCGCCCCAGGCAGCGGCAGCGACGCCACCGAACCCGTCTGCAGCTCCGCACGCCGAATCTCAATGGACGCAACGCGCTGATCTTTGCCCAGCGTGTCCGGAATCGCCAGCTTCTGCGGTCCCAGGCTCTGCGTCAGCCACACCCGCCATCCGCGCCGCACAATCGCTCCCGCCACAGGAGACTGGCTCGCCACGCGACCCTCCGGCACGTCGGTGGAGTACAGTTTGTTCTCGACGTGCAGGCTCAGACCTTCCGGCGCCGCGCGCGACCCGGCATCGGCCAGCGTCATCCCCCGAAAATCCGGGATCGACACCTCCGCTCCATGAATCGCGAAGTGCATCGTCACAATGGCCGACGTCATGGCCACGATGACCAGCAGCATCAGCACGAGAATGAACCGGAAGAAAGCGATCATGCGGCGTCGAGTTCGATCGAGTAGCTGATCTCCGCCGCTTTCTCCAGCATTTTCGAGACGGAGCAGTATTTATTCTTCGACAGCGCAACTGCGTCCTCCGCCGCCTTGCGCGACACGTTGCCGTGAATTTTGTACGTCAGATGGATCTTCGTGAACACCCGCGGCGGTTCCGCGGCCTGTTCCGCGTCGGCCGTCACCGTCAGGCTCGTCAGCGGCTCACGTTTCTTTTGCAGAATGCTCACCACATCCACCGACGTGCATCCGCACAGCGCCGTTAGCACCGCCTCCATCGGACTCATCCCGGCATGATGTTCCGCCGACGCGTCCATGTGCAGCACATGCCCGCTCTGCGACTGCCCGTCATAGAACATGCCCTCAGACCATTCGGCCTTCGCAATCATGGGGAAACTCCCGAAATCAGAAATCGAATCGCTGCTGTTTCCAGCCTACGCCGAGTGGTTCACGCGCCGCAGCCGCACTGCGCGCTACACGCTACACGCTGGCTTTCCCCTTCACGCCCCGCCACAATCCCGCAATCCCAAAGTTGTACGGCGTCCACTCAACCTCAGCGAATCCCGCCCGGCGCATCATCTCCAGCATCACCGGCGGCGCGGGAAATTTCGCCACCGACTCCGGCAAATACAGATACGCCGCGCCCTGCCCCGAGAGCCGCGCGCCCAGCCGCGGCAAAATGCGCCGAAAGTAGAACGCATACAGCTTGCCGAATAATCCACCCGGCTCGCTGAAATCCAGAATGCCCACTTCCCCACCCGGTGCGAGCACGCGAAAGAATTCCTCCAGCCCTGCCTGATAGTTCGCCAGGTTGCGAAACCCGAACGCTGTCGTGATGAGAGCGAGCGATCCATCGGCCACCGGCAAATGCAGCGCATCCGCCTGAACAAGATTCGCCCGCGCGGCCGGCAGCTTCTTCTGCGCGATCGCCAGCATCGCCGGCGAAAAATCCGCTGCCAAAACCGGCGCGCCGCCTTCGGGCCGTCGCCTCAGGAGCGCCAGCGTCATGTCGCCCGTGCCGCAGCAAATATCGAGAACCCGCGCCGCAGGCCGCTTCAGAATATGCCGGAACCGCCGCGCCGTTCGCCACCACCAGAGGCGATCGATGTTGCACGAGAGAATGTGATTGAGCCGGTCGTACCGCGGAGCCACCGCGTCGAACATCGCGCGCACGGCTTCCGCCGAACTCGCTTCGTCGCTCGCCCCCGGCGGCCGCGATCCGATGTTGGGAATGCTCTCAGCCAAGGCTCAGGATAAATGAGAGCCGCTCTTAGCTACCGGCTACCGGCTTCCGCCTGCTTCCCCGTGTTATAACGTCCGCGTATGAAAATCCCTCACCGTTTTCTTCTTCTATCTGCCCTGCTTCTGCCGCTCTCTCCGGTCCTCGCGCAAAACGGCAACTCCATCGCCTTCCAGCGCGCGCAGCGCCTGCAGCATGGCATCAACACCGGCGAATGGTTCGCGCAGCTGCCCAAAGACGCCTACACCGTCGATTTCCTTGAGACCCACACCACCGTGCAGGACATCGCGCTCATCCAGCAGATGGGTTTCGACCACTGCCGCCTCAGCATCGACGGAGATGCTCTCGTCGACTGGGAGCACGCGGGCAAATCCACCGACTTTATGAACGAGCTCGACAAAGTCGTCCGCGAAATGCTCGACCACCATCTCTCCGTCATCATCGACATCCATCCCAGCAGCGAATTCAAGGCGACCCTCTTCCAGGGATCTGCCGGCGTCAACAGCTTCGCGGGTCTGTGGCGCGCGCTCGCCGCGCACTTCGCCCCCGTCGATCCCGACCACATCTTCTTCGAGATCATGAACGAGCCGGAGCAGAACGATCCCTATCGCTGGATGGGCATCGAAGCGACCGTCATCGACGCCATTCGCCAGACCGCTCCGCAGAACACGATCATCGCCACCGGCGCGCACTGGTCCGGCCTCGCCGATCTCATGGTGCTCGAACCGCTCGCCGACCCCAACGTGATCTACACCTTCCACGACTACGAACCCTTCCCCTTCACCCACCAGGGCGCCACGTGGACCAGCCCCGAAGTTCGCCCCGAGCGCGCCATTCCCTACCCCTCCACACCCGAAAACGTCGCGCCGAAGCTCGACCAGGAACCGACGCTTTCCGGCCAGCTCTTCCTCGATACCTACGGTGAAGACCGCTGGGATGCCGCACGCGTCGAGAACACCATCGAGTTCGCTGCGAAGTGGTCGCAAATCCACCACGTCCCCGTCTACTGCGGCGAATTCGGCGTCCACCGCCCCTACGCTCCGGCCGATTCGCGCGCGCGCTGGCTGCACGACATGCGCGTCTCCCTCGAGAAGAACCACATCGGCTGGGCCATGTGGGACTACCAGGGCGGATTCGGCGTCGTCACCAAAGACAACGGCGCCACCACCCCCGACCTCCAGGTCCTCCAGGCCCTCGGCCTCCACGCACCGCAGCAATAACCGGACTTGCTTCGGAGGGGTGGCGCTACGTTCCGCGCGTGGAACCACCACCCCTCCCCGCGCGTATCCTGAATCAGGCAAGGCGGAATTCAAACCGGATAGCGCCATGACCGAACGAGGCTGACCCATGATCAAATTCCTGCTCTTCTGCATCCTTTTCGTGCTCTGCTGGCCGCTCGCGCTGCTCGCCCTCATCGCCTACCCGATTGTGTGGCTGCTGCTGCTCCCCTTCCGCATCGTTGGCATCGCCGTCGGCGGCGCGCTCGAACTGGTCAGCGCCATCATCTTCCTGCCCGCCCGCGTCATCCGCGCGATCTAGCCGCTCGCCAGAGCTCAGGCTCTAAACTAATCCCATGACGGGATTGATTCTCGACGGCAAAGCGTACGCAAAGGAACTGGAAGCGGAACTCTCGGCGCGGGTCCAGCGCCTTCTTCAGGCGGGCCTGAAAGAACCTCCCATCCTCGCCACGATTCTTGTCGGCGACGACCCCGCCTCCGCCACCTACGTACGCATGAAAGGCAACGCCTGCCGCCGCGTCGGCATGGAGTCCGTCAGCGTCACCCTGCCCGGCACCACCACCACCGAAGAGCTTCTCGCCAAAATTGACGAACTCAACGCGAATCCCCGCGTCCGCGGCATCCTGCTCCAGCATCCCGTCCCGAAGCAGATCGACGAGCGCGCTTGCTTCGACCGCATCGCCCTCGATAAAGACGTCGACGGCGTCACCGCTCACGGCTTCGGCCGCATGGCCATGGATGAGCCCGCCTACGGCTCCGCCACGCCTGCCGGCATCATGCGCCTGCTGCGCCGCTATCAGATCCCCATCGAAGGCCGCGAAGCCGTCGTCGTCGGACGCAGCCCCATCCTCGGCCGTCCCATGGCCATGATGCTCCTCGCCGCCAACGCCACCGTCACCATCTGCCACTCGCGCACGAA
>DATJTG010000051.1:0-9535 GCA_035503555.1 Acidobacteriaceae bacterium | reverse complement strand
TTCAGGGGAAAGCTTCGGCGGCAACGTCAGTCTCCCGGCGTCACGGATATTTTGCGGCGCGCGGACGCATCCACGGTGGCCTCGCCGGTTTCCTGCTGGGTATCGGCCTCAGCCAGCACATGGCGCGGCCGCCGCAGGGCGACGATCTCGTCGAGCAGATGATCGGCCAGTTCGCGCTTGGTCATCTCCGGCATCTCGATGGAGCGATCGCGCGTGAGGAAGGTCACGGCGTTGCGGTCCGAATCGAAGCCGATACCCTCACGCGAAACGTCGTTGAGCACGATAGCATCCGCGCCTTTCCGCAGCAGTTTCTCGCGACCATGCGCCAGTGCGTCGTCGGTCTCCGCGGCAAACCCAATCACGAGCATTCCGGGCCGTCGCTGCTCCACCACTTCGCGCAGAATGTCCTGCGTCGGCTCCAGTTCCAGAGTCAGAGGCCCGCTGCGGCGTAGTTTTTGGTCGGCCTGGACACGCGGGCGATAGTCGGCAACCGCGGCAGACTTGATGACAATGGTCGCCTGATCCAGCCGGCTCACCACCGCCTGCCGCATCTCCTCGGTCGTCGTTACCGGGATCACTTCGCAGTTCGCCGGGGCACGCAATGCAGTCGGAGCCGTCACCAGGATCACGCGTGCGCCGCGCCGTTGCGCAGCTTCCGCCATCGCGTAGCCCATTTTGCCACTCGAGCGGTTGCCGAGAAAGCGCACGGGATCGAGGGCCTCCCGCGTGCCTCCGGCCGTGATCAGCACCGTTTCTCCTGCGAGATCATTGCGATGATGGAGCACGCCCAGCACCGCGTCGACGATGAGTTCATTGGCCGCCAGGCGTCCGGCCCCAGTCATGCCGCAGGCCAGGTAGCCGCTTTCCGGCGCGACGATGTGCACGTGGCGATTCGCCAGGATTTCCAGGTTCGCCTGCGTGGCCGGATGCCGCCACATATTCACGTTCATGGCTGGCGCCACGATGACCGGGGCCGTCGTGGCCAGATAAAGCGTCGTCAGGAAATCGTCGGCAATGCCCTGCGCAAATTTTGCCAGGATGTTGGCCGTGGCCGGAGCAACGACCAGCGCGTCAGTGGTCTGCGCAGCGTCCATGTGCTCGATCGACGAAGCCGCGTCGCCCGATTCCTCGGGCATCTCCCACATGCTGGTGATGACTTTATGTCCGGAAAGAGCGGCAAAGGTGAGCGGCTGCACAAATTGCTGCGCCGCCTGGGTCATCACCACATGCACATCGAGCGCGTGCTTTTGCAGCTCCCGAACCAGCTCCGCAGCTTTATACGCGGCGATGCCGCCGGAAACGCCAACCGTCACCTTCATACCGTGATCTTACGCTACCGTGGCGTTGCGCATCGACAAGACGATTGGCCAAGCGAAGCGGGTGCCGCGCCGAAAACTACGAGGCGAATTTGGGAATATCCGGGGCGTCGACTTCCGGGCGCAGCGCGGGTTTATCTTCCACTTTGACGTACGCAATCTTGCCCGCGGCAATCTCATCCTGCGCCACTTTGCACGCCTTGCTGGAGTGGCTCGACACCAGCGGTTCAGCCCCGTTTTGCAACTGCCTTGCGCGGCGTGCAGCCACCAGAACATAGCGGAAATTGCTGTCGTATTCGCGTTCGATGCTCATCCCTGCTCCTCAACAACCATCAGTTAGCCTTCATTCCAGCTTCCATCGGGACACCAAACGCCCGCAGCACTGGATCGATCTTCGCCGTCGCGTTGATCTGCCGGCAGCTGTCCGCAATCTGCATGAGCCGCTCGGCATCGGCTGAGCCGCCTTCCGGCGCCCCGTTCCTCCGCAAACGTTCTGCCTCCACGATTGCGACCATCTCTTCCACGGCGCGCTCGAGGATGTCGTTGACGAGAATATAGTCATATTCCCGGTAATTCTCAATCTCTTGTTTTGCCTGCGCCAGCCGCTTCTTGATGTTCTCTTCCTGTTCGCTGCCTTCGGCGCGACTGCGGTTCCGCAAGCGATACGCCAGCACGTCCGGTGAAGGCGGCATGAGGAAGATCGACACCGCTTCGGGCATCTTCGCGCGCACCTGCGACGCGCCCTGCACATCGATGTCGAGCAGCAGGTCTTTGCCCTGCGCAAACGCCGCAGCCAGCGTGCTGCGCGCCGTTCCGTAGTAGTTTCCGAAGACCGTGGCGTGTTCCAGAAACTCGCCGCGCCCGATCATTTCCTCGAAGTGCTCGCGCGTGGTGAAGTGGTATTCGCGCGAATCGACCTCCGATCCACGCGGGCCGCGCGTCGTCCACGAAACCGAAAACTCCAGTCCGCTCACCAGCGACCGCAGCTGGTTCACGATCGTCGATTTGCCGGAACCAGACGGCGCCGAAATGATGAACAGAATCCCAGCCAAATGTCTTTCCTCGTCTCCTCGTTTTCGTCACCTGGCCTGAGCCGCCGGAGTGGGGCTCACTCCAGATTCTGCACCTGTTCGCGCGCCTTTTCGATCTCCGATTTCATACCCAGCCCCACTTCGGTAATGCGCGTGCCGTTCCCGGCAACGCCGCTGGTTTTCGACAGCAGCGTGTTGGCTTCGCGATTCATCTCCTGGAGCAGGAAGTCCAGCTTCTTGCCGACCTCCCCTCCCTGATCGAGCAATCCCGTGAAGTGATCGATGTGGGTCTTCAGCCGAGTGACTTCCTCTTCCACGTCGCTGCGCTCGGCGATGAGCGCAGCCTCCTGCAGCACGCGATCCTGCTCAAACTTGCCGTCCAGCACACTCTTCATCCGCTGTGCGAGGCGCTCAAAGTAGGCCTGCTGCACGCGCTCGCGCAGCAGAGCGACCTCATCGACCAGGGTCCGCAGCCGAACCATTCCGCCGCGCAATTCCTGCGCCAACACCGCGCCTTCCTTCGCGCGCATCGCATTCAGCGCGCCTGCCAGCCCTTCGACCTCGCCCACCACCGCGGCTTCCAGGCCGGCCAGCTCCTCGTCGCTGCTGCGCGCCTCGGCCAGCAGCACGCCAGGCAGGCGGAAGATCGCATTGAGATCCGGTTCGCCGGACAGCTTGTGTTCCTGCGCCGCGGCGCGGAAGGCCTCAACATACGCGGCCACGAGTGCGTGATCGTATCCGGCCTCCACCTTCTGGCTGCGCTCCAGATTCAGCGTCACCTCGACGTGGCCGCGCTTCATCCTTTCCTTCAGGATGCGGCGAACCTGCATTTCCGCGCCCTCGGCGCCCGAAGGCATCCGCATGTGCAGATCGAGAAAGCGGTGGTTGACGCTTTTCAGGCTCAGCGAGAAGCCCAGCGTGTCAGAAACTCTGCCCGCGATGCGGGCGAACCCTGTCATGGAGTAGATCGGCACCGCTTCGCTCATGCCTGTGTCTTTCCCATAAAGGCCGGCTCCGCGCTTGCGCTTCCGTTTTCGCCCGCGTGGTTCCCGTTGGCTTCGCCCATGTCCATAAACTGTAACCGATAGAGCTTCTGGTAGATGGGCGAAGTTTGCAGCAATTCCTCGTGCGTGCCAATGGCGGTGATTCTGCCCTGCTCGAGGACGACGATCCGGTTGGCCCGCCTTACCGTCGAAAGTCTGTGAGCGATCACGATCGCCGTGCGGCCCGCCATCAGGTTTCCCAGCGCTTCCTGCACCAGCGATTCGCTCTCGGCGTCGAGTGACGAGGTCGCCTCATCGAGTATCAATACGGGCGCGCCTTTCAGAATCGCGCGGGCAATGGCAAGCCGCTGGCGCTCACCACCGGAGAGCCGGAATCCCTTTTCGCCGATGACCGTGTCGTAGCCTTCCGGCATCTTCTCGATAAAGTCGTGTGCCAGCGCGGCCTTCGCCGCCTCGACGACTCGATGGAACGGCACATCCGGCTGCCCGTAGGCGATGTTGTTCCGCACCGTGTCGTTGAAGAGGATCGTCTCCTGCGTCACCTTACCAATTTGCGCGCGCAGCGAGGTGAGGCTCAGTTGCCGCACGTCGATGCCGTCCATGGTGATCCGGCCGCCGGTCACGTCGAAGAAACGCGGAATCAGATTCACCAGCGTCGATTTGCCTGCGCCGCTCGGCCCCACCAGCGCCACCACTTCGCCGCGGCTGATGGTTAGATTGATATCGTGCAGCACAACGCGCGGGCCCTCCCGTTCCTCGTCCTGTTCGTCGTAGCAAAAATTCACGCCCTCGAGCGCAATCTTGCCCTTGAACGTCTTCAGCGTCTGCGGATGCTTCGCCTCAGGCACTTCGTCCCGATCGTCCATGAAGTCGAAGATCGCAGTCGACGCACCGGCAGCCTGCTGGAAATTGTTGTAGTAAACGCCAAAGCGCCGGATCGGGTCGTACATCTTGAACAGCGCAACGATGAAGGCAAAGAAGACGCCTTCCGGCATGCCGCGATGTCCTATTTGGTTGCGTCCGAGGAGCAGGAGCAGCGCGATGGCCACGGCACCGATGAAGTCCATGAGCGGAGAGGTAATGGCCTGGGCGCGCACCGATCGCAGGTTCGCGCGGAACAGCTTGCGCGCCGCCTGCCGGAAGCGCAGCAGTTCCCAGAACTCCATGTTGAACGCCTTGACGATGCGGTTGCCCGTGATCGTCTCGTGCAGAATGTTCTGAATGTCCGCGAGTTTGTCCTGGCCGCGCCGAGTCGTCCGCCGCACATCGCGCCCGATGCGGCGGATGGAACCAGCCACTACCGGGACAAAAATCAGCAGAACCCAGGCCAGCCGGCCCCCCAGGGCGACGACCACGATGATCATGCACGCCAAAGTGCAGAGTTGCTGGAGGAAATCCGAAAGCACCGATGACGTCGCGTATTGCACGCGCTCGATATCGTTGATAAGCGCGGAGAGTAACGTTCCCGTCGTGTGCTTCTGGAAGAACGACACCGAGCGGCGCAGGATCGACTCGTACAGGTCGTCGCGCATGTCGGTGATCATGCCGAAGCCGGCGTAATTCGCGAGATAGGTGCCGGCGTAATCGCACACGCCCTTCAGCAGCGTCGACGCCACGAAGGCAAAAGCGATGGTCGACCAGTCATTGTGGATCCAGTGCGGAACCAGCATCTCCGGCCGCAGATTGATGTGCCAGCGCTCGCCCAGTTCTCCCAGCAGGGGCGTTTGTTTGGCTTTGCTCTGCGCCCCCGGGTTCAGCACGTTATCGAAGATCGGCCCGATCAGCAGGACGCGAAATGCGTCCATCAGCCCCACGCCCGCGGCCAGCACCACGGCCGACAGCGCCTGCAGCCAGTAGCGGCGTGCGTAATACAGCAGGCGCCAGAGTCGCCTCATCGACAGGCACACTTCGGCTCAGGGTGGGATTGCATCCGTCTATTTTATCGCGCCGGGTGATCTTTCCCGCCTGCCGCATCAGCAGAATGCCCCCTACAATGCGGATATATGACCTCATCCTCCACACCGGACGCGCAGGAGCGCGCGCGTAAGGTCCGGCTCATCATCTTCGACGTCGACGGCGTGCTCACCGACGGCGGTATCTGGATCTTCCCCGCCCCCGCGCCCAGCCCCTCGACCGGCGATCACGCGGCGGCCATGGAAAGCAAGGGCGGCTATGCCATCTCATCGCCGAGCATGGTCGAGGCCAAAGGGTTCAACGCGCACGACGGCACCGGCGTCTCGCTGGCAAAGCTCGGCGGCATGAAGTGCGCCATCATCACCAAGCGCATTTCGGAAACCGTCGCTCTGCGCGCTCGGGACCTCCGCCTCGAGTACGTCTACATGGGCCAGGCCTACAAAATGCAGGCCGTGCGCGAGATGATGGCGAAGGAAAATCTCACTCTCGACGAAATTGCCTACGTCGGGGATGACGTCATCGATCTGCCCGTCATGCGCGTGTGCGGATTCGCGGTGGCCGTCGCCAACGCACGCGAGCAGGTCAAAGCCGCCGCGCACTACGTCACTCCGCACCAAGGCGGCCACGGCGCCGGCCGCGATGCGATCGAGTTCATCCTCGATGCCAGGGGCATCCTCGAGAAAACCATCGAGGAGTACATCGACGAGCGGAATCCGCTACCGGCGAGTATGGATATCGGTAAGGGCGGATTCTGAATGGCGCTGCATCGAAGCCCGCAACTTCGGCACCTGCCCGTGCGCCCAGCGCCTGCAAGCATGGTTATCGGCAAAGGCGGGCTTTGAAGAGCAGAGATCAAAGCACGGGCGTCAGCGATCGGAAACCTGATCCTGCCTTGTCGAACCGCTCCCGCGCGCGCATCGTCCTTGTCGCCGCATTGGCGCTCCTGGCGGCAGGTGCATCCTTGTGGATGATTCTGCGGCCCAGCGGCATCGACTGCAACGAATTGGCGCCGCTCACGGTGCTGGCCACCCTCGCAGCGTTTTTGATTTCTGTTTGTTTTCGGCTTATGAGCCGTTACACGGATCGCCGCAGTCGCTGGTTTCTGCTGGGTTGCATCCTGATCGCGGCGGCTACCATCTTCTCCAACTTCCGCTACGTCCGGCACTACAGGGGATTCTGCGAAGATCTGGGCCGGCAGATGCACCAGACCCCTCGTTAGCGCGTCTTCGGGCTAATTCCCGATTTCCGCCTGGCGTCCTGCCATGGGTCTCGGCTCGTCGAGGAAGCCCGTCACCACCGGTCCCACCCGCGCCGCGCATTGGTTGGGAGCCAGGTGCCCGCATCCGTCAAAAACCTGAATCTCCGACTGCGGAATATCGCGGTGCATCTGCTCTCCAATGGAGTACGGAATCAGGCGGTCCTGCTTTCCCCACACGATCAACACCGGCATTCTCAGCCCATCAAGCTGGCCGTCGAGGAGATCTTTCTGCGTGAGCAGAGAGTCCATGTTGCGGCGCACAACCCACGCGTGCCGGTGGACGAAGCGAAAGACCGCGCGGGCGATGAACCCCGGAACGTGCGGCGCCCCATTCGGCATCAGCAGATCGTCCAGCTTTTGCAGCTTCTCCGGCGTGTCGGGTTCAAAGAGCGACGGATCCCAGACTAGATTGAAGCGAATGCCTGCGCTGTCGAAGAGCATCAGCCGACGGATGCGCTGCGGCTCGTCCAGCGCCAGACGCATCGCGATCCAGCCGCCCATCGACCACCCACCGAGGTTTACGCGCTCGAGGTTCTGGCTGTCCATAAAGGCTTCAACCCCCGCCGTCAGCTCTGGAATCGAATACTGCGCGTTGCTCGGCCAGTCGGAGCGGCCATAGCCTGGCAGGTCCAGCGCGTAAACGCGATGGTGATCGCGCACCAGCTGCGGCATCAGGGGGGCCCAGTCTTCGGCGCGGCCGCCCAGTCCGTGCACCAGCACGACCGGCGATCCCGTTCCGCCGACGAAGTAGTGCACGCGAATCATCCCCACGTTTCCGTATGGGATTCGAACGTAGTCGCTGTGAATACCTGCCAACCGAAGCCGTAGTTGCACCGCTCCGACCAGCAGGGTTAGCGGCCACGCCCACGTAAAGATCATCAGGGCCGCGACGAGAACCAGCAGGCCCATAAGGCACCAGCGCACGATGCGCCGCCGCTTCCGTTTCGTCTCCTGACCTGGAGTTGCGACAGTGGCCATGCCCTGGATCTCCTGCAACCGTTAGATGTTGCCTGCCGCCATGCGCCATGCTCGATGGATCACTTCGACCGTGAGCGGCGTCAGACCGTCCAGCTCGGCCGATCCAGCCCAGCGCGCCTCCAAAGCGTCAGTTGCGCAGGCAATAGCCTGCTCGCCGTCCACCCCGCCCGTCACGCGGCAGAGGAAGTCCACGAGCACGTAATGGTAGCGCACGCGTCCATCGGCATCGCGCACGATTCTGTCGAAAGCCTTCACCACACCGACCACATCGATTGCGAGGGCCGTCTCCTCGAGCACCTCGCGCCGGATTGCGTCTTCCAGCGTCTCGCCGAGTTCAACCGCGCCGCCAGGCAGCGACCACTGGCCCTTCAACGGCTCCTGCGCGCGCCGGATCAGCAGTACTTTCGGCTCGTTTCGAGCATTCACGGCGACAATCACCGCACCTACGCCCGCAATCGGCGCATCCGGATATTCGCGTCTCATTGGATTGCCAGACGAATCAGGCCTTCTCCTCTTCGCCAACTGCTGACTGCGGGCTGCTCTCTCACAGTCGCATCGGCTTGCCGTATTCGCCGTCGAAGACCGTCCGCTGCATGCTGAAGCGGCCGCCGTTGAACTTGTCCAACCCCTTCAGATGTCCGATCGCCAGCAGCGCGACGACTTCGTAGCTCAGCGGCAGACGCAGCACTTCGCGCACCTTTTCGGCCTCGTAACCTTCCATCGGAGCGGTGTCGTAGCCCATCACTTCCGCCATCCACATCATGGTCGTCACGGCGATCATTACGTGCCGGTTGAGCCACGCCGTCAGATTCGGATGGTTCCCCAAATAGGCGGGAATATTGGTCCGCGCCTGTTCCGCGTAGCCCTCGGTCATGCCGCCCTCGCGGCCCAGGCGAATCATCTCCTCGAGATCGGTGCGCCAGCCGTCCTGGTCTCCGCAGGCCACAATGACCGCTGACGCCTCCTCAACCTTGGCCTGATTAAAGCTGGCCGCGCGCAGGCGCCGCTTCTGCTCCGGCGTCCGCGCCACCACAAACCGCCAGGGCTGCATGTTGTAACCGCTCGGAGCCTTCAGGCCCGCATCCAGAATCTTCTTCAAATCCGCATCCGGGATCGGCTCACCGTCAAAACTCGGTGTCGCCCTGCGCTGTTCCACCGCTTCGCTGAGCGGTTTTTCCATTCGATTCGTCATGATTTACGCCTGTCCTGAGGTTGGTCCTGTGTTGGGTTGGTGCGGCTGTGCGGGGGAAGTTGCAGAGTTCTGAATCTGATCCATCGGCAGTTCGAGCGCAAACGAATGCTGAGTGTTCGTGGTGTTGGCGTACACCCAGAGCCCGTGAAATGCGCCGCGTAGTTCAGGATGCAGTGCCAGCATAGCGCGCATCACGGCAGTCACCTGCGCGCGCGCCGCAACCGGATCCTGCGTGCCCGTCGCCTGATATTCGACCACCAGCTCCAGCTGGTCCGAAAGCTCCGCGGTATGCAGATTGCTCACTTTCAGCGTCTGCCCATCGGCATTCAGGCTCATGGGATCGGTGCCGGGCAATCCGTCGGGCCGCGATTGCTCCGCCTCGCGCTGCAGCTTTTCCAGATTGGGGCTCGACAGGAAATCAACGGGATCGAGAAGGTAGAGCGCGGTCTCGTAGTAGAAGTACGCGTTCCACAGTTGCTTCTTCGCCGCATACTCGCGCGCCTGCCGCCAGAACCACACGCCGTCGTGGCCGCCCATGGTCATGGGCCGCACAAAAAATCCTGCCAGCTTCCACCCCGCGCTTCCCGCCGGATCGTTGGCCAGCACCATCGACATTGCCTGCGGATTCTTCACGCCCGTCGCGTGCACGATCGCCAGCGCATACTTCCCCGGCGGTAGATTCGGGATGCTGATTTCCACGGTGAGCGAAGACGACGGCAGAGAACAGAAAAACTCCGCATCCTGCGCGGCCTTCAGATCCGTCGCGTCGAGGCCGTACAGCTCGTCGACGGTCAGGGTCGCGTGTTGAACAGCGCCCTGCGCGCCGGCTATGGAGTTCGCGA
>DATJTG010000050.1:0-19988 GCA_035503555.1 Acidobacteriaceae bacterium | reverse complement strand
ACTTCCCGCTTCGCGATATGTCCTTTTCTCGGCATGCTCTCTGATCCTTACTTCTTGGCTGCGCCGCCCTTGGCGCGCTTGGCTCCGTACTTCGAGCGTCCCTGATTGCGGTTGGCGACGCCGACCGAATCGAGCGTGCCGCGCACGACGTGATACCGCACGCCTGGCAGATCCTTCACACGGCCGCCGCGGATGAGCACGATCGAGTGCTCCTGGAGGTTGTGGCCGATGCCGGGAATGTAGGTCGTGACCTCGATGCCGTTGGTCAGGCGCACGCGAGCTACCTTGCGCAGCGCCGAGTTCGGCTTCTTGGGCGTCTGCGTGTACACGCGCGTGCAAACTCCGCGCCGCTGCGGCGAACCCTGCAGCGCCGGCGATGCGGTCTTGTACCGCGGCGCCGTCCGTCCTTTTCTCACCAACTGATTGAATGTCGGCAAACCCGTCTCCTTCAAACTTCCTGGTCCCTTCGGACCGAACCGCTCAAACTCACGCGCGGCGCGCAGAAGCAATCCCTTCGCTCGCGCAGACCGGCTGCTTCACAGCCAGCGCGCACGAAGATTCCTTTGCTTCGCGTCCGCTTCCTAAACTTCCCTGCTCCAGACGAGAACTCACGACGGTGACCGAGCGTGCCATGCGCCCCGCGTTGCCGCAGAGCAATCGGAACAGCCGATTCCGTTTCGAAGTTCCGGTCCGCATAGCCTGCCAAGGTGGCAAGTGTCGCAGACCCCGATGCGATCAGATTCCCGGCTGCGCTGCACTGCCGTTGCGCAACCCGCTGCCCGTCTCCGTTTCCACCTCAACTCAAGCAGAAACCTGGCTTTAAGCAGCTTTTTGAGAATAGCACAGTTCCACGGCGCGTCAAAATTTTGCTGATTCGTGGATGAAAATCTCTGTTATCCATGCTGAGTCGCACCAAAACGACGCTAAAAGCCATGAAATTGCCGCTCCGCAGGGTGTCTCTTGCTCTCACGCTGGCCCTCGTGCCGCTGCATCTTCCCAGCGAATCCGCCATCCCTCGCAATGCAGCCTCGCCGCCCGCCACGCTTCAGGATTACCTCTCGGCCTCCGTTGCCGACGCCGTCCACTTTGAAGGCAGCGTCGCCGACTGGACCGCAACCCATCCCGGCGAAAAGCTCGAAGTCTACAGCCTGGGCAGCGTGGCTTCCGACCCTCTCACGGCCCGCATTCAGGGCCGCTGGTGCCTTCGCTCCTCTTCTCCTCCGGAATCGCTTGCCGGCGGCCTGACGGTCACGCGCGTCGCGCTCTTTGACGGCCCCTCGGTTGAAAATGTCTATCACGATCCGCTGCCGCCGCTTCCCACCGCTTCCGGAGATGCACTGCGGCGTCAGGGATGCAGGCTCTACACCATCCTCTATACATTCACGGCAGCAGCCGGAAGCCAAACGGATTCGCAGCAACTGGCCGCCGTTATCGCCGCACAATTTCCCGTGCCCCGCGACCAGAACCCCACCGGCGCTCCGTCGATGGGCGGCGATAATGCCTTCTGGACCTGGTTCGCTTCGTACTTCCATCCGGATAAGCCCGCCTGGAACGCCCAACTCGGCTACTCCAGATCATCGCCATCCCTCGCGCCGCGCAATCCTTCCGCTCTTCTCGTCTTCAAAGATTTCTCCGTGGGGTATGGCCCACCCTCCAATGACACGGTCGATGCGCAGGCAGGCGAGCCGCCGCTGGCGATTCGCGTCGCGGCGCTTGCGCAGCAGCCGCAGCCCATCACTCTCGACATGCTGGCCTTGTTTGCGCCCGCTCGCGGTGCGCCCGGCGAGCAGCTTCCGTTCTCGTGCAACCAGCAGTTCGTTCCCGTTCTCCGTTCCTGGATCGAGGGCGCCGCGCATGCCCCGCAACAGGAGCGAGCGGCCGCACTTCTGCTCGCCGATCAGGTCGCTGCGGACCGCCTTGACCGCTGCAGCGAGTATCCGGAGGGCATTCCCTATGGCGCTCCGCAGCCAGGCGATCCCGAAGAGCCCGCTTACAACGCGCTCCATGCCTCTCTCAAGGCACTCGGCATCGGCACTACCTCGTATCGCGGGGGCGAGTCCTACTCCGGAACGCTCCTGCCCGTCATCGCTGAGCTCGCGCCCTCCGGTCCTGTCGGTGAGCTTTACCGTGTTGCCGTCATCGACGAGCCCTGCACCTGGGAACAGTCGGCAGCCGGACCTGGAGCTACCGCGGACCAGTTCCTCGCATGGCCGCGTCGCGTGATCGCCGTGGGAGAAAGCATTCTTCACGATTACCCGGCGGACGAATGGACTCCGAGCGTCCACCTCACGCTGGCCGAAGCTTACGCGCTGGCGTGGTTCCGCGCGAATAACGATGAGGAAGATTCGTCCGTGCAGCCTTCGGACGACCCCGCCATCCTGCTCGAAAACGCGCAGCAGCACTACCGTGCGTGGTATGCGACCAGCGCCAACGAGCGCGATCGCAAGCTCGTCTGGCGGGAAATCTGGGACCTTCAGGCTGGCCTGCCTCCGCGGATCATGCTGCCTATCTGCGGGGTCGATGGCTACATGTAGATAAGCCAGCTCCACGTAAAGCCGACTTGACACCGAGTCGCCTGTTTGCTATCTTCACGTCAAGCCGACTTTACATGGAGCCACAGGTCCAAAATCGCGTGAAGGAACTTCGCACCGCCTGCGAGTGGACCCAGGAGCATCTGGCCGAGGCCGTCGGCGTCTCTCGCCAGAGCATTATTTCCATCGAGCGCGGCCGCTATGTGCCCAGCCTTCCGCTGGCCCTGTTGCTGGCCCGCGTCTTCGAGTGCCCGGTTGAGCAGATTTTCACTCTGGAGAACCCCGCATGAACCCGGCCATCCCGCGCCGCCGATTTCTCGGCATCGCCTTTGACGAACGCTTCCTCGACCATCGCCGCCGTTCCTCCACCTTCGCCACGATGGTGGGAGCGGTGATATCGGGCGGCCTCTTCGAATATCACCTTATTGCGCAGCACCGCTACGACTGGGACCTCGCGGCCGTGCTGGGCGGCATGGTCATCACGAAGTATGCCGCGTTCGCGTGGTTCCGTCTTCGCGCTTAGCTCACTTGCTTCAACCTCGAAAGGATTCTGCCATGTGCCTGCCTGCTACCCAACAAAGCCGCCGCGCTCGCATGCTGCTCTGCATTGGTCTGTTCTGCCTCGCATTTTCGACCGGCCTGCAGGACTTCCACCTGGTCAGCAAAGACTTCGTCGACTTTTTGCGCGGCCTGCTGATCGGCATCTCCATCACGGCACTTTGCGCGGCATGCCTCGCCGGAAGGATGCGCCGCAACCGCGAAATCTGACCTCGCGCAAGGTGCGCCGCGCCTGGTTCGTTCCCAGCGAGCTGCCCCGACGCTTTGCGAGGAATACCCCGTGAACGCGAGATTCCCGGGGCGCGCCATCCGGCCCGGCGTGAGCGATCGGCATCCAACTATGTGCTCGCATGCAAATGAATCCGCCCCTGGAGCAGTCCGGCTCGATGGCGCCTTGTCGATATTTCGCTCTTTTTCTCCTGGTCCTCGCCACAGGCTGCGGCATCATCACCACCGGTCCAGGCAAGGGCTCGGGTTCAGGTCCCGGCAATTCCAATCCCGCGGGCAACAACGCCACGTACGTCTATGTTTCCGCATCGCCCGCGCAGAATACCTACCAGATCAGCGGCTTCTCGGTAAGCGCCAACGGCGCACTCACCCCGATCTCCGGCTCGCCTTTTTCAACCTCGGGCTACGGACCGCTGAGCATGGCCGCGAACGGCTCCCTGCTCTTCGGCGCCGACGGCTATTCGATCGATACGTTTTCGATCGGATCGAGCGGGGCTCTGAGCGAAACCAGCTCGTTCAAAGCCGGGCACCTGTCGAGCGCGAACCCCGAGCCGACAGGCGGTCCTATCGATCTCTTCTTCGATACCGCCGGATCGACGCTCTACGACGGATTCGCCAACCTGGACGGGACGGAAAACAACGGCTATCAGGCGCTGAACATCACCTCGAGCGGCGGCGTGAGCGTGATCGGCAGTGAAGGATCAGGCCCCGCGCTGGGCGGCGTCCTCGCCTTCTCCGGCAACGACCAGTTCGCGTACACCTCGAGTTGCTATCACGGCATTCCGGCCATCTCGGGATTTGCGCGCGGCAGCAACGGCAGCCTGACCGGACTGGTTGGCCAGGGCTTTCCGGCGATGCCGGTCGCGCCTTCCGGCGATACCTATTGCCCCACCGGAGCCGCGACCGACACATCGAACCACCTCATCCTCTCCGTGGGGACGGCTCCGCCGGACGGGATGCAGCCCACTGGCCCGTGGCAGCTGGCGACCTACTCCATCGATGGCTCCGGCCAGGTGAGCACGGCCAGCACATCGTCGACGATGCCCACGACCGATGTTGGCCAACCCGCCTGGTATCAGCTTTCCCACGACAACAAATACCTGGCCATCGGCGGCCAGTCGGGACTGCAGGTCTTCGCGTACGACGCCAACACCGGCGCGATCAGCGATCTTGGCAACAGCAGCGTGCTCACCGGCGACAACATCGCGCAGCTCGCGTGGGATTCGAATGACCACCTCTACGCGCTCGCCGCCGAGGCCAACAGCCTCTATGTGTATTCGGTCGGCTCCTCGGGAGCAACAGCGGCGTCTGGCTCTCCGTACAGCGTGCAGGGCGCATACGCACTGACGGTGACACCGGGGCAATCGTAAAGCACCGCGACGCTTCGGTCGCCGCATGCGGGTCGGGATGAGATCTGCCGGGCTCAGTTCTTCACGGTCATGGCGTCGGAGTCGACTGCCTTTTTTCCTGTCACGCCCTCGAGGCCGGCCAGAATGCCGCGGTAATCGCTCTTGTCGCACTGCAGGGCGAAGCCGCCCTTCTGGTCGCCATTGGCCCACGTAATGCCGACAAAATGCTTCTTCGATTTGCTGAGCGCCAGCAGCGCGCCCACACCAAAGGACACGATGGCCACGCCGACGGCCGCGCCCACGCGGCGATGAACGTCCTGTCCGTAACTGATCTCGGTGACCGACGCCGCCGGCAGCACGACGAGATCTTTGCCGTCCTGCACGAAGCGGATCTGATTCGACTCGATGTACATCTTCACTTTCGAGCCGGTTTTGACACCGGGCAGCGAGCCGCCGTCGTACATCACTCCGTAGCCCGAATCGCCGGCAAACAACGTCGCCGGAACGATGAGACATAAAGCCAAAGCAAGCATGCCATGAAGAAAGCGCGTCATTGGAACTCCCCCGGAACTCAACGAAATACTAGTGACGACTTCGCGGGCCGCAGCTGAGATTCAGCGATGCGATCAGTACGTTGGTAATCCTGCTCAAGCAGGCGAATCGCCCATAGCCCGCCCGGAATCCACCCACCAGGGCCTGGGCAGCGGGAATCGAAGCTGCGGACACTATCCTGTTCATCAGGAGAATCACGAATGGTTTTTGGTGTGATCGGAGTGGGATCGATCGCGTCGGCGATGGTGAGGGGCTGGTGCCGGGACGAACAGGCTCAGGAAGTCCTGTTGTCTCCGCGCAATCCGCAAGTGGCTGCCGGCCTCGCGGCGGCATATCCCAGCGTTCACGTCGCGGAGAGCAACGAAGCCGTCGCGGGCGAATCGCCGCTGGTTCTGCTCTGCCTGCGGCCGGCGGATGCCGGCCTGCTGCGCAAACTCTCCTTCCGCAAAGATGCTTCGGTGATCAGCGTGATGGCAGGCATTTCAATCCGCGAACTCGGAGAACTGGTCGGACCGGTTGCGAATATCGCGCGCGCCATACCTCTGCCGCCGGTGGCCGTCGGGCGCGGGGTGACGCCCCTCTATCCGATGATCGAACCGGCACGTTCGCTCTTCGCGCGCCTCGGAACGGTGGTCGAGGTCGCCGATGAATCGTCGTTCAATCTCTTCTCCGCGTCGTCGGGAACGGTTGCAGCCTACTTCGCTTATCTGGCGCAGATCAGCGACTGGATGACAGCCCACGGGATCGACGCGCGCGCAGCGCGGCAATATGTTGCGACGCTGTTTGGCGAGCTGGCCGGGTCGCTGCAGGATGAGGATGCCGACTTTGAGCGCATGGCGAAGGAGCACACCACGCCCGGCGGCATCAACGAACGCTTCCGGCAGATTCTGACCGAGCAGGGCGTGTGGGACGCCGTTGAGGGAGGGCTCGAGCAAATCCGCGAGCGGCTCGAAGCGCGGGCGGCGCGGCAGAGCTAAGGAGTCGCCGAGCCGCCGCCGACTTCACGCCATCTGCATTTCCGGCTGGGGCACAGGCTGCTCCGTGGCGCCGCGATGAACGCGCAGGTTGTCGAGCGCGTACTCGATGTAGCGGGCATCCATCTGCGGAACGATTTCCATGAAACGGCAGGTGGCGATCACCTGATCGACGATGAACTTAGGCTGATACGCCGCCAGTTCGAGGCCCTTCTCCTTCACGATCTTGTAAACGATGTTGTCGAAGGCTTCGTCGGAGAGAGAGATGCCATGTTTGGAGCACTCCGTTTCGAAGATGCGGCGGAAGGCTTCGAGAGTCGGCGCTGCCACCTCGATCTTGTAGGGCAGACGGCGGAGAAACGCGGGATCCATCAGATCTTCGGGCTCGATGTTGGTCGAGAAGATGACGAGTTCCTCAAAGGGAATGCTGAAGCTCTTGCCGGTGTGGAGCTTGAGGTAGTCGACGCGGTTTTCGAGGGGCACGATCCAGCGGTTGAGCAGCGCCGTGGGGCTGACGATCTGGCGGCCGAAGTCGTCGATGATGAAGCACCCGCCGAGCGCCTTGATATGCAGCGGAGCCTCGTAATAGTGACCGGTGGGGTTGTAAAGCAGGTCGAGCATCTCGAGCGTGAGTTCGCCGCCTGCGATCAGGAAGGGCCTGCGGCAGGCGACCCAGCGGTGGTCAAGCAAATCGCGGCTGGCGGGCAACAAGGCGTCGTCGGCAAGACCGGCGCGATCGACGGCGACGTGCACGGCGGGATCGAAGACGCGGATGATCTGTCCCTCGACGGAGATGGCGTACGGCAGATAGATGATGTCGCTGAAGACGCTGGCCATGCAGCGGGCAATGGTGGTTTTTCCGTTGCCCGGCGGCCCATAGAGCAGCATGGCGCGGCCCGAGTTCAGGCCTGGTCCGCACTGCACCAGGAGCGCGTCGCTGAACGTAAGGGAGCCGATGGCTTTACGAATGCGTTCGAAGGTGATGACTTCGTTGGTGAGCTTCTGGTGGATCACCTGCTCGTTGAACTGGTCGAGGGGAACGGGCGCGGGACCTACGTAGCCGACCTGCGCGAGCGCGTCGAGCGTCCAGCGCGTACCTCCGTCGGTGAGAGCGTAGCTGGCGCCACCGTAACTGTCGGCGCCGCGCACGCCCAGCGACTGCAGCAGCTTGCGGTCGACCGCCATCTGCACCAGCTCGGTGACCATGCGCGAAGGCAGCTTGATGGCGTCGGTGATCTGGCGGATGGTCTGCAGACGCGCGGAATAGATGAGCTTCATCATCAGGCCCATCAGATCGACGCTGTCGATGCCGGTGGCGGCCAGACTGGCGGGCTGGGTGGGAACGTGATGCAAAAACGCGTCGAGCGCTTCTTCGGTAAGAATTCCCAGGGCTACGAGGTTCTCGCCCAGGCGGCCGCCGTGGGTTTCCTGGCGTGCGAGCGCATTGGCTATGTCCTCGACGGTGACGAGCTTCGCCTGGACCAGCAGATCTCCTAACTGCAATCGCGTAGCGATAACATCCCTCCTGAAACCAGTTTTCCGCTGACGCTTTTGAGGAGCGACGCGCGTCAGAATAGCACCCGAAAGATCGGAGACAAATGCGACATTCGAGGGATTGGTTCTGCGCAATTCGAACAGGAACCACGGCAGGCGCTCAGCAGAGAGCCGCAGTCGCGACTGGGGTCCGATGATCTAGAATCAACCCGGTCCCCTAATCAACCGGTTCCCGTGAAAGATCGCCATGAGCCGAGTTCTGATCATCGACAGTCCTGACCCTGTCAGCCGCGAAATCGGCGAACTCCTGACCGGCGCGGGGTTGCCGTTCGAGTACGCAGCCGGCCACATCGATGCCCTGCACCGGCTGCGCTGCCGCGCCTTCGGGGTCATCATCACCAGCGCCGACGGCGTTATCGACGAAGCTCTCGCTCTCCTCGAGGAGATGCGGCTCATCCGGCCCAACCTCAAGTGCATTGTGCTCGCCCCCTACAGCACGCCGAACGAGGTCATCGCAGCGCTGCGCGCGCGCGTCTTCGGATGCTTCACTTCGCCGTTCGACGCGCACGAGATCTTCTGCGTCGCGCACAACGCGGCCACCGGCGACGATTCAAACGAAGACATCGAGGTGATCTCCGCGCGCCCCGGCTGGATCGCCGTCCGCGTCAACTGCCGTCTCGCCACGGCCGACCGACTCATGTCGTTTGCGCGGGAGTTCGCCGCGCAGCTGCCCGAGACGGCGCGGCAGGAGATCATGCTGGCGCTGCGCGAGATCCTCGTCAACGCCATGGAGCACGGCGCCGCGTTCAATCCCGATCAGGTCGTCGAGGTGAACGCCATCCGCACGGCACGCACCATGACGTTTCGGGTACGCGATCCCGGCGCGGGATTCCGCAAGGAAGCGATCACCCATGCCGCGCATTCCAACACCGCCGACGATCCCACGGCCCACATTGTGCAGCGCAGCCAGCAGGGGATGCGCGCCGGAGGCTACGGACTTCTGCTCGCCGCCGGCACTGTCGACGAACTCATCTACAACGAACAAGGCAACGAAGTTCTCCTCATCAAGTATCTGGACCCGCCCGCTCCCCAGGCTTAAGGGGCGGGGCGGCAGTCAGGTGAGTTCCGTGAAGTCCGGGTCGGAGGCTGCGAGCTTGTCATGGAGAAACCACTCGCTCTGGAGAGAGCGATGCAGATGTCTCCACTGCTCGAGGATCTCCTCGCGTTGTCCGTCCCAGCACTCAGGCTCGTCATAACAGCAGTCTGACTGCAGCAGAGCATAGCGGTCATCCAGTTCGCTTCGAAAGACCATGAGGGTGACGTGCCTTTGTTGCCTTACACGATGGTGATAGATTGCACGGGCAATGAATCGCCGCTGCTGTTCCACGGTGATGGTCCTTCCAATGGATTCGGGCCGCAAAGCGACCAGGATCGCTTCGCATGCCTCATCGGCAGTTTTCCCCGCCGCAGCAGAGCAAAGGCTGCATCAGGGGTCTTTCCTCCGCGATCTCGGGGCAGACGCGGAAGGCCGACGGGACTGGCCGTTGCCCGCTGAAATTGGTTCAGGAGGCCTCATGCCCTTCCCGCTCGAGCCGATACATGGAGGTGAGTGCCGCCATGGATCTGGAAATACTGCGCGACTATCTGGTCGAATCGCGGGAACTGCTGCAAGGCGCCCAGGAAGATGTTCTCCGGCTGGAAGGCAATCCCGGCGACGATGAAGCGCTCGCTTCCATTTTTCGGGCGTTCCACACGATTAAGGGCGGCGCGGGTTTCCTCGAAGCGCCGAATCTGGTGGCCTGGGCCCACGATCTGGAAGATCTGCTCGACAAGCTCCGCGCCCATGCCCTGCCGGTAACTTCCGCGCGTATCGACGCCATCCTGCGGGGCATGGACGTCATCACCGCGATGTTCGCCGAGCTGGGCGACGAACGGGAGCCCAGTCCAGGACCGGCAGATCTGTCCGCGACCATCCGCAGCCTGTCGGCAACCGAGCCGCAGCCTGCGCAGGAGCAGAAGAGCCTGCTTCCTGTCAACGCGATCGAGGCTCCCGCGAACGGGGCTTCGGCCTCCGCAACGGCACAACGGCCGGCGGGGCGGGGAGCCGAATCCGTCGAAAGCTCTCTGCGGGTGGAAGCCAATCGCCTCGATGCGGTCATGAACCAGGTGGGAGAGCTGGTCCTGCTGCGGAACCGCCTCACCTCCGCGGTGGGGGCGCTGAGCCGCGAGGACGAGAACATGTCGCGGATCGCGCGCGAGATGGATCTGCGCGTCAGCGATCTGCAGAACACGGTGATGCGACTGCGCATGCAGCCCTGCCGCCGGCTCTTCCAGCAGCTCCCGCGCGTGGTGCGCGACGTATCGCGCCAGCTCGGCAAGGACGTCCACCTCGAAATCGCCGGAGAGGATGTGGAGATCGACAAGACCGTCGTCGATGCCCTGGCCGGACCCATGACTCATCTGGTTCGCAACAGCCTCGATCACGGCATTGAGATGCCCGAGGCGCGGCGCGCGGCGAACAAGCCGCCGGCAGGCCTGCTGCGCCTCGCCGCGGTGCATCTCGGCGATAAGGTGCGCATCGAGGTCTCCGACGACGGCAGGGGAGTCGACCGGCAGGTGGTGACCCGCAAGGCCGTCGAAAAGGGGATCATCACGGCGGAACAGGCCGCCGGCCTTTCCGAGCAGGACGCGCTCGAGCTGATCTTCCGTCCCGGCTTCTCGACGCGCGAAGAGGCCTCCGATCTTTCCGGGCGCGGCGTTGGCATGGACGTGGTGAAAGAGACCACCGACAAACTGCGCGGCCGTCTGACGATCGAAACCCAGCCCGGCCAGGGAACGCGGATCGCGATGGAATTCCCGCTGACCCTGGCGGTGCTGCCGGTCCTCTATCTGCGCGTGCGCCACGACACCTACGCTCTTCCGGTTTCGAGCATCGACAGCCTCGCGGATCTGGAAGAGCACCGCGTGCACCGCCTCGCGGGGCGGGTGAGCTATCGGGTGGACAGCACGCAGACCGTTCCGCTTGTGGATTTGGGAGCGATCCTGCAGCATCGCCCTCTGCGTCTGGGCGCCGAGAACGTGGAAGGGGTTCTCACCGAACGAGGACTCTTTGTGGTGTCGGAGGTACTCGGCAATGAGGACTCCGTGGTGCGGCCGCTGGACTTTCTGTCGGGCCGCAGCCTCTATCAGGGCGCCACCATCTCCGGGCGCGGCAACGTCGTGCTGATCCTCGATGCCGCGGCACTGAGTGCGGCCGGACTGGAAGCCGCGGAAGGAGCGGACTGATGGACATCGGCCGCATCATGCAAATCATGGACGCGTCCTTTCGGACGCGGAGAACGATCGAGCGTTCGCTGCATGAGATCGACCGGCGCGCTCTGAATGCAATGGTGCTGGTCAAGCGGCACGGCAACAAGCTGGCCAGCTACGGCGTCGTCGCGCAAAGCTTCCGCGAACAGGCGGTTCAGCTGAAGCGAGCCGCGACCCCGCTCCAGCAGTCCATCGCGCCGCTGGTGCGCGTGCAGATGCGCATCCTGCAGGACGACCGGATGCTGGGGATGTTCCGGCGCGCCGCCGGGGCCGCCGGCGACAGGGACCGGGCGCTGGCGTGTTTCGATCAGTCGGAATCGGCCTGGCGCCGCAATATCGAAACGCAGCGGTCCGAGGTCATCGCCATCCTGCGGCGCCTGACCGACACGGTGAGCCGTCTGCAGGAGGGAATTACCGAGCAGGAATACGTCGTCACAAACGGGCGGATCGAGGCGGCGCTGTCAGAGCAGAGCGGCGCACCGCTCATGCGGGTCTCGCATGAGATGGGCCTGGCCGTGGCCAAGGTACGCGACGCGATCTGGAATTATCGCGGCGAGTTGGAGGAGGTATTGCATGAAAGCGGCGCCGGTATTTGAAGCGGGAGATCACCGCTGGTGGGTTTTGTACGACGCGGACGAGCGGCGGGTGATCGATTCCAACGTATATGTGGTGGAGTCGGCCGGACAGAGCGCGATCCTCGATCCTGGCGGATTCGAGATCTTTCCCCAGGTCCTCGCCGGCGTCGCGGAGGTTGTGCCGCCGTCTACGGTTACCCGAGCGTTCGCCTCGCACCAGGATCCCGACATTGCGTCGAGCCTCCCGCTGTGGAATGCCTGCAATGCCGGCATCCAGTGGCATGTTCCGGCGCTGTGGGAAGGCTTCATCCGCCATTACGGCGCGCTCAACGCGGACTTCGTCAGCATCCCGGACGAGGGCAGCGCCATGGTGGTGGGGGGGCAGAAACTGGAAATCGTTCCGGCGCACTACCTGCACGCCTCGGCCAACTTCCATGTCTACGACGCCGAGGCCCGGGTGTATTTCAGCGGCGATGTAGGCGCGGCGCTTCTGCCGCCCGGACACAGCATCTGGGTGGGCGGCCATCAGGGGGGCGATTCGGCCCGCGCATTCGATGAGCACATCGAGAATGCCCGCTATTTTCATCAGCGCTGGATGCCTTCCAACGAAGCGAAGAAGGACTGGCTGAGCCGCGTCGGCCAGCTGGACATCGACTATCTTTGCCCGCAGCACGGAGCCATCTACGCGGGCGACAACGTAGAGCGCTTTCTGAACTGGTTCGACGGCCTGACCGTCGGCACTGCGATTTCCCGATAAGGAGTCTGAACATGGCCAGCACCGTCATCACCCATCATGGGCCCTCAGGAAACGGCAAAGCTCCCGCCCAGCCGGTACCCGCCAGGTCTTCCGGCCGAGCGACGCGCAGAAGGCAGAACCCCGGGAGGCCCGGCCCGCACTCGCCGGCGAAGCCGCCCCGCGAACGGATGGCTGGCGCGCAGGCGCGCCAGGTGCTGCTCGAGCATGCGCGGCTGCTGCTGGAACCGCTGTCGAGCCTCGAGATGCTCTGCGAGGCGGACGAGAAGATGGAAAACAGCATCTTCTACATGAACCGCGCCGCCACGGAAGTCATGAATCTGAATCATCGGCGGCTGAACGCCAGCCTGCGCGGAGCCGATGTGCGCAATGCGCTGGGCCGCTCGATTCATCAGTATCATCGCGATCCGGAACGGATACGCAATATCTTCCGCGCCCTGATGACCGACCCCTCGCGGCAGCACAACACGGAGCTGGTCCTGGGCGGCGTCACGTTTGCGCTCTGCTTTACCCCCGTATGCGTCGAAGAGGGGCGGGTCCTCGCCTTCCACGCCTCCTGGCGCAACATCAGCGATGCGAAGCTTGCCGAGGACGTGATTGCCAGCATGAGCCGCGCGGCTTCCTCGAACGTTGCCTCCCTGATGGATGTCGCCGGAGAAACCGATCGAGCCATGAAGGCGGTCGGCGGCACGCTGAACGGTCTGGCGGGAGCCGTGGCCGACAGCCGCAAGGCGTCCCAGGGACTGATCGCCCAGGTGGGCGCGATCGGGCGCATCGCGCAAACCATCCGCGAGATTGCTTACCAGACGAACCTGCTGGCCCTGAATGCCGCCATCGAGGCCGCGCGCGCCGGAGAGCATGGCCGTGGATTTGCGGTGGTGGCGGACGAGGTGAGGAACCTCTCGAAGCGGGTGCAGAAAGCCACCGAAGAGGTTCAGAGCAACATTACCGATATCGACGGCTCAGCACGGTCGATTGAACGCACCAGCCATTCCGCGGAGCAGTCAGCGCACGGAGCGGAGTCGGTGACTCTCTCTCTGGCCGGGCGGGTGCAGTCTCTGCACAAGCTGGTAGCGGTGATGAACATCGACTCGGTCAGGAACGAGGCTCGCGTGTTTGTGCGCAATGTGCTGTTCGAAATCAGCAAGCCCTCGGGAGCGGTTCCCGCCGCGGAAAGTCCTGACCACCATCAGTCGGACTTTGCCCGGTGGTACGAAGGAGCGGGCCGGGAGCTGTTCGGCCATCTGCCCGCCTTCCAGGAGGTAGAGGCTCCGCATGCCGGTTTATTCGCCGCGGCGCGGAGCGTGCGAGCCGCGCTGCAGGCCGGAGACCGCGAGGAAGCTTTGCGCGCCGGCGGCGAGCTGTCGCGGAACGAGCAGGAGCTGCTCGGCAAACTGGAATCTCTGAACGTAGCCATCGCCGAAAAACAGAACTGAGGAGTGACTGCCATGACGGATGTCCTGCAGGAAGTCGACGAGCGGTCGCGACTGGCCGGGACGAATAAGTTTGAGCTGCTGGTCTTCCGCCTGGGGGAAGACAAGAGCGCAAACACCCGGGAAGTCTTCGGCATCAACGTCTTCAAGGTCCGCGAAGCGCTCATTATGCCGCCCATCACGCCCATGCCGGGCTCTCCGAAGCACGTTCTCGGAGTGGCCAACATCCGCGGCCAGATCATCCCCGTGATCGATCTGCCCTCTGTCGTGGGGTGCACGCCCTCGGCACGAAACATCCTGCTGGTGACCGAATATGAGCGGTCCGTGCAGGGCTTCGCAGTCGAGGAAGTCGAAGAGATCGTGAGACTGGAGTGGGGCCGTGTCGTTTCCGCGGAGAAGTCAGCAGCCGGAGCGCTGGTGACGAGTCTGGCGCGCCTCGATGAAGGCGAGGAAAAATCCCGGCTGGCCCTGATTCTTGACGTGGAATCGATCCTGCGCGAAGCCCTGCCGTCGCGCTTTCGCAGCGGTGAGGAGATTACGTTCGCGCCGGAGATTCGGATTCCGCAGGGCTCCGTCGTGCTCTACGCGGACGATTCGAGCGTGGCGCGCAAGCAGATCGAGACGGTGCTGAACCGTCTCAGGCTGCCTTTCGTGGGAGCGAAAACCGGCAGGGAAGCCTGGGATAAGCTGCGGCTGCTGGCCCAGGAGTCCCGAGCCTCCGGGGTCCCGATTACGGAGCGCGTGGCTGCGGTGCTGACCGATCTGGAGATGCCGGAGATGGACGGCTTCACCCTCACGCGCCAGATGAAGGACGACGATCTGCTCAAAGCAGTTCCCGTAATTATTCACTCATCGCTCTCAGGGTCAGCCAACGAGTCGCATGCCAACCGCGTGGGAGCCAACGGCTATGTCGCCAAATTTGTGCCCGACGAACTGGCGCGCGAGGTGCTGAAAGCGCTGGGCGGCGGAGCCGGCTAGCTGAATCCGGTAGTGGTTCGGACGGAAGGGAGCACCAGCGAGCGGCGAGGACGCGGAGCCGGGGTGCGACGATTTTGCCGGCCTTTCCGGCTCGCGCGCGGGAGCTTATCTCGCGCTCGAGTCTTCGCCCACCTTGAGCACCGCCAAAAAAGCTTCCTGCGGAATATCCACTTTCCCGATCCGCTTCATGCGCTTCTTGCCCTCTTTCTGCTTCTCGAGGAGCTTGCGTTTGCGGCTGATGTCGCCGCCGTAGCACTTGGCAATCACGTTTTTACGCAGAGCGCTGACCGTCTCGCGCGCGATCACCTTCGCGCCGATGGCCGCCTGGATCGCCACCTCAAACTGCTGCCTTGGGATCAGCTCGCGCATCTTCGACACCAGCGCGCGGCCGCGCTCGTACGCGAAATCGCGGTGCACGATGATCGACAGGGCGTCCACCGGCTCGCCCGAGACGAGAATGTCCATCTTCACCATGGGAGATTCCCACGTGCCCGACAGGTGATAGTCGAGCGACGCGTAGCCGCGGCTCACACTCTTCAGCCGGTCGTAGAAGTCGAGCACGATCTCATTCAGCGGCAACTCGTAAGTCAGCATCACCCGGGTCGAAGAGACGTATTCGAAATTCTTCTGCCGCCCGCGCTTCTCTTCCACCAGCTTCAGAATCCCGCCAACATACTCCTCGTTGGTGAGGATGGTCGCCGTGATCATCGGCTCTTCAATCTTTTCGATCTCGCTCTGGTCAGGCCACCGCGACGGATTGTCGACTTCGATGATCGAGCCGTCGGTCAGGTGCACCTTGTAGCGCACGCTCGGCGCCGTGGTAATGAGGTCGAGATTGAACTCGCGCTCCAGCCGCTCCTGGATGATCTCCATGTGCAGCAGGCCGAGGAACCCGCAGCGAAACCCGAAACCCAGGGCCACGGATGACTCCGGCTCGAAGAAGAAGGAGGAATCGTTGAGCTTGAGCTTTTCCAGCGCGTCGCGCAGCAGCGTGTGCTCGTGCGAGTCGACCGTATAAATCCCCGCGAACACCATCGCCTTGATTTCTTCAAACCCCGGCAGCGCGTGGTCGGCGGGGCGCGCATCTTCGGTAATCGTGTCGCCCACGCGCGTGTCCGACACGTTCTTGATGGTCGCGACGAAGAATCCCACTTCGCCCGCGGACAGATCGTCAATCTCCACGGGCTTGGGCGTCAGCACACCCATCGATTCCACGTCGAAGACCTTGCCATTCCACATCAGGCGGATCTTCATGCCTTTGCGCAGGCGTCCCTGCACCACGCGCGCCAGCACAATGACGCCGCGATAGGGATCGAACCATGAGTCGAAGATGAGGGCCTGGAGCGGCGCATCAGGATTGCCTTTCGGATGCGGCAGCCGATGGACGATCGCTTCGAGAATGTCGGGCACGCCCTGACCGGTTTTCGCGCTCACCGGGATTGCGTCGGTCGCGTCGAGACCGACGGTCTGCTCGATCATCTCCTGCGTTCGCGGAATATCGGCGCTGGGCAGATCGATCTTGTTGATGACTGGAATAATCTCGAGGCCGTGATTGATCGCGAGGTATGCGTTGGCCAGGGTCTGCGCCTCCACGCCCTGCGACGCGTCGACGACCAGCAACGCGCCCTCGCAGGAAGCCAGCGACCTCGAGACCTCGTAGCTGAAGTCCACGTGGCCCGGCGTGTCAATCAGGTTCAGCTGATAGGTCTGCCCGTCCTTCGCCGGATACATCATGCGCACGGAGTGGGCTTTAATCGTGATGCCGCGCTCCCTCTCCAGATCCATTGCGTCGAGCACCTGGGCGTGCATCTCGCGCTCAGAAAGCGAGCCGGTCAGCTCGAGCAGGCGATCAGAGAGCGTGGATTTCCCGTGATCGATGTGCGCGATGATCGCGAAATTGCGGATGTATTTGTTGTCCATGAGAAGCAGGGATCAGGGAACAGGGGTCAGGGCATCCTGAAAGTCACCGGTCCCGCCGTCTCCGGTGTGGTTCATAAGAAGTTCGCCGGAAGGCTCAGTTTATCATCCGCCCCGCAAGGTCTTCGCAGGCCATAGAATAGGACATTCGCATTTGCTCATGGGCGTATTCCGACTCCTCCTCGCCGGCAGCCTCGCTGCGCTCGTTGTTGTCACCGGTTCACCCGGGATGGCGCAGACCGCCTCGCCCGCCGGGCCGGCGCAGGCCCCTCCCGCGCAGCAGTCCGGCCCGCAGCCGACACCGGCGGCCAGCCCGAACGATCGTGCGCTCATCGATGCGGTGGAGAAGGCCTATCAAACCGGCCTGAGCGATTATCAGCAGGGCCATCTGGCTTCGGCTCGCTCCAACTTCGACTACGCCGTCGACCTGATGTTGAAGTGCAAATGCGACATCCGCAGCGATCAGGCGATCTCCGACGAGTTCGACCGCATTGTGGACGCGGTCAACACGCTCGAGCTCGACGCGCTCAACCAGGGCAACGGCCTCGGCCCGCAGGCGGAGCCCTCTCCGGTCGACGTGGCGGGCAACATCACCGCCCCCGCCAATCCCAACGTCACGGCGAAGGCTACCGCCGATCTCAAGATCACGCAGTCTGACCTTCCCCTGGTGATGAACGATTACGTCGCGGCCTACATCGACTTCTTCTCCAACAGCCAGAAGGGCCACGGCACCATCGTCGCCTCGCTCGAGCGGCTGGGCCGGTACAAAGACATGATCCAGCGCGTGCTTCGTGAAGAAGGAGTGCCGCAGGACCTCATCTACCAGGCCGTCGCCGAGTCCGGATTCCGCCCCCAGGCCGTCAATCCCAAATCCGGCGCCGGCGGCATGTGGCAGTTCATGCCATGGGCGTCGGCATACGGACTGGAGCGCACCGCCTGGGTGGATCAGCGCTTCGATCCCGAAGAGGCCACCCGCGCCTACGCCCGCGAAATCAAGAAGGATTACGACCAGCTCGGCGACTGGTATCTCGCCATGGCCGCCTACGACTGGGGCGCCGGCAATGTCCAGAAAGCCGTGCAGCGCACCGGCTACGCCGATTTCTGGGAGCTGTACAGGCGCAACAATCTGCCCCAGGAAACGAAGAATTACGTCCCCATCATTCTGGCCGTCACCCTCATGGCCAAGAATCCGAAGCAGTACGGGCTCGACGACCTGACGCCCGACCCGCCGCTTGTGACCGACACGGTCACGACCGATTATGCCGTCGATCTGCGCCTCGTTTCCGACATCGTGGGCGCGCCGGTGCAGGAGATTGCCGCGCTCAATCCCAGCCTGCTGCGCATGAGCACGCCGCCCGACGACTCGTTCGATCTGCATCTGCCCGCCGGCACCAAAGATGTCTATACGCGCGACATCGCCGAGATCCCCGTCGACAAGCGGCGCTACTGGCGCTTCCACACCGTCGAAGACGGCGACACACTCGAAAGCCTGGCGCGCACCTGGCACATTTCGGTGTCGGAGCTGGCCTTCGTCAACCAGCTCACGTCCTCGTCGTCGCTCGACGGCGTCGACTCACTGGTGATTCCGCTGGCGCCGGCATCGGAACCGCGCGCGCTGCGCAACGCCATCTATCATCCGCGCAAGGGCGACACGCTGGTGACGATCGCCGACCGCTTTGGCGTCACCGTGCAGCAACTGCGCCGGTGGAACCACATTCGCGGCGAGGCCGTCACGCCGGGATCGAGTCTCTACGTCGCCGAGCCCGCGCGCATCTCGACGAGCACCCGCCACCGCGGCAGCCACAAAGGCGGCAGCACGGCGAAGAAGGCGGCGACCCGGAAGAAAGCCCCGGCGAAGAAGAAGTAGGCGAAGCTTGTTGCCCGTAGCCCGCGGACCTGGGAGCTACACGCTGCCGGCTGTCTCCCGTACACTGATCCCCAATGTCCCATCTTTATGCCATCGTGATTGGCGTGATTGTCCTCACTCTGCTGGGGGTATCGCTCTCGCGCCTCGGCCGCGTGAAAACCAAAGCCGATTTCCTCGTCGCCGGACGCACGCTCCCGGCCTTCGTGCTGATCTTTACACTGCTTTCTTCGTGGATCGGCTCCGGCTCGCTGCTGGGCGGCGCGGAGAATGCCTACAAGCATGGATTCGCCGCGCTCTGGCAGGCCGGCGGCGGGTGGGTCGGGCTGCTGTTCATCTATTTCATCGCACCTAAGGCCCGCAAATTTGCCCGCTTCACCGTCCCTGATCTGCTCGAAGCGCGCTACAACCAGATGGCGCGCGTGCTCGGCGTCATCGCCACGCTGTTTGCCTTTACCGCGATCACCAGCTACCAGCTCATCGGCGGCGGAGACATCCTGCACCTCATCTTCCCCGCCGTCATCTCCGCCGATCTCGGCAAATACATCATCGCGGCCTTCGTCATCGTCTTCACCGCCATCGCCGGCATGTCCTCGGTGGCTTACACCGACCTGGTCATCGGCCTCATGGCGACCATCACCATGTGCGCCGCGCTTCCCTTCCTCATTCACGAGTCCGGCGGCTGGAGCCACATTACGCAGTCTCTGCCCGCCACGCATTTCGAGGTGCTCGGCGATCTGAGCTTTACCCAGGCGATGGAACTGCTCGTCCCCACGATGCTGCTCATGCTCGGCAACCAGGCCATGTATCAGAAATTCTTCTCGGCGAAGTCGGAGAAGGATGCGCGCATCGCGGTCGTGGGCTGGATCGTCGGCACCATCATCCTGGAAACGGTGATCGTTGCGCTGGCCGTGGTCGGATCGGTCCTCTTCCCGCATGGCGAAGTCTCGCAGCGGCCGCGCGAAATCCTTGCCTACACCGCGCTGCACGGCATGCCGGCGTGGCTGGGCGCGCTGCTCATGGGCGCGGTCTTCGCCAAAATCATCTCCACCGCGAACAACTATCTCTTCTCGCCGGCGACCAATCTCGTCAACGACGTCTTCGTGCGCTACATCGCGCCCAACGCGTCGAACCGCCGCGTGCTGCTGGTCTCGCGGCTGATCGTGGTGTTCCTGGGGATCTGGGCGCTCTGGCAGGCGCTCAACACGCAGTCCGTTCTGCAGAAGACGATCTACGCCTATACGATCTACGCCGCCGCGCTCACGCCCGTCGTCCTCGCCGCGTTCTACTCACGCCGCGCCACCGCCGCCGGAGCCGCGACCGCCATCTTTGCGGGCACCTTCGTCACGGTCTTCTGGAACACATCGTGGGTCGCCCACCACCTGCCCGCCACCTATGCCGATCCTGACTTCGCCATCTTCCCCGCCCTCGGCGCCGCGCTCGTCGGCCTCGTCGTGGTCAGCGCATTGACC
>DATJTG010000049.1:0-6876 GCA_035503555.1 Acidobacteriaceae bacterium | reverse complement strand
GCCTCGGTCTTCATCATCGTGGTGTAGCGATCGGAATCGTAGGTGAACGGGCTCACGCCTTCTTCGATGCGCTTCCGATTCGTGTAGACGATCAGCTTCATGCCGGACTCCTGCGCGATCCGGTTGCGAAACGCGATCATTTCGCGGAACTTCCACGTCGTGTCGATGTGCAGCAGAGGAAACGGCGGAGGCGCCGGCCAGAATGCCTTGCGCGCCAGATGCAGCATTACCGAGGAATCCTTGCCGATCGAGTACATCATGACCGGCTTTTCAGCCAGAGCCACCGCCTCGCGAATGATTTCAATGGATTCCGCTTCAAGACCGGCTAGATAACCGCTCATCAGAACCGTCCGCTCCTTCAGGTAGATAAGAGAGAGACTGGGCAGGATCGCTGCAAAAGCGCCAGCGTAGAATCTCCCGAAACCCGGTTTTCTTTCATTCGAAACCGGCGTCGCGGCTGCGTTCAGCAACTACGTTTCACCGACTCAGTTATGGCGATCAGGAAACAATGTCGAAACTGGCTCCCACGTCGCTGAATTTCAACTCCTGCTCGACACTGCCATCCGAATAGATGCGCAATACCGATGCTCCTTGATTTCAGGCTCACGACCCGGGTTCTTTTCAGACATTCAGGGATTGCCCTTGTCGGGGCTTGAAAGCGCTGGTGTTCATCGATCCTGCACGTAGGTCTGGAGACGAGGAGCAACGAGAGGAATTTGTCCCTATCAGAATAGCAAACACCGGCGAAAAATGATGCCTCAATCGCCAAGCCCCGAAATCGCTCACGATTTTGAGCCTTCGGCGTGCATTCACGGCGCTTTTTGTTCGCGACCTTCGATCGATGAGTTCGTTGCGCGGCGCCTGCATTCCGGATTGCACAGCCAGTCACGGTTTAGTATTCTGGTTTTCGTCTGATCTCGACCGCAAAAGCAAAATTCGGAGTAAGAATGAGCGGCCTTCGTCAACTCGCTGAGTTACCCTGGCTAGTCCGCCGGAATATAAGTCTGCCGATTAATCATGCAGTAATCCGAAAGCGCAAATCCGACCAATATATTGTTGCCTTTCCGAGGTCAGGCAGCACCTGGCTTCGCACAGTCCTGTCGGGAATCATGGATCCCGAGAAAGGATTCGATCCTGCGGTCTTCAATCGGACGATCCCGAGCGTTGGCGCTCAGTATCTTTCTCTGATCTCGTCCATGCCTGATCCGCGCCTCATTTTCTCGCACACTGTTTTCAGACCGTCCCTGCGAAGAGTGGTGTACCTCGTCAGAGACGGTCGCGATTCCATCGTAAGCTTTTATCACCTGGAGACGACGCGGGCGGGCGTTAAGTTGCCTTTTCCCGAGTGGTTCAACCTTTACTGCATGCGCCGGTTTGGGCCGAGATGGGATAACAATGTGGAGAGCTGGCTAACTCGCGGCAAGGAACATCTCGTCGATAACATCCTGATCGCAAAATTCGAAGATATAAAGAAGAACCCCTTGCCGAATATTCAGAAGATCACTTCCTTTCTGAATATTCCCGCCGATGAAGCAGCGATTTCCCGAGCTCTGGAGCTAGCCAGCATCGACAACGCGCGCGAGCGCGAGAAGCTCGAAAAAAGAAAGCTCAGCGATCCGAACGCCAGCTTCTACAGAGGAGGCAAAACCGGTCAGTGGCAGGAACTCCTGAACGGAGATCTGTACGACAGATTCCTGAAGCTCTCCAGGCGGGCTTTGCATCTGGCCGGTTATCCTGAACAGGCATCCTGAAGCGAATTTGGCGGGATTTCAGCCATCTCGACATCAGGAGGAGCACACTCCCTTCTAAGCGGTCACATTGCCTTCCGTAAGATTGCGGACGCAAACGCCCATTTCTGCATCCCATGTTTTCGGGATTCCCCGTTCTTCCTTCCTGATAACCTGCAACGGCCATTTCGGGTTGGTAGATCTGATCGAGTCGTGCTTTTCTAATCCCGATAGATACGATAGACTTTATTCGATTTCCGATTCTCAGTGAATTTCCAGTCACGGATGCCGTACGAGCAGCCGGGTGGATTCACTAACTCAGACCGGTTTTCCGGTGGAGCGCTGAGCTGCATTCCTGCGAACTCTCCACCCGAAGGGGACACTCTGCATGGAATATCTCGCGGGATTCATCATCGCGGTCGTCATCGCCCTCACCGGCGTAGGAGCAGGAACGATTACGGCCCCACTCCTGATTCTGTTTCTGCACATTCCTCCGGGAATCGCTGTGGGCACGGCGCTGGCTTATTCGGCCGCCGTCAAGCTGATCGTGGCCCCGGTTCAGATGTTCCGCCGCCTTGTCGACTATCGCGTCCTGGCCTGGATGCTGGCCGGAGGACTGCCTGGCGTGATCCTCGGATCGCTGTTCTTCCGTCATGTCGCTCACAAAGGACAATGGGGGTTCCTCTACTGGGTCCTCGGCGGCATCATCATCTTCTCGTCTTCCTGGCACATCTATCGCTATTTCCGTCCCAATTCGACGGGAGGCGCTCAAAAAAAGAGCTTTGCCCTCATCTCTGCCATCATGCTTCCGATTGGCGCTGAGGTTGGATTCTCGTCGTCCGGTGCGGGCGCTCTCGGAACCGTCGCTCTCATGAGCCTTACTCCACTCTCCGCCGCGCAGGTGGTTGGGACCGATCTCGCCTTTGGATTGGGTATTGCTCTGGTCGGAAGCGGCATCCATATGCTGGGCGGCACCTACGACGGCGCATTGCTGCTGAAGATGATCGCCGGCGGCATTCTGGGTGCGATTGTTGGCAGCAACATCGCGCCGCGCGTTCCCAGCCGGCAACTCCGCCTCGCTTTGTCGTTGTGGCTGCTCGTCATCGGCGCTCAGTTCTGCTGGCACGCTGCGAGCCTGTGACCTCCGCGGCACACGTGGGTTGTGCATCCCGCCTCTGGCAGTAGACAATCTACCCCTTTGTGGGTGTAGATTGTCTGCATCCATGAAATCCGCCTCACCTGACTACCGCAACCGCATCGAGCTCCTTCAGGGCACGCTCGACATGCTCATCCTGCAAACCCTCCAGTGGGGATCGGCGCACGGATACGCCATCAGCCAGGCGCTCCGCACCCGCTCCTCCGACGTTCTCCAGGTCGAAACCGGATCGCTCTACCCTGCGCTCCACCGCATGGAACGCCACAAGTGGATCGCCGCCGAGTGGAAAATGACCGAGCAGAACCAGCGTGCCCGCTTTTATAAGATCACCGCCGAGGGCCGCAAACAGCTCGCCCGCGACCGCTCCAGATGGGACGCCATGGTCGCCGCCATCGCCTCCATCCTCGAAACCTAAAGAGCCCGCCATGCGATTTCTGCGCTTCTCCTTCGACCGCCGCAAAGCCGACCTCGACGCCGAGCTCGATTTCCACCGCCGCATGGCCGTCGCCGACCGCGTCGCCCGCGGCGAGTCCGAAGCCGCAGCCCGCGCCGCCGTCGAGCGTGAACTCGGCAACCTCGCCCTCGCCAAAGACGTCACCCGCAACCTCCGGGGCTGGCTCTTCCCCGAAAGCCTCGCCCAGGACTTTCGCTACGCCCTGCGCCAGATCCGCCGCTCCCCCGGCTTTGCCGCCACCGTCATCGCCACCCTCGCTCTCGGCATCGCTGCCGCTGCGGCCATGTTCACCGTCGTCGACCGCGTCCTCCTCGAGCCCGTCCACTACCGGGACTCCGCTCGCCTGCTCAGCGTCGGCGAAAGTGACGGCAAGGGTCATGACTCGGGCGTTCCCTGGGTCGACCTCGACCAGTGGATCCGGCAGAGCGACTCGTTCGAACAAATCGCATTCTCCGCCGGCATGAGCGGCCGCAATTTCCTCGAGACTGGATCGAAGGCATTCGAAGTCGGCGCCCAGGAGGCCAGCCCCAGCCTCTTCGCAACTCTGGGTGTCCGCCCCGCCCTCGGCCGCGACTTTGCGCAGGAATCCCCGAGCTTCGCCCCCGGAATAAACGCCGGCCAGATCGTGCTGAGTGACGCCGTGTGGAAAGAAGCTTTCGGTGGAAACAAAAATGTGCTTGGCCAACGGGTGAAGATCAACGATCAGGCCTACACCGTCATCGGCGTCATGCCACCCGCTTTCGAATACCCTCCCGGCCACGCCACCATCACCACCGTATGGACCGCCGTCCAGCTCGGAGACAACGACAAGGAGCACGGCTGGAACGCCCGGCGCTTCGACGTCATCGCCCGCCTCCGCCCCGGAGTCACCCAGCAGGCCGCCGCGGCCGAGATGGATCTCATCCAGAAGCGCGTCGCCGCCGGCTATCCCAACGACCACGCCGGCTACCCCCACGCAAAAGTCGAACGCTACGCCAACACACTTGTCAACGCCGATATCCGCCGCGCGCTGCTCGCCCTTCTCGCTGCCGCCGTCGTGCTCTGGCTCATCGCAGCCCTCAACGTCACGAATCTTTTGCTGGCTCGCGCCACGTCGCGCCAGCGCGAAATTGCCATGCGCGGCGCCCTCGGGGCCAGCCGTCCACGCATCGTGCAGCAAATGCTGATCGAGAGCCTGGTCTTTAGCGCTGCCGCCGGCCTGCTCGGAATCGCGCTCGCCGTCGCATCCGTCAAGCTGCTCGCTCATGAGCTCGCCCGGCATCTTCCGCTTCCCGTCGCTGCCTGGCCGAACGCACAAATCCTGCTCGCGCTCCTCGGCCTCACCCTCGTTTCTGTGCTCCTGGCTGCCGTCTGGCCTTCTCTGCTCGCATCCCACGCTCCCATCGAGCCGGCCCTCCGTCAGGGCGGAGCTCAGGCGGGCACCGGCCGCCGTCATCATCGCCTGCGCGGCGTTCTCGTCGCTGCCGAAGTCGCTCTCTCCCTCATCCTCCTCGTGGGCTGCGGCTTACTGCTCCGCACCATTTACGCGCTCAGCCATGTCCCGCTGGGCTTCCGCACCGACCACATCGTCGTCGCCCACCTCGATATCCCATCCTTTCGCTTCGCGAAGCGCAACATGACCGCCGATCTCTACACGCCGCTGCTCGATCGAACCCAGCATCTGCACGGCGTGGAGTCTGCTGGCCTGGTGAGCGAAGTCCCGCTCGCCCGCACTTTCAACGTGATGCTCTACCTCGGCGACGACAACCAGAACGCGGCTCCAGTCACAGCCAGCATCGCCTTCAAGGCCGTCACTCCCGGCATTCAGCGCGTCTTCGGATACCGAGTGGCCGCCGGCCGTTTCTTCGATGCAAACGACACCCCCACGTCGCAGCCGGTCGCCGTCGTCAACGAAGAGTTTGCCCGCGAACATTCCCCTGACAAGCACAATCCCAATGCAATTCTCGGGACCAAATCTCTCGAAATGCGCAAAAAAGCCCCTGTGCGCATCGTCGGCATCCTCGACGACACCCGCCAGTTCACTCTCGATTCCCACCCTTCGCCGGAGTTGGATATTCCTCTTCAGCAGCTGACTCCCGACGCAAGCTTCTACAGCATGATGGAAGGCATCGCCATGGATCTCGCCGTCCGCACCAGCGAGCCGACGAAAATCATGATTCCCGAAATTCGCGACGCCCTCCGCCAGGCCAGCCCCGAGCTCGCCGGCGCCGATATCTCCACAATGGATGAAATCGTCGAGGATTCCTTCGGCAGCCAGCGCCTCGCCGCCCACCTCCTCGAGATCTTCGGATTCTCCGCGCTGCTGCTCTGCGTCGCCGGCCTCTACGGCCTGCTCGCCTACATCGTCACCCAGCGCACCCGCGAGATGGGCGTCCGCATCGCCCTCGGCGCGCCCCGCGCCAATCTGCTGTGGCTCGTTCTCCGCCAGGCGGGAATCATGCTCGTCCTCGGCGTCGCCGCCGGCTCCGCGCTCGCCTGGGCCTCCAGCCGCCTCCTCCGCGGATTTCTCTACGGCGTCCAGGCGCACGACGGCTGGACGCTCTCCCTCTCAGCAATTCTGCTTTTCCTCAGCGGCATGCTCGCCGCGTACCTGCCCGCCCGCCGCGCCTCCCGCGTCGACCCCATGCAAGCCCTCCGCGCCGAGTAACGGTTTTGTTCGCGATCACTTCGGCTCGTCGTGCGGCTTGTCCTCTTTGGCAGCGTCGGATCCGCCGCTCATTTCACCGGATGGTTCGATAATCGAATCGGACTCCGGCTCAGCTTCGACTTCCGACTTTGGCTCCGGCTTGACGTCCCGCAACTTCACAGCCGAGGAAACAGGACCCGCTTCGACAGCCACTTGTTCCGGCCGCAGCAGCTCATCCAGCCTGTACCCCGCCGTCTTCGCCGCCTTCACCGCCGCGTCATTCCCCGCTTCCAGCGCCTGCATCGCAGTCCGCGCGTCCACCCCGGCCTTCCCCGCCAGCTCCACCAGCCGCGGCAGCGCCTGCCACCACAGCGTCTGCTCGTGCGCTTCCCGGTTGAAGTACCGGTGCCCCTCGGCCTCGTGCAATCCCGTCAGCCACGCAACGTCCGGATCGTCCCACGCCATCCCCGCCGCGCCTTCCTTCGCCGGCGCCAGCAGCATCCGCACCCGCGCTGCTGCGCGAAATCCCGCATCCCCCTCCAGCCCCACCGGATGAAACACCTCCGCCAGCTCCGACCGCAGATACAGCTGATCGAACGCCTCGCCCGGATGCTTCCCCTTCGGCAGCAAATCCGCAAACACCCGCAGCAGGCACCACGCCGCCACCGGAGACCACACCGCCGCCGCGCTCGTCGTCGGACTGTCGCTCGGCAGCGCCACGCGCGCTTCCGGCGGCCACGTGTGCTGGCACAGCTTCTCCAGTCGCGGAACCCGCGCCGCCGCCTCCAGCAGCTTGCGATACTTTTTCTGCGCCTCGCGGTAACGCTCGCTTGCAGCGCCCGCTTTCGACCCCGGCACTGCCGCCACCATGGCGTCGTCGGGCCGCACGCCCTCCACCGCCGCCAGGGCCTCG
>DATJTG010000048.1:0-14953 GCA_035503555.1 Acidobacteriaceae bacterium | reverse complement strand
ACGATGCAGTCACCGAAGCCCGAGCTGTCGACGCAGCCTTGGGAGAACATCTCCTCGCCTTCGAGCTGGGCAACGAGGTCGAAAATTATCCACGCGGCACGCATGCGTTTCGCCCGCCTGGCTGGGATTACGCTGCGTTTCGACGGCAGTACGGCACGTGGCGCTCCACGATCATGACGGCTCTGCCGAACGCGCGATTCGCCGCTCCCGATACGGCCAGTTCAGTCGAGTGGGTCGAAAACATGGCGCGCGACGCGGACGGCGAAGTGCAGCTGCTGACGACGCACTACTACCGCGAATATCAGAAGCGTGGCAGCGCGGAACAATTACTGACGCCGGATCCGCGCCTCGCGGATGTCCTCGCGCGCCTGCGTATCGCCTCGCAGCAAAGCCACATTCCCTGGCGCATGTGCGAGACGAATTCTTTCTCCGGAGGCGGCTTGCCCGGGGTGAGTGACACGCTCATCGGCGCTCTGTGGACGCTCGACTTTCTGCTTCTGCTCGCCGCTGCGGGCTGCTCCGGCGTCAACATCGAAACCGGCGTGAACCAGCTCGGCTTCCTCAGCTATTACTCACCCATTCGCAACGACAGCAGCGGCGCCCCATCCGCCGGCAATCCTTATTACGGGATGCTGGCCTTTGCCGAAGCCCGCAGAGGCTGCACGCACATGCTGCCCATCGAAGCCGATCTCGGCGGGGTGAACGCCACCGCCTATGCGCTCGGCGCGTCGGGAGCGCTGCACTCGGTCGTCGTGGTGAATCGCGAGCGCGCACGCGAGGCTGCCGTTGATCTAAGCAGAATTTTCTTGCGCGACGCGCACGTCCTGCGTCTCACAGCCCGCTCGACCGAGAGCACGGCCCAGGTCACGCTGGGCGGTGCATCGGTCGATGCCGCGGGCCGCTGGTCGCCGGTATCGACGGAAAAGCTTCGCGCCGGAATTGTGATCGTCCCGGCGATGAGCGCCGCCGTCGCGCTCGCAGCTCGCAGCCGCCCGTAAGCCGCGACTCGGCTGCGCAGGCGTGCGCGCGGATCGCGCGCGGCGGAGCGGTAAAATTGAAGCAGCAAACGTTTTTATTCCTGACCCGCGTGGGGCGTTGCAGAAAGGTGTTTCGTGCGCAGGGCTGTTGTTCTTATCTGGGCGCTGTTGTTTGGATTGGCTGCGGTCGGCTCCAACGACTTCGAGGCCCGAGCCCAGAATCTCAAGCCGAGGGTGATTGTCTTTGTCCACGGCCTGCATGGCAGCCGCGACACGTGGCGCGCCGCGAATGGCGCGTACTGGCCACAGCTGATCCAAACCGATCCCCACTTCCAGAAATCCGATGTCGTCGTCGCCGAATATCCCACGCCCTCGGTGCGCGGACAATATTCGACGACGCAGCTCTCCGAGATGCTGTGGCAGAGCCTGCAAAAGCAGCATGTCTGGGAGCATCAGGAAATCGTCTTCATCGCGCACAGCCTCGGCGGATTGATCACCGAGGAGATGCTGCTCAACCACCCTGCCGACGCCGCGCGCGTGCCTTTCATCGTCTCCTACGCGACGCCGCATGAGGGATCGTTCGTGGCCAGCCTCGCCAGGATCTACGACAGCGATCCGCTGCTCACCGACCTGAAGGAGGGCGACGACAACGGCTTTCTGATGGATCTGGAGCAAAAGTGGAGGAGCACCCCCTCGGCCGCGCGCATCCATCGCTACTGCGCCTTCGAAGCGCTCGATACTGCCGCCGGCGCGGGCGTGGGACGCTACCTGGGCGCGCACACCCGCGTGGTGAGCTACTACAGCGCGACCTATGGATGCGACGCGGATACGCCGCCGCAAAAGATCAACGCTAACCACATCGATATCGTGAAGCCGGCCAGCCGCTCGGCTGACGCCTACACGTTTTTCGCCACCGTTTATCGCAGGAACCCGGTGCTGAACGTCGTCGATTCCGTCCGCGACAGCCAGCCGCTGCGGATCGACGTCGGATGCAATCGCACCAGCTCCGCCGACGACCTTGAAGTGCAGGTGGCTTTGGACCCCGCGCTGCACGAGCAGCTGCTATCCGCGAACGCGGAGCTGGTGGATACGGCGAAGATCCGCGACGTCACGCAGCCCAAAGTGACGAAAATCGATCCGGTCGGCATCGCGCACGTCGCCTATTCGTTCAAAGGCGAGGGGCGAGGCCTGATGCTGGGCTGCCCCGCCGGCCACGCGTCGCTCGTGGTGCACTTCCACATCCGCAGCGCGACGCCGATCAACGAATAGCCGCCGCGATCACGAGCGCTGGATCAGGCCCGACGGCGGCCGGTCCTCTTTCGCCGCGCCCCATTCCTTGTTCGGCTTGCTGCCCATGCGGAAGTGCAGTTCGCCGCCGGCCACGATGTCGTCGTGCGTCAGCCAGGAGCGCGTCAGATCTTTCCCGTTCAGCTGCGCCGACTGGATGTAGACGTTCTGTGCCGAGTTGTTGTCGGCGACGATCGAGAATGTCGTCCGCTTCTCCGCGTTGTGAATGTGCGCGCGCTCGACCATCGGGCTGCCGATGACGTACACGCCGTTCACTTCGTTCACGGGATAGAACCCGAGCGCGGCAAACACCACCCAGCAGGAAATTTGGCCGCAGTCATCATTACCCGGAACGCCGGTGGGCGTGTTGTTGTAAATCCGCGCGATGCGGCGCACGCGCTCCTGCGTCTTCCACGCAGCGCCGGCAAAGTTATACAGATACGGGATGTGATGGCTGGGCTCGTTCCCCTGCGCATCCTGCCCGATCATGCCGCTGATGTCCGGCGGGGAATCGAGCACGTCTGAGGGCGCTGCAAACAGCGCGTCGAGCTTCGCGATGAACGGCGCGTCGCCACCATACAGATCGATCAGGCCCTGCACATCCTGCATCACGTTGAACGTAGCCTGCCACGCGTCCGACTCGGTGTAGTCTTCCCAGAATTCGCGATCAGGACGGAACGGCTCGCGCCATTTGCCGTTTGCCGTCTTGCCGCGCATGAATCCGGTGTTCGAGTCGAAGACATTTTTGTAGTTCTGGCCGAGCTTGAAGAACATGTCCGCGTCGTCCGTTTTGCCCAGCATCTGCGCCATCGCGCCTACCGACCAGAAGTCGTATGCGAAGTCGAGCGTGCGCGAGACCGACTGCTGATTCTCCGCCGCGGCCACGTAGCCGAGCTGGCGGAACTGCTCCTGCAGTTGCTTGTTGCCGTTGAGCGCAGAGCCGGTCATCGCGGTGTCGCGCATCGCAGCATACGCTGCCTGTACGTCAAAGTCGCGGAAGCCTCGCGCATAGGCGCTGGCGATCATGGCCACCACGTGGAAGCCCGTCATGCACCACGTCTCGTTGCCCCACAACGGCCAAACCGGCAGCGAATGCTGTCCCAGCTGGTCGTAGTCGGCGAGCAGCGTGCGCACCACATCCCTGGTGCGATGGGGCTGCATCAGCATCATCAGCGGAAACTGCCCGCGATAGATATCCCAGATGGAGATCGTGGTGTATTTGGTGAAGCCCGGGTTGGGATGATTGTGATGGTCCTGGCCGCGATAGGCACCGTCCACATCGTTGAAGGTTGCGGGCGCGATCAGCGAGTGATACGTCCCGCTGTAGAAAGTCTCGCTCTGCTCCTGGCTGGGCAGGTCCGCTTCGATCGCCGCCAGCGCCTCATTCCACGCCTGCGCCGTCTGCCGCGCGATGGCGTCGAAATTCCAGTGCGGCATTTCCTCCACCAGATTTTTGCGCGCACCGTCGACGCTGGTCGCCGAGATGCCGACGCGCACCAGCAGCGGCTCGGCTCCGGGCGCGATGGAGAAGATTGCCTGGATTTCCTTGCCGCTGAAGTGGCCGCCCGCCTGCGCCGGCTGCACGTTTCCATCGATCTTTGCTTCCATCGATGCGGCCGGCCGCGACAGCTCGATGACGAAGTAAACCTGCTTGTCTGCCGCCCAGCCGTGCGTGGAGCGGCGGCCGCTCACGCGCGTCGCGCTCTCGATGTTCAGCTCGGCTTCGTACACGGTGCAGCCGAGGCCGTGAATCAGATCCAAAACAAGCCCCTGCTTCGCGCCGCCTGCCGGATAGCTGTAGCGGTGCATGCCGCAGCGCGTGGTCGCGGTCAGCTCCGCCTTTACGTCCGGGGTGGCAAGATGAACGGAGTAGTAGCCGGGCCTGGCAGTCTCGCGATCGTGCGAGAACCAGGAGAAGAAGCCGGTCTGGTCTGGCGCGAGCACCCAGCCCGACTCAGTGCCGGCCGCTTCGGTCTGCACCTCGGCCTGATTGCCCGGGGTGCCGCTGCTCCAGCTCCAGTTGCGGCCCTCCACCATCGGCATCATCAGCACATCGCCGAGATCCTGCGCGCCGGTGCCCTGCAAATGCGTGTGCGAGAAGCCGATCACCACGTTGTCTTTGTAGTGGTAGCCCGAGCAGTGATCCCACCCATAGGTGTCGCCCTGACCGTTCCATGGCGCTTCCGGCGGACCGCTGGTGTCGGGGCTGAGCTGCACCATGCCGAAGGGCGCCACGGCTCCTGGAAACATGTGCCCATGCCAGCCGGTGCCGACCATCGGCTTCACGCGGCTGGCGAGATCGGCCGTCTGCGGCTGCGCCGCGCTCGCACTTTGCGCCAGAGCTTTCGCCCCGCCGAGAATTCCGCCCGCTCCCAGGGATGCGGCCGCAGCCGCCGCGCTTCCTTTCAGGAACTGCCGCCGCCGCATCATGAAACCATCCTGACTCATAACCACCACTCCTGTAGAACCAAAGCTCAGTGCCGTCAAGCGCAAAGGACGCAGCGCGGCGATCTCGGAGAAGCGCTGCCCTCACGGCCCACAGGCCGCGAAGGAATATCCTACCAACAACGCTGCGGTAACGTTACCACGCCAGCCCGCCCCCCAAGACGAATGGCCCTCCATCGCGGAGGGCCACGCTTGTTCTGCACGCAAAACGCTGCTGTCAGATATCCAGGTTCTTCACGTCGAGCGCGTTGTCTTCGATGAACTTCCGTCGCGCGTCGACATCTTCGCCCATCAGCGTGGTGAAGATCGTTTCAGTCTCGGCAATGTCTTCGAGCTTCACGCTGAGCAGCGTGCGCCGCTCGGGATCCATCGTCGTCTCCCACAGTTGCGCCGCTGTCATCTCGCCCAGGCCCTTGTAGCGCTGCACCTGGTAGTCGCGCCGGCCCTGCTCGATCACGTACTCAAAGAGCTCTCGCGGGGTCTGCTTCTCGACCGGCTCCTGCCCGGCGCGTCCCGCGCGCTTTGAGCCAGGCGCGGCAGCCTTGCCGATCTGCGGATTGCCCTCGCCTGCGCTGTCCACGCCCTCGGGCTCTTCTTCTTCGGCCTCGGCCGCAGCGTTCGCCCTGGCAGCGTACTCCACGATGAACGGCGGCTCCAGCATGGCCCCGATCTGGCTGTGCTTCGACATCATCTGCCGGTACTCGGGCGACGACGCCAGCAACCAGTCAATCTTCCGCTCGGCACCCTGCGAGTCCCTGAACTCCAGCGACCAGGTCTGGTGCTCTTCGTCCTTCACCGGCTTGCCCAGTTCCTTGAACTGGTATTTCTTCTGGATCTTCTCGAGGTCCTTATAAAGCGCCTGCAGCTTCGCCTCGTTCTCGAAGTCGGCGCGCTTCGTCAGCTCGTGATGCGCCAGGAGATTTGTGACTTCCTCGTTGCGCAGCCGCTTGTCGACCTTATCGAAGAAGCCGAGGTACTCGTTGAGCTGGCCCATGAATTTGGTCAGAGCCGCGCCTTCGATCTTCGCCGCACCCTCGCCGTAGCGCACGATGATGCCCTCGGCCGCGCGCTTCACCATCACGCGCACGAACTCGCGCTCGTCCTTGATGTACTCCTCGCGCCTGCCCTTCTTGATTTTGAACAGCGGCGGCTGCGCGATGTACACGTTGCTCCGCTTGATCAGCTCCTGCATGTGCCGGAAGAAGAACGTGAGCAACAGCGTGCGGATGTGCGATCCGTCCACGTCGGCGTCGGTCATGAGGATGATCTTGCTGTAGCGCAGCTTGCTCGCGTCGAAGTCGTCCTTGCCGATACCCGTGCCCAGCGCCGTAATCATGGCGCGGATTTCCTCGTGGCCGAGCATCTTGTCGTAGCGCGCCTTCTCCACGTTGAGGATTTTGCCCTTGAGCGGGAGAATCGCCTGGAACTTGCGGTCGCGCCCCTGCTTCGCCGTGCCGCCTGCGCTCTCGCCCTCGACCAGATACAGCTCGCACCGGCCCGGATCGCGTTCTGAGCAATCGGCCAGCTTGCCCGGCAGGCCGCCGCCATCGAGCGCGCCCTTGCGCCGCGTGAGATCGCGGGCCTTGCGCGCCGCTTCTCTGGCTCGCGCTGCTTCAATTGCTTTGTTGATGATCTTGCGCGCAACCGGGGGATTCTGTTCGAGAAAGGCACCCAGCCGCTCGTTCACCAGCGCCTGCACCGTACCGGCGATGTCGGAATTCAGCTTGCCTTTGGTTTGCCCTTCGAACTGCGGCTGCGGCAGCTTGACGCTGATCACAGCGACCAATCCTTCGCGGACGTCGTCGCCGGTCAGGTTTTCCTTCACGTCCTTGAAGAGCCCGAGCTGCTGCCCAATGGCGTTGATGGTGCGCGTCAGCGCGGTTTTGAAGCCCGAGAGATGCGTCCCGCCGTCGACGGTGTTGATGTTGTTCGCAAAGCAGAAGACCGTGTCGGAGTAGCCGTCGTTGTACTGCAGCGCGATGTCCATATCCACGCCGTCACGCAGCCCCTCCATCACGATGGGCTTGTCGTGCAAAACGCTTTTGCCGCGGTTCAGGTGCCTGATGAACTCCGCGATGCCGCCGGCGTACCGGAACTCCGCCTTCTTTGCCTCGCCGGTCTTGGGATCGGTGGCGCGCTCGTCGGTCAGCGTGATGATCAGCCCCTTGTTCAGGAAGGCCAGCTCGCGCAGCCGCTGCGCCAGGGTGTCGTAGTTGTATTCGGTGACGGTAAAGATCGACTTATCGGGCAGGAAGTGAATCTGCGTGCCGCGCCGCTTGCTCGTGCCCGTCTGCCGCAGACCGGAGGTGGGCACGCCCTTCGAGTAATCCTGCTCGTACGTGTGCCCGTCGCGCCAGATCTCCACCGTGAATTGTTCGGCCAGAGCATTCACGCAGCTCACGCCCACCCCGTGCAGGCCGCCGGATACTTTGTAGGTCGAAGTGTCGAACTTGCCGCCTGCGTGCAGCTTGGTGAGCACGACCTGCACCGCCGACATCTTTTCGCCGTTGTCGAGCGTCATCTCATCCACAGGAATGCCGCGCCCGTCATCGATTACCGTGATGGAGTTATCCACGTGGATGGTGACTTCGATCTTCGACGCGTATCCGGCTAGCGCTTCGTCGACGGAATTGTCGACGACTTCGTAGACCAGGTGATGCAGACCCATCTCGCCGGTCGATCCGATGTACATGGCCGGACGCAGGCGTACTGCCTCCAGGCCCTCAAGGACCTTAATATTTTCGCCGGTGTACGAACCGTTGCCGTTCCCGCTTGCCTGCTTGCCGTTCTTGTCGTCCATGCCGGGCAGGATTGCCTTTTCCTGAGGAGTAACTTCTTTAGTCGCCATGCAGCTCCGGGATCGTGCTGTTCAGTTGCTGGATTGTGAATAATTCCGGTAGAAATATCGGTCAGAAAACTCTGTCCCGACTGAGACCCGACCCTCTGCGCAGACCCCTCGCATCAGGCCCAGCCGGCCCTTAAAACACAGGAAAATCGAAGGATTTCCGAGGGTCTCCGACCTCTCTATTTTAGCACCCCGGATGACCTTCCCGATGCCCCAGGAAGAGTGCAAAAAGAGGTTCATTTTTCAGTCATTTACGGGCTGTCAGCGATCGCCTGGGCAGGGCCGGTGCTCGCAATGCGACGGTCCGCTCCGAAGCGGCTCAAGACCCCTTTGTCACGGAAGGGAGAGTCGCCCTACTGCACGCGGCCGAGGTATTTGTCCAGCCAGCCCAGTACCGCCGGAACCAGCCGTCCCCGATCCTCGCTCACGTCGTGCGGCGTATCGAGGACCACGTGTTCCTTGTTCGCAGGTGGAGTGCCCAGCATCGCCATGAGCGGATCCTGGGCCGTCGCCGGCGGAAAGGTGTAGTCGTACCGACCATTCACCATCAGTACGGGCAGCTTCAGGCGCGGCGCAAAGTCCGCCTGGTCAATGCCGGGAGTTGGCTGCTGCAGGAAGTAGCCTCCGTCCAGAAACACTGCCGCCTTCAGCCTCTCCTGCAGGAGCGTGGCGAAGATCACGCCGTTTGCCGCCCCCATGCTCACGCCCAGGTAGGCGATCCTTTCCTTGTCGATATCGGGACGCGTGTCGAGGTAATCGAGCGATCGCGCCGCATCCTTGTACCACTCCACCGGCAGGTCGATGGTGTTATCGGCGCTGGGCAGTTGGTGCGTGGAGCGCCGCTCGTACGTGTCCTCATACACCGGATAGATCACAGCGCGCCCGCTCTGGATGATGTAGTCGAAGTAATTCACATCGCCCAGCACGCTGCTGTCATGCGGCAGGAACAGCACGCGCGCGCTCGGAAAAAACAGAACAGCCTGGTACGGCGGTTTGACCCGCTTCGGCAGAAACAGATACGCGGACATGCGCTCGCCGTGATACGCGGCGTCGAACGACACCTTTTCCTCGCGCCAGTCGTCCGTTTCCTTCACTGCGCCTTCGTCCTTCGCGTTCAGCGGTGTCTTCTCGTAGGCATACAGGAGCGTGTAGGCGCGGAACACGTCATCGTTGACGGGCTTGTAAGCCGCGAAATCGCGGCCAATCTTGTGAATCGGAGCAGTGGCGGCCTGGGGCATCGGTCCCAGGTTCCGCACGCATCGGAATCCGTTGGTGTCGGAGCGGTCGAAGGGCGTCAGCGCCTCAGGATTGGTGAACAGATAGTTCGGCGTCCGCCAGGATCCGCCCAGGATGAGCAGGTTATCCCCATCCACCGAGTTCGCAATCCATTCGCGCACGTTTCCGGCCATGTCGTAGTTTCCGTAGGGCCCGATCCCCTGGTAGGCGCCTGCCGCCGATGGCCCGTTGCTCTTTACGTTGCTGAGCGCCACGATGTACTCTGCCTCGTCGACGTTCGCGGTTTCAAGCCACTGCCCGATCGTCGGCAGCGCTTCGCCGGCATAAGCGGCGTACGCCATCGCCTCGTACCAGCTCACGCCGCTCACCGGAAAGTTGTCCTGTCCGGCCGGAAAGTGGCCGCCGGCCCAGGTCGAGGGTCCCGGTCTCCCAGTCGAATCGCGGAAACGGCCCATCGCCTCGGTTCGGCTTCGTTTCTGCCCGTGCTCCTGAAACTCCGCCGGCCAGTAAGCTGTCTTCTCGTATCCTCCCGCGTCCACAAATCGCTGGTACTCCGCATTCGTTACCTCGTAGCGATCCATATAGTACGAAGGCAGGGCATACGGTCCCAGCCACCCGATAAACGACTCATACTCTGACCAGTTCTGTCCGGGCACGTACACCATCCGAGCGGGAGCCTTGAGCTCCTCCGCGATTGGAAAGTCCATCGTGGCCTCGGTCTCCGGCGCCGTCACCACGGGCTTCTGCCCCGGCGCCGTCACCCGCCAGCGGAAATACCCCTGCGGAATCGCCACTCCGGCTAACGGCGTCGTTCCCAGCCGCATCCACTCGCTCTGCGGAGCCAGATAATCCTGGATCTCCACCAGCGCCCCGCCTGGCTCGGAGGTCGCCGATATCTTTGTCGTGTTCTCCGCCGCCAGGTTCGTCAGTCCCTTATCTTCCGGCAAATCCTTTTGCGCTCGTTGCAGCAGCCGAAATGCCGCCAGAGGCAGCCGGTCGTTCACCAGGTTCTCGATCTGCGGGATCGCCTCTTCGCGCGCCCATCGCCGCTCCGCGATCCGCCGGTATCCCAGCCAGCCCGCTGCGATCGCCAGCGCCAGCGCCAAAGCTGCCCCCGCAGCGACGCCGGCTATCCACGAGCGCCGCTTCTGCTCTGCGCTCTGCGCCGCGGCGATGCCCGAGCCGCTCATTCTGGCCAGCACATCCCGCGCGTCCGCTGCCATCTGTGCCGCAGTCTGATATCTGAGCGCCGCATCTTTCTCGAGCGCCCGCGTCACGATCTGCTCCACATCCTCCGGAATCTCCGGGCGCAGCGCCCGCAATGGCCTCGGCTTCTCTTCAGCGATCGCCCGCAAAGTCGCAAGCCCGCTCTCTCTCCGAAAGGGCGCCTGTCGGGTCAGCGCCTCGTAGTACAACACGCCCAGGCTCCACAGGTCCGTTCGTGCGTCCACGGCCTTGCCCGTCGCCTGTTCCGGCGACATGTACATCGGAGTTCCCACTGCACCCTGCGAAGGAAGAGCCGTTTGTGTCGCGTCGGCCGCCGCCAGGAGCTTCGCGACTCCAAAATCCAGAACCTTGGCGCCTCCGCGTTGCGTAAGCATGACGTTGGCCGGTTTGATATCCCGGTGGATGATCCCTCGCGCATGGGCCTCATCGAGGGCCTCGGCGGTCTCCATCACTACCCGAGTCGCTTCCTGCACCCCTATGGGGCCCTGGCGCAGCCGCGCCGCCAGAGTTTCTCCCTCCACACACTCCATCACAATGTAGTCGAGCCCGTTCTCCTCGCCCGCGTCGTAAACCGTGGCAATGTGGGGGTGATTTAGCTTCGCCAGCGCACGGGCTTCCCTCCGGAACCGCTCCACAGCCTGGGGCTCCATGCCCAGCGTCTCCGGCCGGAGCACTTTCAGCGCGACTTCCCGCTCGAGACGCACATCTGTCGCGCGATACACAGCACCCATCCCGCCACTGCCCAGCAGCGCGGTGATGCGATAGCTTCCGATGCTTTGCCCAATCGACGGCCGCGGCGTCTCCATCGTGCCGTCATCCTAGGAGGCATTTTCCATAGGGTCAAGAAAAACCCTGTGTCCTTATGAAAGGGAACGCATCGAGAGAAGACCAGCCCAGCCGGCCCTTCGCAGCCGCAATCCCTTCTGCGCATCGACGTCATACAACCTTCGTAGCTTGTCGCCAGCAACCGGGCTCGGGCAGCATACGGCTAACAGGCCTCAGCAGAAATCAGGCTTCGAACCACCCAACCATGCCGTTGCTGCAAAGGAGAACGTTGATGCATCACGTCAGGCACGTGAAGCTGGAGTGCAACTACTGCCCGCCGGACAAAGGCAGGCATCATCACGAGGGGCATCGCGATTCCGAGATGCACCCCTCATGGATTACCGGGATGGAAGCCCTGCATGCCTACGGAGATTGGGTGAGCTCCGTCGTTTTGCCCGTCGCGTTCCAGTGGATCGAGGAGCACAAGGCGGAGGTCTATGCCAGCGTTCCCGACCATCTCCGCGACGATGTGGGCGTCGTCATGGCCGCCGCGTTCAAACTCGTGCAGGAGCTTCCCGCGTACCAGCTGGGACGGGAGAAGGACGCAGCGTACGAAGCAGCGGTTGCTGCCGGCACCTGGGATGCGTCGAAAACTAATCCGGTGTGGACGGGCATTGTGAAGAAAGTTCGCGCCTGCACAGACGCGGCGTTCGCGGAACAATCTTCGCCTTTGGGAGATGCGGAGAAATAAGCAGTCGCGCGAACGATCCGCCCGTCCTTGTGAAGCACTGAGACGAATACCCGCAGCAGGATAGGCAGAAGATATCTGGCCGATCCTTCCTGGGAAAGCGGATTGCGTCAACGTAACTTGGGCAGGGCGGCAGCGCGCCTCAGACCTCTCCGTGGCCTTCGAAGAGAGGCAAATCCATCCGATCGGCAACGACGCAGTTGCGCCCGATGCTCTTCGCGCGGTAGAGCGCCGCATCGACGGCGCGGATCACCGTCTCGGCCTCGGCTTGCGAGGCAAGCGCAGAAGCCACGCCAAAACTTGCGGTCACCTGCAGTGCGATCTCGCCATCCCGAATGAGCGCGGACTCCACCGCCGAGCGCAGCTGTTCGGCGCGCAGCATCGCGCTCTCCAGTTCGCAGCCAGGCAGGATCAGCAGAAACTCCTCGCCGCCGTAGCGGCCCACGGAATCGTAGGGGCGCAGCGCGTGCGTGAAGATGCTGCTCAGTTCCTGCAGCACCAGATCGCCGGCCGGATGTCCGAAGCTGTCGTTGATCTTCTTAAAGTGGTCGACGTCGATCAGCACCACGCTGAGGGCAGACCCATTGCGGTGCGCGCGGTTCATCTCCTCGCGCAGTTGCTCCACGATCACCCGGTGATTCCACAGCCCGGTCAGGCCGTCGTGCTCGGCCTGGTACCGCATCAGGCTGGTTTCGCGGATGAGCTCCAGCTTTTCGAGCTCCAGCGCGTCCTGGCGCCGCTGGTCGTCGCGAACGCTGCTGTAGACCGCGTAGACAATGGCCACCAGAAGCAAAAGTCCCGCGAAGGTGTACAGCGAGATGGCGCTGCCGCCGATGGTGAACAGAGGCGCGTCGATCGTGGCCGGGATGGACCAGTTGCCGAACGGGCGGCTTTCTTTAAGCCCGTTGCGCGTGACCACCAGCATCTCGTCGAGCAGGGTGAGGATCGCCACCAGCCAGCGCGCCGAGTCCAGCTGCCGGCGATGGATGACCGCATAGCCTGCCAGAAGCAGAGGAAAAGCCTCCAGCACAATCGAAAGAATGCCCGATACCGCATCGGCATTTTGCACGAGCCGCGTCCACCGCGGATTCCACGCGATGTTGATCAGCACGCCGTCGAGCGCGGCGGCCACCAGCCAGACCCACGCGAGAATGCGTGTGAGCCGCGCGATGCCACGATGCTCATGCAGGAGCAGCACCCAGAGGAGCAGAAACCAGAGCGAGAGATCCCGGATCGCGGAGAGCGGCTGCACCGCGGCCATAACGACTCGATACGGCAACGCCATGTGCGCGTTGAGCAGCAGCAGATTGACCGGCGGGATCAGCGCGAAGCTCGCTGTCCAGAACAAGACCCATCGGCTCGGCGTTCGGCTCCACAGCAGAAGACTCAGCAGCGCGATCACGGCGCACAGCAGATTCTCGCCGAAGATGAACTGATGACCGCGCAGCCAGCGGAACTCCAGCGCGGCCTTTGCGGTCGCAATTGCGTCGCGGCTGCCAATCAGCGGCGCGGTGGCAAACCCGCCCTCCTCGCGCGAATCGTCGGAAAGGAAGGGACTCTTCCACACCCGCACGGCCAGGACGCCATGCTCCGCAACGCCCAGATCGAAGGCCTGCGGCGGCTGCGAGTAGAGCCAGTTCGGCTGCGGCTCCAGCACGCCGTTGCGCCCAACAAGCTTGCCGTTCCAGTAGATCTCGTAGGCGTCGAAAACCTGCGGCACCAGCAGCGAAAATCTCGGCGCAACGCCTGGCGCCGGTGTCACTTCGATGGAGCAGCGGTACCACGCGAAGCCCGCCAGTCCGGCGTGCCCCTGTGCGCCCCACGGCTTGTCCGCAGAAATCCGCTCCCACCCGGAGCTGTCGAATGCAGGACTCGCCCACGCGGCATCGTCGCCCGGATGAAATTGCCACGGCCCGCTGAGGCTCACGGTCCCTTTGCCGAGGCCGTCGATCGCAATCGGAGCGCCAGGCCCGGTCTCCGTGCTTGCCTGCTTCGCCTGCAATCCCTGCGCCGCGAAGGTCAACATGGTCAGGGCGACCAGGGACCAGATCGTCACGCAGCGACGGAGCATAGGGTCAGGATACAAATTCGTGCCGAAGTTAGGGTCGATCTATCTTCCTTCGTACCAAACTTGTCATCGCGATTGTCCAGCACCGCTCTGCGCCGCCAGGGCCGGAAACACGTGGTCAATCAAATCCTGGCGCAGCGTGAGCCGCAGATCGGTGCTCGGCTCCGGCTCGGTGTTCGACTGCGGATGCAGCTCCGTCGACGGCGCGGGCGCCCCAGTATCGGTGGTGTTGACCGCGAGAATGCCGGCCGCGTGCCGCTCCGGATCGAGGAACAGCTCCGACGAGAAACCGCCCTGATCGCCATCGTGATATACATAGCGGTGCCCGTTCAGGCGCAGCACGAAGAACCCCAGGCCCATCTTCGGAGCATCCTTCGTGTAAGCGGTCGCCTCCTCGCCCATCACCGGGAGGACCCCGGTCCAGGCTTCCTCGAGCGAACTGCGCTTCAGCACCACGTCGTACACCGGATTCGCCGCATCGCCCAGCAGAAATCTCGCGTACTTCTCCATATCGGTGATGGGCGCCTTCAGGCCGCTGTTCGAAGTGGTGATGCCCGTATCGAAGTCAAATGGCTGCTCAGTCAACTTACTTCCGGCCCGCAGATAACTTGCCGAAACACGCCGCTCCAGATAGTAGGGAGAGACGTCGAAGTAACTCGCGGTCATGCCCAGAGGCATCAGAATGTTCTTCGTGATATAGATCTCGTAATCGTCGCCGCTTAGCCGCTCGATAATCTGGCCCAGAAACACATACCCCGGATTTGAATAGCTCCATTGGCTCCCGGGCTTGAACGCGATATGCGTGTAGGGCAGCATCGCGGCCACCTGGGCCCAGTGGGTCGGCTCAAACGGCTGCCAATCGCAATTGCTGGTGTCGTCGCAGTCCCACGGCCATGTGGGATTGCGAAAGCCCGCGCTGTGCGTCAACAGATCGCGAATCGTGATCGCATCCACCGGCCCGAATTCGTCGTGGATCTGCCGCAGCTCCGGCACGTATTTCACTGCCGGATCGTCGAGCGAGAGCTTGCCGCGATCGCGGAGTTGCAGAATCGCAATCGCCGTCAAGGTTTTGGTGATCGATGCCCAGTTATAGGTGGTGGCGCCGTCGACGCGCTGGTCTGAACCGGCCTTCATCACGCCGTAGAAGAACTCCGTCGCCGGCGCCTGCCCGTGCACAACCGCGATGCCGCCCCCGACAATTCCATGCTGCTTCAGCACCGCGTCGAATCGCTGATGCAGCGCCTCATCCTGTGCAAAACCGGCGCTCGGTATGAGCAGGATTCCAAAGATCAGCAGCGTTCCAAATAAAAGACCAGACCGCCTCAACATGCCGCCCATCATATACGTCCGGATCG